>CAZJTP010000172.1:0-9794 GCA_964548955.1 uncultured Phycisphaeraceae bacterium
CTGAGCGTGGTGTCACGATCTGTCAGCGTCTGGAAAGGCGGCGGTGCGACTGGAGTTGGCACAGAATGCCTTCTTATACACAACAAACATACCTGCGAGCACCAACAGCAGACCGGCTGTACCAAGAGCGATCTTGGTCTGCCTCCGGCGGGCATCGCGCAGCGCCAAAACGAGTTCGTGATCGTAGGCGGTCTGTTTCGCGACGTGCTCAATGGACTTTGCGAGTTCCCTGATCTCACCGATGTTAGATCCGTGCAGCACCTCGCGCAAGTTCCTCCTGATGTCGTCGACGTGCCCGTGCATTTCCGTAAGCGCCAGGTTGCGATACCCCATCCGCTTGAGATCCTCAAACTGCTCGGCTGATGTTGCGATTAACTCCGCCGTCTGCTCGCGCATCTCCCTGATCTGGGAAACCATCTCCATGCTGCCCGGTTTATGGCACGGCGAACACTTGCCGAGCTGATCCCTGGGGCGGGTGTCTAGGATGTCCATGGCGGCGTCCGGTATGGCGTGACTGCCATCCCCGTGACAGAATAGACATGATGGGACGCCGAAGCTCCCGTGGACGCTGGCGAGATGCTTTTCTGCGGCCCTGTTATGACACCTGCCGCAGACGTGCGCGATGCCCCTCCCACGAGTCATGCTGACGCCGCCGTCCCGGCTGAACAAACAGGCGCGAGCCTCGCGGCCCGTGTGCGGATCGCCGGGAGGCCTCACCAGACTCTCGCTGTGACATTCCCTGCAGGCAAAGGAGATGCTCGTCTCCTGGGCCATTCCGATGCCTATACGGTCCCGCAGGAACAGAAACTCCGGGTTGAACGATAGATGGGAGGTGTCCTTGAACTCGTCATCGGATGAGAACTCGTCGCGAGTCAGCGATGCGTCACCGCCGTGGCAATCCTGACAGGGAACGTTGTTCTTGTAGTGGGTGCTTTTGGCCCACTCATCGTCGACGATCTGGGCCAGTCGCCCTCCGCGGTCTCGGTGGCACTGGATGCAGGCGTTGCCGGCGTACCACTCTTCGGGGGTTGCAGTGTCGTCTGGTGTCGTCCCATCCGTCTCCAGGATGCTCAGCGACAGCATCAAGACCATTAGTGCTGGCGTAGACATCGTTACGATGAGTCCCATTGTCGACGCAACACGCGCCGAATCCGCCGGCGTTCGTTGATAAGCAGCACGTAGAAAAGCATCACGGCTGCGCAAAGCATGATGATCATTAAGGCCGGCGGGGGCCAGACGGCCCAGAGCGTAAGCGCCACGAACACCGCGATTACGAATGTGACGAAAAACCCGTGCAGCGGTCCCGGCGGTTGGTGCGACCAGCGGCGCGCCCACAGTGGAACGAACATCACGACCAACACGAATACACCGGTCGACATCACCCCGATCGTCTTGCCGGACATACCCAAAAATTCCTGCGGGGTCAGCTTGAGGTACTGATACACCGCAAGGAAGTACCACTCGGGTCGGATGTGAGTCGGTGTGGCCCGCGGGTTGGCCGGCTCGGATTCCTCGATCCAATGTCCAAGGCCCCAGCGATCAAGGATAACCGGAAGGACGGCCAGCACCGTAATGACAGCAAGCGTGCACAGTGTCACGACGGCCATGCGAAGGATCTCGTTGGGCCAAAACGGCGCGAGCTGCTGCGGCGTGTATTGCTTGCGATAGTCAACAGACACGCGTGTCAACTCCCATAACCGCCTACAGCGGCTTCGATATCCCGGTTCGCCGGATCATCGTAAAGTGCATAGCCATAAAGATCACGGACAACGCCGGCAGCACCCAAACATGCATGGCGAAAAAGAAGCCCAGCGTCTCCCCGGATATGGTCGGCCCGCGCCGGGCCCAGGTCGAAATCCCCACACCAACAACCGGGACGGCGCTGGGAATCTCGGTACCCACGCTCGCCGCCCAGTAGCTGAGATTGGTCCAGGGAAGCAGATATCCAGTGAATGCCGTCATCGTAGTCAACATAAGAAGGACCACGCCGGAGAGCCAATGCAGCTCCCGCGGGGCCCGGTAGATCTTGTAGTACGCGACACGGGCCATGTGCATCAGAACCAACACGATCATTATGTCGGCGCCTACGGCATGGACGCGCTGGATCAGCCAACCCATCTGAACGTTGCTCTTGATGAAGGTCACCGAGTCCCAGGCACGGGCGGGGTCCGGTTTGTAGTAGATCAGCAGAAGAATGCCAGTGTACACCTGGATGATGAACAGCAGGAACGTGAGTCCGCCGAGACAGCCCCCCCAGCCTAGCGTGCGGGGAACGAGCTTCTTCGTAACGTTCTTCTCCACGAAAGGCGTGATTCGGTAGCGGTCGTCGAGTTGCCGGTAAATGGACCGTAGCAACCTCATCCCGGCGCCCCTGTGCTTCACGCCCGCCCGCCGGTGTCGCGAATCTTCAGCACGTTCTCCTCCACAGCGAATTCGACGCGCCGAAGAGGGCTGTTAACCGGACCGGAGATGGGGTTGCCCAGGTCGTCGAACCTGGCTTCGTGGCATGGGCATCTGAAGCCCCGATTCGCACTGTCCCACTGAACGATGCAGCCAAGATGCGGGCATGTCCCGTCAAACGCCCGGATCTCACCGTCCAACTTGACCACCACGATCTGTTTACCCATGTGCTCACCCCAGTAGCCGTAACCTTCGGTGAGCTCTTCTAATGGGACCTCCATCAGCTCCACGGGACCCAACAACTTGGGCAGCCGAAGAAACGCAACGATCGGGTATCCGACAGCCGCGGCCGAGACAACGGCCGTCCCACCGATGGCAACCTGACAGAGCCGTCGACGCCCGCTGTCGATTGGGCGCTCGATCTGATCGGCACCGTTCCCGTGATGCTTGTCGTTCATATCCATGTCCACGCTGCCATTCGCTTGGCCTTGCCGATTCCCGTCAGCGAACCTAAAGTGTATCGTTTTGACTTCACAAGTGTACACTGTGGTGTGTCACTCGTCAAGCCTCGGGCCTTAGCCTGCGCTGACAGGAAAACCGTAAATGGATCAACGAGACTGCCGAAACGGTGCCTGATAACGGATTCGTCAAAGCCTTTCGTTCAACAGGTTGCGCAGGCCAACACGGCATACCCTTCGGCGTCGAATGGTATGAACGGCGAATGACCGGGAAGGTGCGCTAAAACGCACCTACGGATAAAACTTCCCCATCATTCGTGGATAGGCGACAGCTTCGCGGAGGTGTTTGAGACCGCAAAGCCACGCGAGTGTACGCTCGAAGCCCAATCCGAATCCACCGTGCGGGACGCTGCCGTAACGGCGCAAATCAAGGTACCACTCGTAGTCTTCTTGCGGCATATTGTCGTGTTTCATTCGGGCGAGCAATCTATCGAGGTCCTCCTCGCGGGCCGATCCGCCGATGATCTCACCGATACCCTCCGGCGCGAGCAGGTCGAAGCATTCGGTAACGCGATCGTCACTGCGATCGTCGCGCATGTAGAAGGCTTTGACGTACTTGGGATAGTGCGTCACGAACACCGGCCTGTCGTGCAGACGCGAAATGATCGTCTCATCCGAGCCGCCCAGATCGGAGCCCCACGCGAAGTTGGCCGCCAGTTCCATATGATGCGGGATGTTGCGGATTTGCTCTTCAAGCTCACTGCGCTCCTCGCGAGCCACGATCACCTCGGCCGCCGCCTTATCCTTCTCCCACTGTTTGCCACCGCCTTTCGCGACGGCATCGAGTTCCGTGATTTGCTTGTCCAGCTTGGCCACACGGGCTTTTTTCTCCGTTAGATCGTGTTCTAGAAGCTCTCGTGCATTTGGCCCGCGGAGCAGCTCAGCTGCTTCGGTGTACGTCATCCGGTAGAACGGTTTGCTGACGGCTTCGAGCGGCTCGATGTTGCGGCCAAGCTCGATCAGTTCATCACGATGATCGCACAACACGCGTTCGACAACCGAGCGGACGAAATCCTCCGCAATGTCAATCACATCATCAAGGCTGGCATACGCGATCTCCGGCTCGACCATCCAGAACTCGGTTAGATGGCGACGAGTTTTACTCTTTTCAGCCCGGAACGTCGGTCCGAAGCAGTAGACCTTCCGATGCGACATGCATGCGGCCTCGACGTAAAGCTGACCCGTCTGGGCGAGGTAGACCGGCTCACCGAAGTAGTCAACCTGAAAGAGCGTCTGGGAGCCCTCACCGGCAGCCGGTGCGAAGATCGGCGTGTCGACCAGGATATATCCGTTTTCGTTGAAGAAGCGGCGGATCGCATCGATCGCCGTCGCTCGGATGCGGAAGATGTGCCAGGGCCGCTTCGACCTGAACCACAAGTGCCGGTTCTTCATCAGGAAATCGACGCCGTGCGGCTTGGGCGTGATCGGGTAATCCCTCGAAATCTGTACGACGCGGACATTCGCGACCTTCAGCTCATAACCACCGACCGCCCGCTCATCGGCGGATATTGTACCGGTCACCTCCAGCGACGACTCCTGCGGCAGCTTCCTGGCCTCATCAAAGAAGGCGGCTGTCTCGTCGTTCTTCTCCAGGACGCACTGGCACAGGCCCGTGCCGTCGCGGACGATGATAAACGCAATCTTCCCACTGGCCCGGGTGTTGTAGACCCAGCCGCTGAGTGTCACGGTCCGGCCCACATGGTCACACAGACTATCGATTGTCGTTTTCGTTTCCATGATGCATCAGTCTACGGCTCCCGTGTCGCGGCTGCAACGGAGCCGTTACAGTGTGGCGTGGGGCCACAAGGGTGTTGCCGTATTCCCGTTCGTGTGAGCAAAGCCGCTCGTGCGTGAATCCATTCTCGCACGATTGGGCCGAGAATGGATTCTCGGCCCAGCGAATTTCACAATTCGTGCTTGCGGTTGAGTGGCTCATTTCGGTACGAGAAATGATACGGACCCGATCAAGGTGCATCCCGTTGCGGGTGGCGGGTAGCATGAGTCCGCTGTTGCGGACCCGTGCTTGAACACCTGAAGAAACGGGTAATACGAGTATCAGATGAAGATTGCCGATTGGTCGCAAGCGAGCCGCGGGCTTGGAGCCCGCGCGGCGTTGCAAAATCCGATAGAGCCGGAACATTGATTCGGCAGTCTATGACTAGAATCCGTATTACTCGCCAGAGTCAAGCGCGCCATTCTCGCTCAGGTGGTATCAGAAGAGCGTGCCGATCTGGAAGCTGAGAACCTGCTCCTCGTCATCCGGATCGGAGAGGATCGGGATGGCCAGCCCGAGTTCCAGCGGCATCGGCCCAAACAGGTCAATCATGAATCGAACGCCCATACCGATCGAAGCCCGCCATGTTTCCGAGCCGACCGTGCCGGTATCGAGGAAGAAAAGCCCTCGCACGTTGTCTCCAACGAGCGGAAAGGAGTACTCACTACCCAGCAAAATCAGGTAATCGCCGCCGATGGCGTTGTTATCGATGCCGTCGCGCGGTCCGACACCTCGGAACTCAAACCCTCGGATCGAACCGGTGCCACCCGCATAAAAACGCTCAAAAACCGGGGCATGCCCGATGATCACGCCGCCGTCGGCCCTTAACTTCAGCACGCTCTTGCGTTCGAGCAGATCGGTGCGGATCGTCTTGTACCACGTGTAGCCGACTGAGAGCTTCCCGAAATCGTAGTTCCCGCCGAGCACACCGAACTGTTCGTAGCCGATCTGAAACCGATCCCCCTTCGTCGGGACGAATCGGCTGTCGGTCCGATCGCGAACCAGGGTGCCCTTGAGGCTGGTCATCAGGTTGGAATCCTCGTCGTCGCGAATCTCTCCCGAAGCGAACACGTCCACATCGTCAACGGTCGTGTTCTCGACACGCAGAGCCAGTTCGCCCGACCACCCATGCCACCGACCCCTTTCGAAACGCCGTCCGAGGCTGACGTTGGTTCCGGCGCGTCGTTCGGAATAGCCGTCACGACCACGCTCGAACAGGTATCCGCTGAAATCAAACCGGAGCGGCTTGTCCCAAAGATACGGCTCGGAGAAGCTGATCCGAAAGCGGGCCAACTCCGTACCGGGCTGCAACTCGATCCGAAAATGCTGCCCTGCACCGAAGAACGAGCGGAACTTGATCAACTCCGAGAAGTTTCGCGGCCAATCGAACAGATCGAAGTTCTGAAGATCAAGCACGACGTTTCCGACCAGCCCGCTGTTACTCGTGACACCCACCCCGAACAGGAAATCGCCGGCCTTTTCAGCTTCCGTAACGTCGATCAGGATATCCCGCACACCCGGTGTATCACCAACCGGATACACACGGGCTGAACTGAAGATACGCGTTTCAAGCAGACGCCGCTGGGCCTCATTCACCTCGGTTAGGTCAAACAGATCATCAGGCGGATAAAGATTCAAAGCCCGCCGGATGACCTTGTCCTTTGTGCGCGCGTTGCCGCGCACCACCACACGCCCTACTCGATACTGGTCGCCCTCATCGACTCCGACCGTAATGCGTACGAGTCCCGGCGTGTCCGAGAAAACCCGAACCGCTCGCACGGTAGCGTAGATGTAGCCCAGTTCGCCATAGTGCGTCTGAATGGCCCGGACGTCGGCGTCAACCTTTCGCCTCTTTACCGTTTTGCCCACCTTAGAGGCCATCATTGCTGCAAGCTCCTCGTCGGTGAACACGGTGTTGCCGTCAAAGTCGATCGTTTCGATCGTGTATCGAGTTCCTTCGTCGACCGTAAAGTAAATCGCAAGCTCCGTTCCGTCCTCGCTCAGCTCACGACGATAGGTGACCAGCGCATCCAGAAAGCCCTTATCACGATAGTAGCCTTGCAACCGGGCGACGTCCGACTCCGCGCGCTCCTCGTCGAACGCGCCGGTGCGGAATATCCAAAACGCCGTCTTCGTATCGATATGCCGCTTCAGTTCACGCTCGGTGATCGACTCGTTGCCCTCGAACGCGATTCGCTCGATGCGAATCCGCTTCCCCTCCTTGATCTTGTAGACTAGCTCACCGGTACGATCGAGCAGCTCCCGATCGCAGCTCACGACGACATCGTTGTAACCTACCTCGTGGTACATCGCGACGATCGCCTCGCGCCCGTCACGCACCGCGAGCCAATCCACAGGGCTGTCCACTTTCTGTGCTATGTACTCTTTGAGTTGACCGTCGCCAAACTTGCTGTTTCCCTCAAACCGAACGGTGGTCACGATCGGGTGTTCGCGCAGTTGGAACGTGACCCGCACGCCCGCAGCTTCCTCATCCAGCTTGTAGGTGGCCGACAGAAACCGGCCGGTGCGAAGTAAGCGAACAACAGCCTCGTCGAATGCGGCTGCGTCGAACGGATCGCCCGCCTTTACGCCCACCACGTCGCGGACGAAGACATCGCCAGTCCGGACGAGGCCTGCAAACTCAACCGAGCTAACCGTGCGAGCGGGTTCCTGCTGTGCATAGAGAGATACCAACGGTGCCAACCAGGCCACCAACCAATACAACAATGTGGTGACTCGCATGATCCGTCGCCCGATGCCCAAGGAGCCCTGGAAATTAATTTCCTGTCCGCGCACAGGATTTATACGATCGTACCGCGCCAAACGGCGCTGCATGATACCACTGCGCCAACCAACGGCAAAGGGGAAACGCATCACGACTCCAGACTCGGGTAAACGTTAGGATTGCAGGCAAAGGCGTCCATTCGAGCGCCACGGGCAGTGTTCCTGCCCGTGCACAAGGGCCGTGCGGTTGGGTGAAAACACTGGCGGACAAGCCGCCAGTGGCACTCCGTTCGGGGAGTGTATACCCACCAACTTGACGCTCAACTCCAGCCTTCAAGGAAGCGGCGAGTTAAAACGGTACCGAGTCTTTGCCCGGACCGTATGGTTCGGCGGGGACGTACTTCAGGGAATCTTCAGCCGCTTGTGCTGGTTCAGGACCGATGTAGTGATCCGTGAAACGCGTGATCCTCTTGTCGAAGTGGAGGATCAGCGAGCCGGTCGGGCCGTTGCGCTGCTTGGCGATTTTTAGTTCCGCCTGATTCTTGACGCTTTCGTCTTCCGGTTTGTAGTACTCCTCGCGGTGAATAAGCAGGACAACGTCAGCGTCCTGTTCGATCGCACCGGATTCACGGAGGTCGCTTATGAGCGGGCGTTTGTCCGAACGCCCCTCCGGCATGCGGTTTAGCTGGGCCATGGCGATCACGGGGATATTCAGCTCGCGGGCGAGACTTTTGAGGCCAAGGCTGATGGTGGCGATCTCCACCTGCCGGCTCTCGGCCCTTGGGCTGTGCATGAGTTGTAGATAGTCTACGAAGACCGCCTGGATGTCGTGTCTTTGCTTCAGCCGCCGCGCCTTGGAGCGCACCTCCATCACGCTCATGCCCGGCGTATCGTCAACAAAAAGCGGAGTTTCGCGGAACTCCTCACACGCGTACAACAGCTGCTTGATCTCTTCCTCGTTCAACATCCGGCGGCGCAGTTTCTGTGAGTCGACGCCGGTGTGGGCGCACAAAAGACGCTGGGCGATCTGATCAATGCTCATCTCCATTGAGAAAAACACGACGGGCTTTCGATCGTGCAGCGCCGCGTGCCGGGCCATCGCAAGCCCCAGCGCCGTCTTGCCCATCGACGGGCGACCCGCCACGACGACGAAGTCACCGGGTTGAAAGCCGCCTGTGTACTCGTTTAGCGCGGTAAATCCCGTTGGCAGGCCCGTGCAGACGTCCCGCTCACCCAGCTCAAGCTGTTGTGCGAGCCGGGCAATGGCCTCGCGGATCTCAACGGTGTGCCCGCTGATACGGCTCTCCGTCACGGAGAAGATCTTCTGCTCGGCGACGTCGAGGATTTCCCTCGCTTCATCGAGCCCGGTGTATGCTTGGTCGGCGATCTCGCCCGCGCACCGGATCAGATCGCGGAGCAGACCCTTGTCACGAACGATCTTCGCGTAGTACTCGGCGTTGGACCAATCCGCGAAGCTCTCGGCGAGCTGAATCATGTATTCCTGCCCGCCGATGAAGTCGAGCAGATCTCGCCGCCGCAGCTCGTCCGACACCAAAACCAGGTCGATCGCCTTCGACGGATCGTCATAGATATCGAGGAGGGCCTCGAAGAGCTTCTGATGGGCGGGGAGGTAGAACCAGCCGCTGTCGCCCCGACCGATGATGGGAATCACCTCGGCAACGGCATCCCGGCTCATCATCATCGCGCCGAGAAGGGCCATCTCCGCGTCCTGATTCTGCGGCGGAAGCCGCTCTGGCGCAACTGTGGTAGGTGAGCTACTCGTTGGGGCGGTCGTCATCCTCGCCAGCCTCCTTGCTAGCCTCTGCTTCTTGGGCGGGAGCCTCTTCCTCCTCCTCATCTCCCGTCTTCTCGCGGACCACCCACACCTTCACGGTACTGTGCAGATCGTCGGCAAGCTTGACGTCCACCGCGACGTTGTCGAGATGCCGAATCGGCGTGTCGAGCACGATATGATCGTCCTCCACTGGGAATCCCTCGTCAAGCAACGCGACTGCAATCTCCCGGCGACCGACTGAACCGTACAGAACGCCCTCCTTGTTCGCCCGGGCTCGAATGGTAACTTCAACGTCTTGCAGGCGATCAGCCAGCGACGCCAACAGCTTGCGATGATGGATTCGCTCCTGCTCGGCGACCAGGCGGGCCTCCGCAAGCTTCCGGATGTTCACCTTCGTCGGTTCGGTCGCCAATCCCTGGGGCAGCAGATAGTTCCGCCCGTATCCGGCAGCGACTTCAACGATGTCACCAACAATGCCTAGCTTATCGATGTTCTTGCACAAAAGCAGTCTCATAGTCAGATTCTCAGCGCTTTCCCCCGCAACCTTCACCGAATCCGGTGGCCCCATCATACTCGATTGATC
>CAZJTP010000173.1:0-9768 GCA_964548955.1 uncultured Phycisphaeraceae bacterium
AAAAGCCGGGGGTGCGGAAGTCGGGCTAGTGCTCTATCACCGCTGATCTAATGGATGTCCCGACACGGTGGGTGCCATGCCCAAGCCCGCCCGGTAAGACGCTGGGAACGCATTGATGCTGCGGCGGGCTTGGGCATGCTCCTCGACGATGTCCGTACTGTTGTTGGCCGCCCCTGCCCCGGCCACCCGATGGGTTCCCTTGAAGGTCAGCTCGTAAATGTTCGTCGGCGGCAGGTCCTTAACCAGGCCGACGACGGCGGCTACACGGTCGCTAGTAAAGCCGTCCACAAGCCTATCGAGCCAATCCGCCTCGGCGATGCAATCACTGTCTTCAAAGGCGACAAACTCACCCTTCGCCTCACGGATGCCTCGGTTGCGGCTGGGATTGGCGCCGGCGTGGGCTTCGTTTCGCAGACATCGGATGTTGAGGTCGGGATGGTCGGCGGCGAACCGCCGAAGGAACTCCGGTGTATCATCCGTCGAGCAATCATCAACGATTATGACCTCGTAGTCGGGGTGGGTCTGCCTAGCCAGGGCCTCCACGCAGCGCTGTAGGACCTCCCGCCGGTTGCACGTCGGCACGACGACGGATACAAGCGGTTGCTTGGAGTCGGTCTGTTGCGAAGCTTTGCTCATAGGATGCGCGGCATTATACGCCCTCCCGCCGGGGACGGTACGGGGCATCCGTTGGAGCACCGAAGGGGGTATGACATCGCCGGTTTGCGTGAATGAATCCGGAGTGACGGCTCGATGAGCTTGCGGGAGAAAGCGGTCAAGGGAGTCCTCTGGTCAGCCATCCAGAACTGGGGGTCCAATCTGCTTTCGCTAGTAGTCCTCCTCGTGCTTGCGCGTCTGTTAGATGCGGAAGCGTTCGGCCTGGTCGCCATGGGGTTTGTGTTCACGGGGTTCATGGCGGTCTTTCTGCGCCAGGGATTCGGGCAAGCCATTATCCAACGCGACAACCTCGAGGCGGAACACCTCGACACCGCGTTCTGGATCAGTGTGGCAGCCGGCGTCGTGCTGACGGCAGTCGGGATCGCGGCGGCCGACCTGGTCGCCGCCCTGTTTCGTGAGGCCGAGTTGGCGCCGGTGGTCCGCTGGCTTTCGCTGAGCTTCCTGATCGGCGCGTTTAGCAACACTCAGCAGGCGATCCTTCAGCGCCGCCTTGCGTTCAAGAGCCTGGCGATCCGGTCGCTTGTGGGCTCCGCCGCGGGCGGATGCGCGGGGATCGTCATGGCGCTTATGGGGTGTGGTGTCTGGAGCCTGGTCGGGCAAAGCCTCACCCAAAGCCTGGTTAGCGTCGTGGTCCTATGGTACGCCTCGGGATGGCGACCGGGGTTTAGGGTCTCGAGCAGCCACGCCAGGGACCTGTTCTCGTTCGGGCTTAGCATAATAGGCATCGAACTTCTGAACTTCGTGAACCGCCGATTGGATCATCTTCTCATCGGGTGTTTTCTTGGTTCGGTGCCTTTGGGGTATTACACGATCGCCTACGCGCTTGTGCTGCGGACGGTGCAGATGCTGACGCAGACGGTCTCGCCCGCATCGCTGCCCACGTTTTCCCGGTTGCAGCATAGCCCGGATCAGATGCGTCATGCTTTCCTCACAGCCACACGTATGATGAGCCTCCTGGCGTTCCCCGTGTTCCTGGGGATGTCCGTCCTGGCTCCGGAGCTGGTGGTAGTTCTGTTCGGCGTGAAGTGGGCGCCGAGCATTCCCGTGATGCGTGTCCTGGCGTTTATCGGGATCCTGCAATCCGTGCTCTTTTTCAACGGCGCTGTAATGCTCGCATCAGGGAAGCCCACCTGGCACTTGGGGCTGACGCTTCTCAACGCGCTGGTCAATGTTGTTGCCTTTATCATCGTGGTGCGGTGGGGCATTGTCTGGGTGGCGTCCGCCTTTGTGATCCGGGGCTACCTGCTCTCACCCCTGACCGTGTGGGTGACCAACAGGATCATTGGCGTGGGATTCGGAACGTATCTTAGCCGGTACGGAGCTTCGCTTGTTGCTTCGCTGGGCATGGTAGCGGTGGTTGGGGGGGCCGGGTACTCACTCACCGGCGTGGTAAGTTTACAAATACTATTGCCATTGTGTATACTGGTTGGTGTGGTTGTCTATTCACTGACTGTTCTCTTGATCGCCCCGACGCTCGCCCGGGAAGCCCTCGAGTTGATGCGGTTGGCTCTGCATTTGCGGATTGGGACACAACGGTGAGATTGTGGGGAATCCTTGTGAAAGTGGATCTTGACTATCACCTCGTTGCGGTGATAGAGCGCTATCCGAGTGAGGGTGGCTGGTCCGGGCCCTGATTGGCCTTACGGAATCCGTCGTCGTGAACAACTGCATTATCCTCGGTTCTGGACGAAGTGGCACAAGCATGGTCGCTGGCCTCCTCGCCCAGTCGGGATTCTACATGGGAGACAAGCTGTACGGTCCGCGCGAGAGCAACCCGAAAGGCTTCTTCGAGTCCCCGACGATCAACTGGATCAACGAGGATCTGCTGGCCGGAGTAGTGCCTTCCCGCCCGCCGTTGCTGGGGCGTTGGTGGTTCCGCGACCGGCCTCTTCCCCGGCAGAGATGGTTGGCGAGGGTGCCGGTAGCGACGGAGATCCCGTGCCCGCGTCGCATCGCGAGGCGCATCGAAGCCGAGGTGCGCAAGGCCCCATTCTGTTTCAAGGATCCCCGGCTTAGCTACACGCTACCAGCCTGGCGTCCGTTCCTGACAGATACGGTGTTCGTGTGTGTTTTCCGGCACCCTATGGTCACCGCAGCCAGCATTGTCAAGGAGTGTGACAGAATGCCCTATCTCAGCAGTCTCATTATGACTACTGAGATCGCCGTTGAGGTGTGGCAGTTGATGTATGACCACATTCTGCAAAAGCACCTGCACGAAGGAGACTGGCTGTTTCTGCATTATGAGCAGATGCTTCGCGGAGATGGGGCCGATCGTCTGGAAAAGTTTGTCGGTGCAGCGGTCGATCATGGCTTCCCGGACAAAGACCTGCGCAGATCAGTAGCGGCCGAGGCGCCTCCACTGGCGGCGATGCGGACCTACGAGGCACTTTGTACGCTCGCAGGTCACTACGGAGAGCGGAGTTGACGGAGGGGACATTAGGTGTGTTGACACGGCGCCGTCGTGTTGCTCTATGTGCCGGTCGATGCCGGAGATCGCCATGAGGAACGAGAAGGAGATTGTTCGCCGTTTCTATGACACCTTCGGATGGGACAGGAACGTCGGCGGTGTTTACAGGGACACAGATGCGTTCGTGGATTCGCGACACGTGCTCGACAGCTACCGGCACAACACACACATGCGCGTCGCGAGGTTCCTGCCCTCGCGCGGCGAGTACTTCCTTGACGCGGGCTGCGGAGCGATTCCTCATCAGGAGTATCTGGAGTACTCCGCTGGTTTCAGATGGCGCGTCTGTGTTGATTTCTCAGAAAAGGCGCTGGCGGAGGCACGGACCAAGCTTGGTGATCACGGTCTTTATGTGGTTGGCGACGTGACGAAACTTCCCTTTGTGGACAACACATTCGATGCGGTGTTGTCGGCTCATGTGATATACCATGTTCCATACGATGAACAGGAGGCGGTGATCCGGGAGCTGCACAGAACACTGGCGCCGGGAAGGACCTGCGGAATTATCTACTCGTGGCCACAGTACTGGTATTCGCGATTTCGTGGATATTGTTTAGCAGTTTGTCGACTAATCTGGAAGACACTGAGCGTCGACCGTTTATGGAAGACGGTGCGAGAGATCGGTGGAAGAAACGTGCAGGCGGACGGCGGTCACCGAGTTGTAGTAGCGCGGGAACGCCCGCCACTGTACTTTCGACCTCATGATCGCCGATGGTTCCGCGAGACTTTTGCAGAGACGTTCAATATGGAGATTCGCACGTGGCGGAGCGTCGATCGGCTTTTCACACAGAGGCTTGTACCGGACAATTTTTTCGGACGCTTGATTATGACCATGATATACTGGTGTGAGGATCTCCTACCCCATCTCTTGGGTAGGATGGGAAGGTATCCCTTGATCATACTCCGTAAGTGATTGGCTCACCGGGGAACAGTGAGCGAACGTGATGAGATGTGCGAGAGTGTCCGTTTGTCTTGCTGGTGGTGTACCTGTCCCCACGTCCTGAGTGCCTGTATAGGGGGCACCGTGTCGGGGGATGGGATCACTCCTAGCAATGACGACGCCATGATCGGAGATGCGGCGCGGCAAGCTGGCGTATCATGATCTCGGCAATCGTTTGCACATACAATCGGGCGAGTGTGTTGCGGAAGATGCTGGAGCGATTCTTCGCGCAGACATGCCTTGGTGCGGTGGACTACGAACTCATTGTTGTCGACAATAACTCGTCGGACCACACGAGCAAAGTCGTCGAGGAGTTCAGGCGGTTCCCGAATGTTCGGTACGTCTTCGAGGAGCATCAGGGGCTGTGTTATGCACGGAACCGCGGAGTAGCCGAGGCGCGCGGCGAGATCATCGCCCTTTTGGACGACGATGTCGTCGTGGACGAAGTGTGGTTGTTCAAGCTCCAAGAATGTGTTGACGCGACGCAGGCGGACGTCGTGGGCGGTCGAACCTACTTGATTCTCGAGAAGGACCCGCCGGAGTGGTTCGGTCCCTATTTCGCCAGACTGCTATCGGAGGTGAATCTCGGCAAGTCCCGTAGGATTGTCTCCGACGGACGCGGCCTTTTCGGATTGAATCTGGCGTTTCGCAAGTCGATATTCGACACGGTGGGGCCATTTGACGAAGCGCTGGATCGCCGGGGACACGAGTTGCTCGGCGGCGGTGACACAGCCAAGGTGCGACAGATCGCCCGCGCGGGCGGACGCGTCGTGTACGATCCGGACGCGGTGGTGGGGCACATGATCGCCGCGGATCGTCAGGAGTGGGACTATTTCAAACGTGTCACTCTTGCAATGGGCAAATCATTTGCGTTTGCCGAACCGTATGGCGGACTGGGTGTGCGCACAACAAGGGTCCTGCAAGCTCTGATGGAGGTGGCGTATAGAATCGGTGTCCAATTGTCCGCGCCGCTGACAAGGATGAGTCCGTACGAGCAGCGAGCATCGCTGGGGAGGCTGCGAACGAAGCTCGGGCTCTTGATCGAACGGTTGCGACGGCTAAAGGGCAACGGGTAGCTGCTTGCTTGAGGTCACGGACTCGCGACTTACCTGACCCCGTGGTTTCGAGTCTGTGTCACAAAGGTACGAGCTAATGAAGATCGCTTTCGTTGTCGGCGAGTTTCCGAATCTGTCGGTGACGTTCGTCATTAACCAGATCACCGCCCTGATTGACCGGGGGCACGACGTTTACATTTATGCGAGCATGCCGGGCAACACGACTACGGTCCACTCCGCCGTCGAAACCTACAGGCTCCTCGATCGTACGATATACTGGTCGACTAGACGGCAGAGCGCGTTGGTCCGGGCCATTCGAGCGGCCGGGGCATTGTTTGCCCATCCATTCACGAACCCTGGCGGACGCTTGCGGGTCCTCAACTTCTTCAAGTACGGCAGATCGGCCCTATCCTTGACTTTGGCGTATCGGGTCATGGGGTTTCTTCCGGAACGAACGTATGACATCATTCACTGCCACTTCGCCCCCAACGCTTTGCGGGCCCTGATCGCCCGTGATGTCGGGATTCTGCACGGCAAGCTGCTCACCACATTCCACGGCTATGACGTGAACACCTACCCGGCCAAGCATGGTAAGGACATCTACAGAGAGTTGTTCGAGCGGGGAGACTTGTTCACAGCCAATTCAGCCTTTACGGTCAGGCGCGCCGTCGGGCTGGGCTGTCCCTCGGACAAGATCATCAGACTGCCCGTCGGCGTGGACCTGCGGCTCTTTTCGTTTGGCGAGTGCAGACTTAATGTGGGAGACGACATTCGAATCTTGACCGTCGGACGTCTGGCGGAGGTGAAGGGGATCGAGTACGGGATCAGAGCAGTGGCCAAGCTCATGCCCACACATCCCAACGTGCGTTACCAAGTTGTGGGTGAAGGCCCTCTTCTCACTGAACTGAATAAGTTGACAGCGAAGCTCGGTGTGGCCGATCGCGTGGACTTCCTCGGGGGACGGACCCAGGATGAGGTGCGCCGACTTTACGCTGACGCCCACCTGTTCATGCTCCCCGGCGTGGTCGCACGCAACAAGGCCGAGGAGGCTCAGGGTCTTGTCCTCATCGAGGCCCAGGCGATGGGGCTTCCGGTCCTCGCCACGCGCGTCGGCGGCATCCCGGAGTCGGTTTTGGATGGTGAGTCAGGCTTCCTCGTCGCCCAACGAGACGTTGGCGCCCTCGCGGCGAAATTGACCCATCTGATCGAGCATCCCGAGCTTTGGCCTGAAATTGGCCGGGCCGGGCGCGCGTTCGTCGAGCGGAACTTCAACGTCAACAAGCTCAACGACCAACTGGTGGACCTGTACTACAAGATGTTGGAGGAGACGTAGGCATTGTCGCCCCGGGATGGGCGGTGTACCGAACCGGGGCCCTTCTCACAATCGAACTGAGCCTTTTGTGGATTCGACATAGTGATGAGGGTTGCGGTGTGTGTGGCTACATATAAACGCCTGAAGGGGCTCGAGCGCCTGATCGTCGGGCTCAGTGAACTTGCGTTCAGTGGCGATCCCCCGTATGTCGAGATCATCGTCGTCGATAATGATGCCGATGGGTCGGCCATGAAGGTCTGCGAGGAGCTGCGGGAACGTTCCAAGTGGCCATTGAGGTGCGTCGTTGAGTCGCGGCGCGGCATTCCCTTTGCTCGAAACCGGGCCATCGAGTGCGCCGGCGAGGGTTTTGACTACATCGCGTTCATTGATGACGATGAGGTGCCCCAGCCGCGATGGCTTGATGAACTGCTCTGCATCCGGGAGGTCTACAATGCGGACGTCGTTACGGGGCCGGTGCTGCCACGATTTGAGGGTGATGTCCCGCGTTGGATCGTGAAGGGAAAGTTTTTCGATCGCCGCCGATATATCACAGGGACGCCTCTTGTGCACGCCTTTACGGGAAACGTTCTTATCCGTTGCGAGATCTTCAGTCCGATGGAGGGGCTTTTTGATGAACGCATGGCGCTGACCGGGGGCAGCGACAGGCACTTCTTTCGACGCGTTGCCCGTGCGGGGTTCAAGATTGTGTGGGCGGACGACGCCATTGTTCACGAATGGATTCCACAAAGCCGGACATGTTTCAAATGGCTTGTTCAACGCTTCTTCCGAGTTGGGAATGCGGCCTCGTGGATCGAGCTGGACTTGACGCCCTCGTGGTCGACGTGTTGCGTCCTGGCGGCGAAAGGCGTCGTGTGGATTGCACTTGGTGCTTTGCTTGCGCCGTGCGGACTGCTGGGCGGATTCCATGTCTTTGTGAGGGGTGCACGCTATGTGGCCTACGGCGCGGGGATGCTTTCGGGTCTGCTCGGAGGACGCTATGAGGAATACAAGGAGACGCACGGCGCCTGAGCGCTCGGCGATTTAATCACTGTCCTTCAGCGACACGCCCGCAAGGCTGTCAGCGGGTCGCTCGTTGCCGGGTCTCCAGGGCACCTACTGCTCTGTATCCAGAACGCAAAGTAGCAAGCCTTCGAGTGTCGGGTACCTCTTACCGTCCCCTCGACAACCGGTTGCGAAGCAGGCTCATAACCTTGGTGAACACGTAGGACACTGTTCCAGGCCAGCCCCGCACACATGACCGCAGCATGGTCAACGTCGGGGCTTTATTCCCAAAGCGGATCATATTCCGGTTGGCTGGGACCACACAGGTGCACCTCCGCGCCATGCAGGGTCTCGGCCCCTTAAACCTCTTGAACGTCCCTTTGGTGATGTTACCCAGGTAGAAGGACGGCTGGAGGTTATAACAGCGAACCACGTCGCCGTTGACCTCGATTTTGAAGAAAAGTTCACCGGTGTGACAGAGGGTGCCGAACAGGTTCGCGTGTCGAATCTTCTCGGTACTGCAGATGGACCGGCTGGTGATGTATTGCTCGACAGCGTCGTTCTCGTATTTGATATAACGGTTCCTGATCCGTAGCGGCTGATACGCAAAATGAACGCCTTGGTCTTCGAGACGTTGCTCGATTTCGCGAAGTTGATCGAAATCCTCCTACACCAGGACCGATGTGACCGAGAACGTAGTTGCCGGGTGCTTCCGCGCGTTGAATTCGGCGGCCTTCTCGATAAACGAGTCCACGCTCCGGACCTGCGTCAGATGAAGGCTGGCTGTTACGCAGTCTAGCCGATCGCCGCATATGTCGACGAGCTCCTGGAGCTTGACAAGCGGCAGCGAAAGATTCGTCGTAGTTGTTATTCTGTGCCCGGACTCGGTGACGGCGCGACACATCTCGAAGAACCGGGGATGGATAAGTGGCTCACCGCCGATCAGTTTGACGAGCCACGTACCCTGAAGGATCAGCAGGAGGGCGAAAACTGCATCGGTGGTCTGATCCGAGCAGTGTCGCTTATCGGCATAGTGTCTCTGGTAGCAGTATGAGCATTCGTAATTGCATCGGTCCGTGATGATCCATTCGAAGCTCGGTTGTGGTTCTTTCATAAGTGCCACCAGAAGTCATCCAGTGCCTGTGTGCTTTGTCGCACGGATCAGGGGATTATTGCCCTCCCAACCGGAATCGTCAATAAAGTTCCCTGCTTTGTACGCGGTAAGAGCTTCCGGGTAGTCACATCACAAAGTGTCTGATAACACCGATTGCTCCAACGCGCCGAGTCGGAGGCTATCGTCTTAGCTGACATTTCTCATTTACAGGACCTTCAGCCAGCATCCTATCAAAAACAAGCTGATCGGTTCCAGCGAAAACGGTATATCACACCGTGAGTCCAGCGCGTTTGCTCTGTTGATCGTACCGATTTTGCCTATCGGTCTCAGAGACCAGGATTTCTGCCGGGATCTGCGCAGCTCCGTCTGCTGCCAAACACAAATAGTCAGGTATTTCGTTCGATCGCGGCGGTCATACGGGTTAAATGGTACCGGCCTCTCGTCCGCCGGAACGACGCCCGTCCAGTTCATTTGCGTGCGGACAAGAGCAGTACCGGGCGACGACTGCCAGGCAGCACTCGTTACACTCTATTGCCCAGTATCCAGAGTGTATAGCGGGAACCTCCGATTAGTGGGATACGCCTTTAAGTGGCCCTGGACCCACTCCGCAGGCGAGCCGGCGGGGAAGAAGTATTGCACGTCGTACTTGCGTAACAGTGCACGGCGGGTCTCCCACGGCGTTTCCAGTGCGAGCATGATCCTTACATCTTCTCGACGTTGCCTCCAGTCCACAATGCCGTTACCACCACGTTTAGGTGCCACGATGTGGCAGTCATGGACCATCGTCAGCACCATGCCCGACCATTCATCCGTCAGCACTACGGCGCCTTGTGGGATGTTGCCGCGGCAAAAATCGATGACCTCCCGGGTCCTGTTCAGATACCCTGTTCGCTCCGCTCGGGAGGCGGCCGCCTTCGCAAAATAGCTCCCCCATGTGTAGGGCTCCTTGTGCGTGATGAAGACGATCCCGAAAAGCAGGACCAGAATGCTGAGGATCGGTCGGATCCACCCGAAACGTGCCTTTGGCTCGACGAGAAAAGCCACCGATGCCGGTACCAGGCCTATGAAACCGAGATACAGCACAAGACCCATGCGACCTAGAACCCATTTCTGCTCGAGGATCCGAAGCGCAGCGGCGCAAAGCGGAGGTATGTAAAAGATCAGTGCGACCGTACTAGCAATGGCCAACAATACCGCGGCCTGCTT
>CAZJTP010000174.1:0-9742 GCA_964548955.1 uncultured Phycisphaeraceae bacterium
TGCCGGCGGTTGCCGCGCTGGGTTACATGATGCGGGAGACCAGGAGCCACAACTCGCGCTATCCGAGGCATGGCGGCACACCCAGCAAGTCGAGCACCTGCTTTGCTGACAGTCGGTAAGTGACTCACATCCCAAGAACGCTGCTGTAAGTTGTTGCGAACAAAGGGCTTACTAAGTAGGTCTGATTCCTCCAAATGGTTATCTGGCGCCGTGCTACGCCGGCGCTACTCTTTGCCGCCACCTACCGGCCCAGAACTGAACGGCTCAAGTATCGGATCGCGGTCGTTCGCACGGTGATGTGAAGAAACGTAGCGCATTGGTGCTCGACTGTCCGCGGTCGTTGACTCGCTCAAAACCTTCGGTCTCCACAGCCTACTACGATGGCTGTTGCGATTCTTCCGGAGACCACTCCATCAGGTAGTACACGCCGTTGTCGGTGACCTGGTTGAAGCCCAGGCGCTGATAAAGAGGCAGGGCCGGATTAAACCGCTCGACGTGGATCCGCACGGGTTTGCCCACTGCTGCGGCCTCGGCCAGCAGGTCTTCGAGCAATGCGCTGCCGATGCCGGCGTTGCGATGTTTCGGCAGAAGGGCGATGTCCACGATGCGGATCTCGTCGTCGCGCCGGTCTACATATAGCCGGCCAATAGGCTGATCACCGGCAAGGATGATATCGAAATCGGCGGAGGGAAACTGCTCCTGGTAGAAGCGGTGCTGGGCGTTGAACTGCATTCGTAGGAACTCATCCTTCCTTGCCTCGTCCCAGTCCAGCGGAGCGAGTTCGTCCTCGCGCGTGCCGGCGTAGACGTGGTACAAGAACGGCTCATCATCTGGTGTGACAGGCCGGAGTGTGATCGGATGGCACATGCACCAACCTAGGGTCTCTCGGGGTAGGTCCCGAGCAGGGCAATTATGAAGTTGATCGCCAGATACGGTTGCATGTTCGAGTGCGGTTGACCGCCGCCAGTTAGGCCCAGCGAATCAGACGCCATATCCACGGCATCGCTGTCTGAGCCGGTGCCGTACGTGTACTGTGCCGGGGTACAAGCCAGTAGCGTCGTGTCAGATGGCACGTTCGCATGTGCCTCTGTAGGAGCCCCGTGGGCCTGGTGTGCGTGGCTGGGCACCTGGGCCTGGGTGAGGGTAACGGACTCGACACCGCCGGTCTGGCCGAGTTGGCGCTGGGACAGGCCGGGACCGTACCCGGGGTGCATCGGCGCCCGTCCCTGCAAGTTGGGGAGCCCGAAGTCCGTGCGCCCGTTGCCACCGTAGGTCGTGCCCACCAGGGAAAACAGCGCGGCGTTCTGGTCGATAAGCATCAGCTGGCCATTGCACAGCGCCCAGCCGCGAGGTGCGAAGTTGCCGGCGAAGATCCTGATTTCAGCGATGAACGGTTCAGACATTACGGCCTCGCAAGTCAGGGACGGGATGGGTAGATCCCAGCCATAGCTATGATGAAATTGACGCACAAAAACGGTTGCACGTTGGCGTGGGCCTGGCCGCCCCCTACCGCGGGGGCGATTGTGTCATTCGCCATCGCCACGAAGGGGTCGGAGTCGTCACGGGGATAGCCGTACGCCGGGATGCTGCCCGTATCGCTAATGTAGCAGGCGCGAACCGCATCGCTGGGATCGCTCCGGCCGGCCCTCTCGACAGCGCCGTAGTGTGCGTGAGAATGGGACGGCAACTCTGCAATAGACACCATGGCGGTTTCCGCGCCGCCCCGTTCACCCAGGCTGCGGGGGCTCAGACCCGACCCGGTGCCCTTGTGTATCGGAATGCGACCGCGAAGATCGGGCAACCCGAAGCTCATCCGCCCGTCCCCGCCGTAAGTGGCTCCCAGAAGAGAGAACAGGACTTCATTTTGCTGGATGGGAAGCAGTTGTCCATCGCAAAACGCCCAACCCCTCGGTGCGTAGGTGCCCGCGAACATCCTGATTTCACCGATGAACGGATCGGCCATGCTAGCCTCGCTAACTCCTCGACGGGAAGATGCCCTGCAGGGCTATCACAAAGTTAAGGGCCAGGTAGGGCTGCATGTTGTTGTGCCCCTGACCCCCGCCCGTATTGGCCACGGCGCTGGGATGCATCGCGCGGCGCTCTCCCGATGTGCGGTAGGATCGTTCGGCCGTTGGAGCGAGCTTCGCGCCCTCCGGGCTGGTGTTGGTGGCGTCGGCGCAGGTCGCCCGGTAGGCGTGCCGATGCACCGGGATCTCCGACACGCTGAGCGGCACATTCTCGGCGCCGCTTCGCTCGCCCTGGTGATGGCCAGTGCCGACGTGTATGGGTGTTCGGCCACGAAGATCGGGTAACGCGAATGTGGTTCGCCCATCGCCGCCGTACATCGTCCCCAACAAGGAAAACAGCGACGGGTTCTGGGCAATCGGCAACAACTGCCCGTCGCAGCCCGCCCAGCCGCGGGGGGCGTAGTTGAATCCGACGATTTTCACTTCAGCTAGAAAGGGTTCCGACATGACCGCTTTCCACATTCACACAACTGAGTCAGTTGAAGACCGCCTCGTAACGCATGCCGCTTGAATCCGGTCCGATGGGGACCAGAAACAACTCGAATCGCCCGAGCTTGGCGTGCTCGAGCGTGTAGATCTTCTGTGGCAGCACCGGCTCGGCCGGGCCGCGGAAAACGATCGAAAATGCCTCGCGCTGTGCCACCGCACTAGAGCCACCCGACCGCGATCCCACAGGAGTTGTCTCGATCAGCTTTGCGTCGACAGAACTGCCGGAATCCGCGTAAATCCGAAACGCGCTTCCGACGCACTCCTCGAACACGGACACCGTGACTTCTTTCAGCATGATACCGTGGCCTCCAATCCGTGGAGCTGTGACATAGGCGCAATCCACCGCGCGTGCTGCACCGGGCCATCGAGCCGCTGCCAAGCCGAAGACTCCGATCTTGCCAAACCGGCAAGCCTCGATCAGGAACTCACGCCGTTTCATGGCTTGCATGGCCATTCTCCAATCCTGTTATCGGCACGGACCGGGGTTCGCCTCCTCACGCTTCTGTCTGACCGGCGTGCCTACCAAGGACCGTCGAACGCGGCCTGGAAGGAAGCAATGTCGGTCAGGTCTACATGCCCGTCGCACTCAAAATCGGCGTATTCGCAGTCCACCGCCAGCACAGTGTCCGGACCGCTGATGCATTGTCTGAAGCGGTAATAATCGTCCAGGTCCACGTCGTGATCACTGTCCAGATCGCCGCGCTCACGGCAAGTGAAGCCCGCGCAGCCCTCGACAGCCTCCGGGGTGGTGGATTCAGCCGCCAAGCCAGTCGCGGTATCCATGAACGCATCGCCAGCCGGTTCCACGGTATCGGACGGACGCCAGACGCGTACTCGAGCGCTGAAGATCAGCCCGCCGTCAAGGTCCGCATAAGGCACGCGTATGTAGAGCCAATTGGTACCGGGCGTCAGCCATGGTGCGATCTCCCCGACCACTAACCACTCGTCAGCGGTCCCATCAGCCGCGGTCTGGATCTCGCCGATGGATTGGTCGTTCAAGAGCAACTCCGCGCCGCGCCGATTCTCAGCCAAGCCATCGCCCCGTGCAACATACTGCAGATCTGCTGAGGTGACCGCGCCCGTGTTCACCGTGAAGGGGACTGCATAGAGAACGCTCTGCCGGCCGTTGTCCTGGTCGAGGTCAGGCTCGATCCAGCGTGCTGCCGGGTCGGACTGCAGGCCTGCGATTGAGTCATTCGCTGACCCGCTGACAACGGCATAGGAAGCCTCCTTGACCGCCACGGATTCGGCCGACGTTCCATCTACCAGCACACGAACGTTCGCATCCGGTCCGCCGGTCGGGCCGCTGCCGCTACGGAGTGGGATAACCTGAGTCTGGCCTAGAGCCGATCCCACAGAGGCTATGCTCACCGTGAGAAACGACACCACTGCCGCGGTCGAGTGCCACAGCCCACGCCCTTGCCGGCTGGCAGTGCGATACGTTATCGGATTAACATCCATTCCCTGCTCTCCCCGACCTCTTCTGGTGCTTCTTCCGGGCCACTCACATCCCGCGATAGAGTCCCCACTCTCCCACCGCTCGCTCCACCTCGAGAAGGGCCGGATTGACCGTTGGCCGATCGAATCCAACCGCACAGGACCGCGGGCGCATATGACAATGCGGCTTGGTCGATGATTGAGGCGTCGCGATACGCGAGATTGAACTCCCTGTATAGTATAGCGCGGTGCGATGCTTGATTCCCTCGTAAAAACCCACCCTGTTTTTCAGCTGCGTGGTCTGGGATTTGCCATGAGGATTGGCGTGACTTCATGGAATCAGACCTCTCAGCCAAGGACGGCCCGGCATGTTTCGACCATCCGATCCCAAGAAGCTTGCCATGTGGCGGGAGCGGTTTGAGCGTTTCTCTGCGAATTCCGGGATTCCCGTTGGGCAGTTCTGTTCGCGAGAACGGGTCTCGGTGGCCTCGTTCTATCACTGGCGCAAGAAGCTCGGGCCCAAGGGTCGGCGTCGGCGCATGACGGACGGGCGTGGCGTCTTCCAGCAGGTTACCGTGGCACCGGCGGCACCTGGACTGGTCCCGGCCGGTATATTCACCAACTGACAATTCTCACGCTTGACGCCGCCACTGTCTACTACGCCCGTGACCGTAAAGGTGATCGTATCATCAATGCACGCCGGATCCGGCTCAACCGTCACCTCGCTGCCCGACAGCGCGCCGTTATCCACGCACTCGTCACAGGCTTCCCTTCGCACTCGTCATAACCCAGGGGGTCTCGCTCAGGCGTGCAACCTGTGGCACACCAGCAGTAGCAACCAAACCCAGTAGGATCCAGCCCCTGGAGTGGGTTCGATTTGACGTACCCGTACAAGTTTAGTCCATCGTAGTAGTGCCACTCGACATCAGAAGGCATCTCGGAAAAGACCAACTGGTCGCGCTGGTTGAACCGCCTCTTGGCTGGATCATACTGCCTTGCGCGGTTCTGGTAGCTGCCGATTTCAGGTTCGAAGAGCAAGCCCTGATGGCCGAAGGGTTGGTGGACGGCGGTGGCGGTGCGGCCTGGGTGGCGGGCCAGGCCATGAGGGAGCGACATGAAGTAGTCATCCCGGTCGGTCGTGTCCACGTCGCCGTCGAAATCCAGATCGAGCTTCCGGCATGCACCCGTCGGACCGGACCCGGCACACGCCCCCGTAAACGCCGTGTAATCCGCATCGCTCGTGCTCGGCGGCTCGCCCATGACCTCGTTGTCTTCGTCGTACCCTCCGGTCGTTCGCCTCGTGCTCACTTCCTCCGGGCAGGCTCGCAGCCCTGACGCTCGCGTCCTGCTCGCTTTACGCATGGCGGGCTGCTCGCGTTCGCTCCGCTCACCACCGTACCCGGTCTCCTGGTAGACGGTGACTTCGCCGTAGGGTGTATACACGTACCGCTCCACGACGCTGCCGCCAAGGTCGGTCAGGCCGATGACGTTCCAGTTGGCGTCTTGGTGGACGTATAAATCGCCCTTGTCCGCTACCCGAACCATGACCAGCTCGTCGATGTACTGCGTTCCATGAATGAACTGCTGATACAGATTACCCGAGCCGTCCCGGGTCTCGATGATCTTCTGACTGTCATACAATTATACCATGGTCCCGTCGGAATCGCCCGAATTTGTGACAACTTTTTTCATCCTACGGCCTGTCCCGTCGAACTCGGCCTCCTGGAACGTCGTGGCCCCGGAGTCCTCCGAGGACTGGACCTTAACCAGCCGGTTCCACGCATCGTAGACGTACCGGAACATCCCGTCGTCGATCAGGTTCCCGGCGTGATCGTGGTGGGTGGTGGTGGCTCCGGTGGGCGAGTCGTAGTTCTCGTCGCGGACGATGTCGTCCCCGCGCGAGATTGTCTAAACTCTTGTTGCTACTGGAAGAGATTGAAAAAGTCCTTCGGGCAACGATCCACACCCGCAAACGGGCCGATCTCTTTGCCTGAAACGCTGGACACTATTGCCCTCTGATTGGAGATGACGAGTCGTCGAGGGTGAAAGCTGTCGCGTGTTACCGGGCCTCGCCGGGCGCGCAATCCGCGAGCGTTCCCTTTCCGAAGAACTTCGGCGGTTTTTTCAGCGTGTATATGTGCGTTTCTGCCGCGATTGCTCGACGAATATGGACGGGCAGCTGGAACAGGCCCAAAAGGGTAACGCCGTCGAGCATCCGCAGGCCGCCGGTCGTCTTTAGCTGCAATTCCCGGTCGATTCGATCGGGGTCGGGTCGGGTGTCGATTGGCCTGGCCGTCCCGAGTGCAAAGCCCCATGACGAGGCATACGTGGGAACGTGGGTCGAGTACGACTGAACATGATCAAACACCGTCTTCATCGTGCACACGAGACGTGCGTGCATGGTCAACTCGGCCGGCGCGACCGGGCCGGCCTGCAACACGAACACACCGTCGGGCGATAGCGCGCTTCTGGCCTTTTCAAAATACTCCTTCGTGAAGAGCTTGAACGAAGGTCCGTCCTCGATGGGATCGGAAAGGTCGGAGATGATCACGTCCCATGTGTGTGCCGTCGTGTCCAGAACGTTTAAGGCGTCGTCGATGACAACCTCGAGGCGCGGGTCGTCGAAGGCGTTTTGGTGCATTTCGACGAGGTGCTCGCGGCAGGCGTCAACCACCTCCTGGTCGATGTCGACCATGGCCGCCCGCTCGACGGTCTTCCATCGCAGAACCTCGCGCGCCGTCGCCCCTTCGCCTCCACCAAGGATCAGTACGCTCTTAGGTGACCCGTGAAGGAGCATGGCCGGGTGGACCAGTGGCTCGTGATAGAGGAACTCGTCGCCGGTGCACGACTGCCACTTTCCGTCAAGGACGAGTGCCTTCCCATAGGCACCGGTCTCGACGATGTACATTTCTTGAAACGGTGTCCGCCGGTATGCAAGCACTCTGGTGATGCCGTGTGCGTAGAAATCCCACGGCGTGATGTATTCATGGATCCAGAACTCGGCACCGATCTCGCCGCCGGGCATCGTTGAGGCTCCTGCATTATGGAGCTAGCTGACCGTTGCGTCCAAGGCGGCGCATACAGACTGTTCCGCAACGCTCGGGCCGGCTGCTTCCGTCCCGCGGATCAGTTTTTTCATCGAGCATCTGCCGGCCTTTAGGGCCCGCGCCAGGTATTGACACGCCTTCTCGGCGTCGGCCCGGTCGCCGCAGGTGAAGACGTCAACGGCAGCGTAACCGTGCTCGGGCCACGTATGGATCGCTACGTGCGACTCCGCGATCAGCGCGAGCGCCGTCACACCCTGCGGGTGGAAGTGGTGCGAGACTTCGTGCAGCAGCGTGGCGAATCCCTCATCCACCGCCTTACGCAAGGCGTCTTTGACAAAGGCTTCGTCGTCAAGCAGATCGCGGGGGCAATCGTACAACTCAGTCATGCAATGGATACCGATTGTTTCCAAGGGTCAATACTCCACTACCGCGCCGGTGACCATCGAATCGCTCCTTATACCGCCAAATCGGTCCGCCGTCGAATCCGATTCCATGCCGGGCAGCAGCAGCCCGCCAGAGCCAATCCTCAACCTGCTGTTCTGTCAACCCTGAATTGAGGGGAGCATGTCCAAGACGTCGAAGACGGGCGACGGCATGTTAGGCATGTTAAACGTTCGCTGGACCGAGAATCGAGCATGGCCACGCAAGCGTGGGCCATGGCACCCAAAGCGTGGGCAATGGCACCCACCCGGGGACAACCACTCGAATCATCCGTATCGGAGCACTACTGTGGTCGCAACAAGTGCCCGCTTCCGGACGTAGACAATCGGAGAATGTCATGCCATACTGCAGCAGGAGGAGGCGAGTGTCTGCGCCGAGGCTCGAACGATGCTCGGTTTCGGGCGGGCACCTCTGCGTCGCGGTGTCCAAGGTGGTCATCGCTCGCGTAGACCGGCTTCTTCCATCAGAGGCGGACATCCGACGGGCTCTAAACCGGCGTTGTGGCCGGACGAAAACAGGAAGGGCGGCGAGCATATATGAGCATTCTCGTTGACGGCGAAACAAGGGTCATCTGTCAGGGAATCACGGGTAAGGCAGGTGCATTCCACACGGCCCGCTGTCTGGAATACGGTACGAAGGTGGTCGGCGGCGTGTCACCGGGCAAGGGCGGCACCCAATCCGAGCACGGTCTTCCGGTGTTCAATACCTGCCACGACGCCATCGCGGCAACCGGGGCGGACGTGTCGATGGTTCTCGTGCCGGCGCCGTTTGCCGCGGATTCCGCGATGGAAGCGGCGGACGCCGGGTGCTCGGTGATCGTGCTGATTACCGAGGGCATCCCCACACTGGACATGGTGCGGGCGAGACGATTCCTGGATGAGAAGGGCGTTTATCTGGTCGGGCCGAACTGCCCCGGCGTCATCACACCCGGCGAGTGCAAGGTCGGGATCATGCCCGGCTACATCCACAAACCCTGCGAGAACGGATGCAAGAGCGTCGGCATCATCTCACGCAGCGGCACGTTGACCTATGAAGCTGTTTGGCAATGTACCACCCGCCAGATCGCCCAGTCGACATGCGTTGGTATCGGAGGTGATCCGGTCAAGGGATTGAACTTCATCGAGCTGCTCGAGATGTTCGAGAAGGACGAACAAACCGACGCAATCATCATGATCGGCGAGATCGGAGGCACCGACGAGGAAGACGCAGCCGAGTACATCGAACGGCATGTGACCAAGCCCGTAGTCGCGTTCATCGCCGGACAGACCGCCCCGCCCGGCAAACGCATGGGGCACGCCGGCGCAATCATCAGCGGCGGCGAGGGGACCGCAGCCTCGAAGATCGCCGCATTGAAAGAATCCGGGGTCGCAGTGGCTGACTCGCCCGCGATGATCGGTGAGGCCGTCGCCGGATTGCTTTGAAAATACCCTAATTGCGCTGGCCCCAGACCCGGCAGCACGTCGCGTTCACCGCTGCGACGGCTTGCCGGTCGACAATCGCCGCGCCCCCGTCCGCCGCGACGTTCTGACTACCTGTTGCGTCCTTATGTAAGTGCTTCCGGATCACGGCGAGCAGGCGATTCCCTCAACCGTCATCTTGCCCGCCTCGATCTTGGACAAATCCAGGATGTCGTTGATGAGCCCCAGCAAGTACTCACCGTTGCGTTTGATCGTCTTAGCAGCTTGGATCCTCTCGGGTGGGGCGTTGTCAAGGTCTCCGTGTTTGAGCAGCACGTCCGCAAAGCCAAGGATGGCCGTCATCGGTGTGCAAATCTCGTGGCTCATCGTAATGTCTGACGCGTTTGCGATGTGTGGCCGGGTCGAAGGATGGCTCAGGAGGCCGGGTGTGTGATCTGGTCCGGTCAGTCAGCATGTCCGTGCCCTAGTACTCGGTCACACCCAAAACTGTGGGTTGCCGATCAGGCCTGCAAAACAGAGCCACGACCGTTAGGGAGTGGAGATGCGCCGTGCGGTGTCCCGGCGGGTGACCGCTTCCTGACGGGCGCGGTTCGGATAACCCACAAAAACAAGGGTGACGGAGCACTATCCTCATCGAGCCTGGCACTGGCGGACAAGCCGCCAGTGGCACCCGGCGTTGTACGCTCCGTTGGACTAAGACCTGGCAGAGAAGGGGATAGACGGTTCCAAAGTGGCCGATATGAGGACTATAGACGAACGCCGTCAAAGCGTGTAGAATCCTGCTCAGACAGGCGAAAAACGCCGTTTTCGGTGGATTACGCCGAATCGTTGGGCTGTGGTGCAATTGGTAGCACGTCTGACTCTGGATCAGAAGGTTCCAGGT
>CAZJTP010000175.1:0-9709 GCA_964548955.1 uncultured Phycisphaeraceae bacterium
GAAAAGGGGAGTCGAGCGGCACATAAAAGCTAGTGTACCGTCAGTTTTGATTCTGCAGATTGTTCGTTCGCTTTCCGAGCCGCGCCCGTAAGGAAGCGGTTAATTCCGGCCTGCAAGAACAATCTTGACGGTACAGTAGTTCGGCATCAGCGACCTGCGCCGTGGTCCCGTCAGCGAACTGCTCGAAGTTCTTACCGAAAACCGCTACCCCACTCTTGTGATCCTTGTCACAATATCTCCTGAAGTCCGCCCCAACACTCGCTTCACGGAGCCGGCCCGACCTGCGATATGGTACCGATCGCCGCGGCAATTTCTTCACTGAGTTTCGCGACAGCCCAGCTCTCAGCGGACACAATCGCCTCGTAGCTTTGCGACTCCACATCCCTGTGGATGGATGATTGCCGCGTCATAGGCTTGTGTTGCTTGCCTTTTGCCATGATGCTCCACCGCGCGGTTAGCACCGCAGTACCGGTGACCGTAGTGTCGAAGCGAGTCACGACAATGACAATCTGATAGTCGGGTGTCTCGGATGCCTTCCAAGGAAACAGCACAATATGATCCGTCCCAACTACAGTCGAAAGATTCTCCGCAAGCACGCGAGCCACACCGTGTTTGAGCGGCTCGGCCCAACGATCGTACTCCGCGAGGTGGAGACGATTGCTGCCTGAGCGGGTCACAATCTGAGGCCGATCCACATATGGCGGAAGTTCGACAGGACCGACACCGATCGTAACCTCGTTTGCAGCAGGGAACGCGGGCCTCACGTCGCCCGGTTCGGCCATCGGGCTCAGCAGATAGAACCTCGAGGGCTTCGAGCTGGCGCAACCCGGCCAGGCCACGAAGCAGGTACAGAGAATGACTGCCAAGAGCCGCAGACAAACATTATGCATCATCTTTCTCCTGATGCTCCCTTCCCGTGAATAAGCGACTCCGGGTGCTGTTCCAGGTAATCGGCCAGAACACGAACAGCGCGAGCCGCGGCCGCCAACTCCTCCAATGCGTTGACGACCTCGTAATGCAGCCTTGAATCCTCAGCTATTACGCTCTGCACCGTCGCGAGTGTCGCGCGAGCCTGCCCCAAAGCATCGACGGCTGCGTTGGCGGCACTTTCGAAACTGGAGACGACCGGGTCAACTTGGTCATCGACGTCGCGGGCAAGGACGCGAATATCCTCAAGGGTATCTTTCAGCACCTGCTCAACCGACGCGATCGACTCGCTCGCCTGCTGCAGGGTCAGTTTTGCTGCATCGGCGGTGTCTTCGACGCTGGATACAACCGGGTCGACCTTGCTATCGATGTGCCGGGCGAGGTTCCCGACGTCTTCCAATGTTGTATCCAGCGACTTCACGGCCTTGTGCAGCTCGGGAGAGCTGGCCAACTGATCAATGTTCTTGATCGCATTCCTGAGTTCCGTCACAATTTCGTGTATGGGCAAGTCCTGAAGCGTTCTCGTGATCTGCTCCATCGCGGAAGGAACCGTCGGGAGCTCCGGATATCTCGGGTCTTTACCAACTAGGATGAGTGGCTTGTCCGGGCGTAGGTCGAGTTCCACGGCCAGCTGGCCGGTCACCAAGCTCTGCAACGTAAGCTGAGCTTTCAAACCCCGGTCTACTAGCATCCGGATGAGCTCGTCACAGCCGCACGGCTCACCGCTGGCCTGCTGAATGGAGCGCGCTTCAAACTCGACGTACACCGGTGTCCGGATGCGATCCTCGGCGATGTCGTAGCGCACCACGATCTCGAAGACCTCACCAACTCTGACGCCTCTGAACGTGACGGGCGCCCCGACGGTCAGACCAGCTAGCGAGCCTTCGAAATACGCCACATATTTGTAGCTCTTTGCCAGAAACCGGCCGCCGCCGAAGTAAGCGATGCCGAGAACAAGCAGGACGAGCGCGCTTATGACGAAGCTTCCTACCAGCGCTGGGCTTGCCTTTTTACTCATGGCTGTTCCTGGCGTATATCAGACTCGAAACCGGCCACTGCCGAGCCATTCGCGAGGCTCTCGGTCGGCCCGCCCCGCGTCAAGAAGCGGTGTATCTTCGGATCTTTGGACTCTACAAGCAGGCTTCTGGGGTTTCCGGTTGCGGTGATAGTCTTCGCTTCCGTGTCGAGGAAAACGGCGTTATCCCCGATGGCGAAGATGCTCGCAAGTTCATGGGTCACGACGACGACGGTCGCCCCGAGGCTAGTTCGCAACTCCAGGATAAGATCATCCAACAGGCGCGCGCTGATGGGATCCAACCCTGCCGACGGCTCATCGAAGAAAAGAATTTCAGGGTCCAGGGCCATGGCTCTCGCCAGCCCTGCCCGCTTCTGCATGCCACCGCTCAGCTCCGATGGATAAAAATCTTCGAATCCTGCAAGCCCCACGAGGGCAAGTTTCAAAGAGGCAATCTCGAGGACCTCGTCAGGCTCCAGCGGCGTGTACTCCTCCAAGGGAAGGGCCACGTTCTCCGCCAGCGTCATCGAACTCCACAGGGCTCCCCTTTGATAAAGTACGCCAAAGCGTCGCATCAGATGCTCGCGCTCTTGCGGAGCGGCGCCCCAGAAGCTGCTTCCGTCATATAGTACGTCACCCTGAACAGGCTCCTGAAGCCCAATCAAGTGCCGCATCAGCGTGCTTTTTCCGCAACCGCTACCGCCCATCACGATGAAGATCTCGCCACGCCCGACTGCGAAGTTCAGATCGTGCTGAATCACGAGGTCGCCGTAGGCCAGCGTCAGGTTCTGAACTCTGATGTGTACGTCCGATTGGGGCATCACTTTGGGCATCCAGACGCTCTTACACACCGATCACATTGGTAACCACCGCAAAGATCGCGTCCGTGACGATAATGAGGACGATCGCGGTCACAACCGCCGACGTCGCAGCGGTTCCCACCGCAGCAGAGCTTCGCCCGCATTGCATACCTCGGAAGCAACCCGAGAAGGCAACAATAACGCCGAAAACAACGCTCTTTGTCAGCCCCACCGAGAAGTCTGCGAAACCCACAGCTCCTTGGGTCTCGTTTAGGTACTGCGTCAGCGACAGGTCCAGCATACCAACGCCGACTAGCGCACCACCGATCATGCCCACCAGGTCCGCGAAGAGACAGAGCAGGGGCATCATCAGGGCCAGTGCGATCAACCGGGGCAAGACCAGGAACTCCATCGGAGGAAATCCCAGCGTCCTAAGGGCGTCGATTTCCTCGTTCACGGTCATCGTCCCGAGCTGAGCGGCAAACGCGGCCCCGGTGCGCCCGGCCATGATGATTGCCGTCATCATGGCACCCATCTCGCGCGCCATGGCGATGCCCACCAGATCCGCGACGTAGATTTGCGCCCCAAACCGTTCGAGCTGGATGGCTCCCACGAACGCAAGGATCAGCCCCACGAGGAAGCTGATGAGCGAAACGATGGGCAGAGCTTGCACGCCGCACTCCTGGATGATCAGAGCCAGGTCACGGCGACGAAAACGCGCCTTGGCGCCGAGCAACTTCACGAAGGCCATCGAAGCTTCGCCGACAAAACGCACCATGTCGGCTGCGTGATGCCACACTTCTATCACGACGGAGCCAACGCGCGGAACCAGAGTCTCGCGGCGCTGGTCTCGTCTGGTGTCTTTCTTTTCCGGTACGGCGGTAGCCAGCTGAAGAAGACGCTTCACACCCTCGGGCAATCCGCCCTGCTCCACCTCAATCTGTGCGTTGGAGCATTGCTCGATTACCCGCAGAAGAAAGGCGAGCAGGCCACTGTCCCATCCGCTGAGTTCCGTCGCGTCAAACACGAGACGCCGAGCTCGGGGATGACTCACAAGCTGCTTCTGCACCTCTGAAACGGGTGGCAGGCCTTGGCCGATCGCCCATCCTCCTGACAGCCGGACGACGAGCGTATCCTGATTCGGCCGATTGAAGCTGATTTGGCGGCGCACCTGAACTTGACCGCTCAACGACGCTTCTTGGAGGTTACTCACTCGAGATCCCTCGGCTCGCTCGACGACGATTGGGGCGAAAAGGCACTCTGCCTCAATTGGACTTCCCTCCCAGGGTACCGTGAGCGGCGGAGTTTTACAGCCCTGGGAGCCCAGTGCGGCGAAAGCTCGGGCAAAGGATGGCTCGGGTCGCCGTCGCTTCGCCTTGTCAGCGGTGCTGGGCTTGTCCACCGGTCCGGGCTGGGAATCGCACGTGGCGCCCTCGCAGAAACCTGGCGCACTTCTTCTGGATGATCACGCGAGCCTCTGATGTGCCTCCAGCAAAGTGGCCCCGTCCTGGCTACACCGGCCAACTGAATGCGACCCGGCTGGTGCCGTGTCCGCGCGGTGGCGGCGCGCTAGCGCGCGGACTTTCGGGGGGGGCGCTCAGTCTCCAGGCCGACGCAACGTCGGCTGCCCAGGCTTGTGACACTCAGTCAAGCACTCGCGTTCATTCAGGATCGATTTAATACCGCCTAACTGGAGGCACGAGGTTACCGCGGCGGTGGTTGGAAGGTGGATCCGGCTCCCGTGAGGCGGCTTCACGCCGTAGGTTCGAAGCTCCGTCGGTCGCCCGCCGAGCCACTAACCTTGACATGGGGACGCCACGTCCGACACTAGAAGCCAAGCACATGTATCAGGGCGTCGGGTGCCCATGTTCAGGCAGGAAATGAAAGATGTCGATGAGGGTGGCCCTATTCTCATGGGAATCGCTGTCCTCGATTGCCGTTGGCAGGCGAGTGGTGCACATATCTGAGTTGGCTGCGGCCCTCGAACGGTGCCGCCATGACAGGACCTTCACATGAACGAGAAGATGGAGCAACGTGTAGAACCACAGTTTGCGGGCATGACCGATCGCGGACTCAAGCGCGACGCGAACGAAGATCACTTCCTGATCTGCGAATTGAACAAGTCGATGGTCGTACATGAGACCAGCCTCGATGTTGACCCCAAGGACGTGATCTTCAGTGGTAGCCAGGGGCAACTCTATCTCGTCGCCGATGGTATCGTGGGGGACGCAGCAGGCGAGCGCGCGAGTGAGTTGGCAATCCAGACGATGGTGCAGTACGTGCTCAACGTACTACCATGGTTTTTCCGGCTTTATGGTGACGACGAAGAGGATCTTCATGAGGAACTCAAGTGTGCCATGTCCCGCTGTGAGGAGGTGATCAGAGCGGAATCCGCCGCCGTACCCGAATGCGAAGGCATGGGGACGACGCTTACCGTTGCATATGTGATGTGGCCGAAGATGTACGTCGTCCACGTCGGCGACAGCCGTTGCTACGTCCTTCGAGGTAAGAAGCTACAGCAGATAACGCGCGACCATACCATGGCGCAGAGTTTGGTCGACCAAGGAGCCATGACAGCCAAAGACATCGAGCATTCTCCTTGGATCCACGTCTTGTGGAATGCTCTTGGAAAAGGCGCGGAGAAGCTGAGCCCCGAGGTCTACATGGCGGACCTCGAGGCTGGTGATACTGTGATGTTGTGCACTGACGGGCTGTGGCAGGAATTGCCTGAGAGCAGAATTGTCGAGATTCTCCGCAGAGGTGATGACGAGAAGGCAACCTGCATGCAGCTGCTTGATGCCGCCCATAACGCGGGTGGATCGGATGACATCACGGTTATCGTAGCGCGGTACGTGGCGACGTGAAGCGCTTCCGGCCGTTGAGACGATCAGTTGCGATGCTCAGATCTCTGAGGCAAAGCCGCCAGCTGCGCGCTCGTCGTGGTAGCGAAGCTGGCGTTCATACTGCGTCTTGTACCGGTCAGACGGTCCGCGAGTATGATGACCGCATCGTCGATGTACACCGCAACGATGAAGTCTGCGATACGAGGGATCATGACTGAGCTTCCGCACTCGCTCGGGAGACACGAATGGAGTCCAGCATACAAACTGATGGCAAGGCATCTCCAGGGTCGCCCGGCGCCAGTCGCTCGCTTTTTGCATTGGTGCGGCTGCGGGTCACGGCCGGGCTGATCACGATTCTCCCGATCCTCATTACATTCTGGGTGATTCGGTTCATCTTCAGGCTGATGCGGGACGCCTCGCGTTGGGCGGTCGAGGCGGTGGCCCTGAGCCCACGCGGTATGTCGTTGTTGCATGCCCTCGGACTCGCTGAAGGTACGGAACCTACGCAAGCGCTCGAACAGCTGCCGGGCGCCGTGCATTGGGGCATCGCGATTGTCTCAGTGGCCTTGACAATCCTCCTCCTCTACGTGGTGGGCGCACTCGCCGCCAACGTAGCCGGCCGTCGCGCTGTTGGGCTTGTCGACACCTTTGCGGCACGCGTGCCTCTCGTAAAGTCGGTGTACCGGGCCTCGAAGCAGGTACTGTCTACGCTAGGCGGAGACGAGAGCCGGAGCTACATGGGGGTCGCGCTGGTGCCCTTTCCGACCGAGAGAATGCGTGCGGTCGGATTCATCACCAACCGCTTCAAGGACGCTTCGACAGGCGAGGATCTGGTATCGGTGTTCATTCCGAGCACGCCGAATCCGACGACGGGTTTCTTGGAGGTGGTGCGACAGGCCGACTTGGTCCAGTTGAATTGGAGCGTAGAGGACGCGCTCGCGACTATCATGTCCGGCGCCACAGTGGTGCCGGACGGCGCGCCGGCCGAGTCCTTTACAATGGCACCACGCCGCGGACCGTTTGTGGAGGGAATGGGAACACGCGGCGATGACAACAGTAATCGTGGTCACAGCACCGGACCCACGGTATAGGATAACGCGATGGCGGCAGCAGTGCGAGATTACTATGAAGTGCTCGGTGTGTCGCGGTCGGCGGACGCCAAAGAGATCAAGCGCGCGTATCGAAAACTTGCCCACAGGTGGCATCCGGACCGCAATAAGGCCTCCGAGGCAAGCGAGCGCTTCAAGGAGGTCACCGAGGCATACCGGGTCCTGTCGGACCCAAAGAAGCGGTCCCAGTACGACAAGTACGGACATGACTGGAAGCATGCCGAGGCCTACGAAGCAGCCGGCTTTCATCCGCGGGCGGGCAGTGAAGAAGAGGGTACCTATCGCGTATACTATGCTCACGATGATCCGAATGAGGCGGGTGCCTTCGCGGATCTCCGCGAGCTCTTCGAGCAGACCTTCAGGCGGCGGGACCGAGCGAGCTCCGTCGAGCTGAGAAACGTCACTGGCAAGCTTAGCATCTCCCTGGGCGAGGCGTTCAACGGCTGCCGCAGGGACCTGCGGCTGGAGTTGCCCGAGCCTTGCCAAACCTGCCACGGGACAGGCCATCTCAACGCGCGCCAATGCGATGCATGCGGTGGCGCGGGAGCGCGGAAGCGTGCACGGGAGATTGACGTGCGAGTGCCTCCCGGGGTTCGCGATGGCTCGGTCATTCGGCTGGCAGGGCAGGGGATTTCCGGACACCGAGGGGAACCTCCTGGGGATCTACTGATCACGATCCACGTCGAACCACACGCTGTCTTCCGCATCGCCGGGGATGACGTTGAAATCGATCTGCCGGTCGTCCCGTGGGAATTGACTTTGGGTGCCACGGTTGACGTACCAGTTTTGACTGGGTCTGTGAGCCTGAGAATACCTGCGGGTACGTCAAACGAGAAAACGTTGCGCTTGCGGAGGCAAGGCTGGCCCAAGCGAGATGGAACGCGAGGTGACCTGCTCGTGCGCGTTGTGGCCAGTGTTCCGCAAGCGGAGACGGATGAGCAGCGCGCCGCTTATCAGCGGTTGGCAGAGCTGTTCCCCGCAGATGTCCGAGCGAAGTGGAGGCGGCGAGCCAGAACGTAAAGTCGACAGTGATGGATGATCGCGCGGATTTGACCGCCCGAGTACCGGATGCGACAATCCGCCTCAATTGAGACACAGAATGTCTTCCAGAAGACTTCCATACCAGTCAGACTGCACGCTTAGCGCAGCGATAGCGACTTAGAATATTTGACACGCAGCTTGCACGGACGCCAGTGCTTCACATCTTCCCTCGTTGTATCGCGCAAAACCGGTCAGCATCATTGCCGACCCTCCCGGTGAGGGGTGTTCCCGCGCCAACTCAAATTGAGAACCTGCTCGGGGCCGCTGAGCCGGGTATCAACCGTGGAACCCGAACCAGGGGAGTCGGCCTCGAGCTACACACCCACCTCTTGATAGGCGGTGGCGATCTTCTCGATAGCTACGAAGAAGGCCGCAGTTCGCAAGTCCGGAATCTCGTTATGGGCGCGCATGGCCTCGTCCATTTCCTGATAGGCCAAGCGCATGGTATCGTCGAGGCCGGAGCGTACGAGGTCGAGCTCGTTTGCGCCGTGTAACATCCTTCCGCGATGATCTTCCGGAATGGGCTTGCCGATCATTTCTTCAAGAACGTCGACCGCCAGCGCGCTCTTGGCTTCATCAAACCGTCGTTCCATCCGGCCGAAGCGCATATGGGTTATGTTCTTGATCCATTCAAAGTAGGATACGACCACGCCACCGGCGTTCAAGAAGACATCCGGGATCATCACTTTCCCGGCCGCTCGGAGGATTTCATCAGCTCTGAACGTGACCGGCCCGTTCGCCGCTTCCGCGATCAGGGGAGCTTTGATTCTGGGGGCGTTCTCTCCTGTGATCTGTCCCTCCATCGCAGCTGGTATCAAGATGTCGCACTCGGACTCGAGAACGGACAAGCCCTCCGCTACATACCGCGCTCCCGGAAAGCCCTTGACACCGCGTGTTTGACGCAGATGTTGGGCGACTTCCTCAACAGGCAGGCCTTCGTCTGACACGATAGCCCCATCGTGTTCGATGATTCCAATGATCAGAGCGCCGTCCTCCTCCGAAAGGAACTTCGCCGCGTGGTACCCGACGTTTCCCAATCCCTGAACAACAACTCTCTTTCCTTCGAGATTTCCGGCCAGATGTGCCTCCTTGACTGCTTCGGGATGGCGAAAGAATTCACGCAGGGCGTATTGCACTCCCCGCCCCGTCGCTTCCGTGCGGCCGGAAATCCCACCCTGAGTTGTCGGCTTTCCGGTTACACATCCGATCGCGTTAATGTCGTCTGGATGTTGATCTACATAGGTGTCCGCAATCCACGCCATCTCCCGCGCTCCCGTTCCCATGTCAGGCGCTGGGACGTTCCTGCTGGGGCTGATGAAGCCGCGAGCAATCAGTTCGCGGGCGAACCGGCGCGTGATTCGCTCGAGGTCTTCCGAATCGTGAGCTCTGGGGTTGAAGCGCAATCCTCCTTTGGATCCCCCAAAAGGAACATTGACCAGAGCGCATTTGTAGGTCATCAACGCCGCAAGAGCCTCGACTTCGTCCTGATGAACGATAGGCGCGTAACGGATCCCTCCTTTGGTCGGGAGGCGATGCCCGCTGTGGACAGCGCGCCAGCCTCTGAACACCTTGATCCCATCCCGGAACTTCACGGGGAAACGGATCTGGTAGACCGCGTTGCACCGCTTGATGTATTCGTCTAGTCCGGGTGGCATGGGCACCAGCGACGCCGCCCGGTCAAACATCAGGTTGACACTCTCAAGAAACGATACGCCCCGTTGATCATTCATGTCTAATGCCTCGTCCCTTCGTCAAAGATGGCTGTCCTCCGTGCGAGAATAGTCCCATGTTCGGGTCATGTCTGCACTGTGCCCACGGCCAATCGGCAGCAGCGTAATATCCCGCGTCGCGATTCCATAGCGCCTGGCTGCAAGAGCGCGGCCAGTTCATGCAGCACAACACAGCCGAAGTAACACACCCTAGTACTCCTTGACACCTGAAATGATGGATTGAACGTGGTCTTCTTGCCGACGA
>CAZJTP010000176.1:0-9659 GCA_964548955.1 uncultured Phycisphaeraceae bacterium
CAAGGTGTCCGCCGGTTCTTACGACGCGGGCTCCGTGCGGTTCGGTGTGAATGGACGCTGGCTTGTATTCCGACAGCCTGTAGTGCTCCGGGCTCTGTTCAATACTCCACCAGCCGACTCGACAGGGCAATCGCATCTAATTCTCTGAAACCTGCTTGGCGGGGCTGAAAGTGAAGCTCGGCAGTCTTGTATCGTGTCATGCATATTCCCACGACCCCCGCTCTCAGCATCAAAAACACGGTTGCGGATTTAGATGCGATTGCCCTGGCCGACTCGACGTCACCTTCTCCAGCGTCTTGACACGGAAGGCACAACTTGTCAGAGTATATTGTTTGGCCATAGGTTTCCGAGGGCCGGGGTGGGTGCATGCTGGTTCGTTCGCGGGCGCCTTGGAGTGGTTCGTCAGGCGATGGAACAGGCTGGTGGAGTAGCAAACGGTGTACGCGATTATCAGTGACGGTTCTCATCAGTACCGGGTCGAAGAGGGGCAGATTCTCGACGTGGAACGCAGGGATCTGCCCGAGGATGCCAAGACGGTGGAGTTTGGCCGGGTCTTGCTCGTTGGAGACGTTGAAGACGGCCCGAAAATCGGTAAGCCCGTAGTCGAGGGTGCGAAGGTAATCGCGGCTGTGCTGGGTGAAATTAAAGGCGAGAAGATCACGATCCACAAACGCCGTCCGCGTAAGAACTACCAGCTCAAGAAGGGCCACCGTCAGAAGTACCTACGTGTCAAAATCGACAAGATCGAGGTGTAGGTCCGATTGTCGATTGCGGATTGGCGATTGTCGATTCGGCATCCCAGGCATGCCCATGACGCATCGCGCGGGTGTATGCGCGCATTTGCTTCTGTCACCGGCGGCGGCGAATCAAGAGCAACTTCCCCATTCGGCAATCTCCAATCGTCAAACACAAAGAGGGTCCTTGCGCTCCCAGCAATCCTCAATGGTCAATCCACACTGCACGATCGTTATATCACCCCTACGTTTTTGCGTCGGCGACGGCCTGGCGGGCCTCCTCGATGAGCTGTGACACCTCTTCCACCCGCGTCTCAGCCTTGGGAGTGCCTTCGGGACGCGGCGGATCGGTGGTTGTGGGCTCGCTGAGGAGCTCTAATTCGCCCCTCGTGCTGGGGTTGGCAATCCTTGCAGCGGGGCTCGTCATGGGCGACATTCGTCGGATGGTGTCGGCGGGGTGCGTTTCTTGGATCGACGGACACTGTTCCAGTGTCTTCTCCAAACGTGATTGAGCGCGCAAGGCCTCTTCGACCCACTCGTGAAGCATGTTGGCTGCGCGATTGGTTTGAGTGGTGAGCTGTGAGAGCCTTTCGGCTGTTTCGCGGTTGGCCTGTGTGCATTCAGTCGATTGGCTTCTCGCTTCCAGGCTTGCCTGGGACAAGCTGCTGAAGACTTTCCGCACGGCTGTGCACACCCGCTCCAGTTGGGTGGCCTGCGCCTGGGCGTTGGCAACGATCTTGGCGGGTCTGGTCATCGAATCACTGATCGTCTGCTCGATCCGTGCGGCGTTTCCTTTCATATTTTGTAGTTGTTGCTGGAGCCGCCGCGCTTGGGCAACAAAGTCGCTCAGCATTGGTTTGCCGGTGTCGAGCAATTTCTCGGTGGCGGTGAGCTGTGAGCCGAGTCGCTCCGTGGCCGTCTCCGTATCCCGCATCATTTGCTCGTACGTGTCGATCAGGCGCTGCGCCGCCGCGCTGCTCTCCTGAAGCGTCGCGCGATGTTCTTGGACGGTGTCGGCCATTTCGGCAAGCTGATCGTATGTCGAGCGTGCCTCGAAGGTTGCCTCCTTAATGGAGGCTTCAGTCTCCTTCACCGCGGTGACCAGGCTTGCGATACTCTTCAACCGTTCCGTGAGCTTGCCGGCGTGCTCGCATCGCTCCGCCATGGTCGTGACATACTGCTGCGCCTGGTCGACGTAGCGCGCCAGGTCGGTGGCGATCTTGTCGGCGGGCACGGTGGAGGTACTGAGCTTGTCGATCAATTCCCCGGCGCGTGTATTGCACACGTCAAGCTCTCGGGCCTTGGCTTCCGCTCGAGCGCTCAAAGCCCACACATCCTGCGTGAGGCGGTCGATCTCACCTCTGGCGTCGTCAGTGGATTTCTCGAACACGCGTTTCGATTCGTCAATCCGTTCGACCAGACTGTGACCGGTCACGTTCGCTTCGGTGAGGTTGCAAAGTACGTTCGTGGCTGCGGCGTTGTGTGAGTCGAGCTGGCTGACCTTCTCGTCGGTGTAGGCGATAAGCCCCTGCATGGCTTCGTGAAGCTGGCTGCCCGATGTGACGAGTTCGTCGAGGTGTTGGACGGTGTCATCGCCGGTTGTTTGTGCAGTTTCCAGCCGCGTGGCCTGCTCCACGGCAGCGTCAGCCGCTTTCTCCGCTTTGCCGGTTGATTCGTTGACTTGCTCGATGATGGTCTGGCCCGTGCGGTTCGCCTCTGAAAGGTCATGGAGCACGTTGGTGGCTGCGGCGTTGTGCGAGTCGAGCTGGTTGACCTTCTCGTCGGTGTGGGCGATGACGCCCTGCATGGCTTCGTGAAGCCGGCTGCCCGATGTGACGAGTTCGTCGAGGTGTTGGACTGTGTCGTCGCCGGCTGCTTGCGCCGTCGCCAGCCGGGTGGTCTGCTCCGTGGCGGCGTCAACCGCTTTCTCCGCTTTGCCGGTTGATTCGTTCACTTGCTCGATCACCGTCTGGGCCGTCGCATTCGCCTGTGACAGACGGTCGAGTACCTGATCCGCCGTGTGGTTTTGTGACTCGAGGCGGTCACTCTTTTGACCGGCATCCTCAACTGTATGCTGAAGGATTTCAAGCAGCGGTTGGGCGGAGGACGCAACTTCCTCGAGTTGCCTGGCTGCTTGCTCGCCCTCATCTTTTCCGAACGCCAACCCTTCAAGCACTTCCTGGCATTGAGAGGCCTGGTCACGCAATGCGTTCGCACACTCACTAGCGCCGCCGATTTCAATCAGCGTCGTCCCGACACTGCGTTGCACGGATTCGATCTGACCGCAGGCCGCCGTTACGTCGAGCAGCAGCTTCTCCCCATGCGGTATTGTGTTTGTCAGGTTTTCTCGGGCTGCGTCGGCGCGATGCGTTAACTCGTCCACCGATACATTAGCGTCGTGGACGGTCTCCGTGAGTTTCTGCACATTCGAGTCCGTTCTTGCTGTTTCATCCATCAGCGCCGCCAAGGATAACTGCACCTCGTCTCGGCGCCGCTCCAGCCCCTCGAGCTGCTCTTGTCGATGATCGATCTGCTGATCCAATGCGTGGAGCGTCTCGTCGACTTTCCGTTGCCCGTTGCTGACGGCGTCCTCTACATCTTGCTTGATCTGGTCCAACGTGGTCTGAAGGAGATCGACACCATGGTCGGCGTCAGCCGTGACGGAAGAGGTCCGTGAGACTAGGCTGTCAAGTTTGTCTTGTACGGTCTCGACGGCCTCGCGTGCCACCTGCTCTATCCGTTCATTCGCCTTGGCAATTTGGTCCTCGGCACTTGCCGTGTAGCTCTCCAGCGCACTGTCGGTGAGCCGGTCGTGCAACCGCTCACCTTTATCCAGTGCCTCCTGAAGCTTGTTGCGCAGGTCGTTAAAGGTTGCTTCGGCCTCGGTTGTTGCCGACGACGCCCGTTCGATAAGGCCATCGAGCTTGTCGTGCGCCTCTTCGCCGGCTGCCTGGTGGGTCATCAGCAGGGCGACCCGATCCTGAACCTCGTCGGCCTTGTCGGCAAGCTGCTCAGCCAGAGATTTCAGGTGGGATTCGACACGATCAGCATGTTCATAGGCCTCTACAGTGCGGCTCGATTGCTCTTCCGCATCACTTACCGCTTCCGCCGCCCGCGATAGCTGCCCCTCCATGGTCCGCATCCGGTCCTCGGCCTGGCCAAGAGTCTCATCCAGCCGCCGCTTGACGGTGTCGAGCGATTCCGTGGAACGTTGAACGGCACCGGCGAGATTGCCGACAAGCCGCTCCGCCGTCCCTGCGAGCGAACTCAGATGCCTCTCCACCGCCGTGAACTGAGTAAGTGAAGCCTCGGTGGTGACGTGCATCCGATCGGCCCGAGCCAACGCCCGCTCCAGACGGTTGAGCAATTCCTCACCATGGGCCAACGTCGATTCCGGGAGTGCGGGCGGCGTTTCCGACCAATCCATGTTCGCAGCATCGCCACCGACAGAGTCTCCTGCACTGACACGCTTCAAAGCGGATCCGGCGTCAACCTCGACAGCCGTTGTGATGCCGTCACCGTTGACCGCGGTCGCCGGTCTGGGAGGCGCGCACGACGGTGCGCTTGCCGGAGGTCGATAACCTGACAGTATCACACCTGCGGTTAGCTGCTTTGCAGCCGCGGATGACGGCGCTGTACCGGTCAACCCAGCCGCCACTCTCTCGACGGTATCGACGCCGAGCTTGTGTGCAGGAACCGCCCGTTCCCGCAGGTGTGTCATAGTCGTCACTTCCGCGGCTGTCTCCCGGCTGACCTGCACCGCTCCCGCACCATAAGCTGCCAACATGGCGGCATCACACATGTGATTGACTATGCGAGGGGTGCCGCCGGCTGCCTCGTGGATAAGCGCCACGGCTTGTTTGTCGAATAGAAGTTCGTTCACCGCCCCGGCGATGCGCAGGCGGTGTTGCACATATTGTTCCGTTTCGCTCAGCGTCAGCGGCGGGAGGACACGCCCCTTGCCGAGCCTCTGGGAAACTCGCGCAAACTCGGATCGATCCAGCACGGAACGGATGCGCGGTTGTCCGACGAGCATGATGTTCAGGAGCCTGCCGCCGTTGTCCTCCAGTTCGGCCAGCGTGGCGAGCTGCCCCATGTCATTCGCGCTTAAGTTCTCCGCTTGGTCGATGATCAGGATTGAGCAGTGATCCGCTTTCAGCGTACGTGTCAGGTGGCGACGAAGACGGGCGTGACAACGAGCTTCGTGGTACCCACGGTACGGAGCGTTTCGGTTGGATGTCGGCAGTGATACGCCGAAACCTTTTGCGGTCTCGCGGAGCAGCTCCATTTGACCGTTCGACGGCCAGGTCAACACCACCACCTGATCCGAGCCCGTCAGCCGCTGCAATAGGCTCCGGATTAGCAGGGTCTTACCGGTACCGGCCTCACCGGTGACAAGGACCATGCCCATGCCATAGTGTGCCTCGTACTCCATGGCCGCCAGCGTTTCCTCTGAGTCGGCTGTTGCGTAGAAGAAACGTGTGTCGCAGTGGTCCTCAAACGGACGGCAGCGAAGTCCGAAAAAGTTACAGTACATGGTTTCCACACCTCGACGAGAGGAATCGGAACTACAGGGCTTTGACCGCTCAGCGCGCAGGCTGTTGGAACGTCCCAAAGAATCATCGGAATCACGACGCGGTGCCTGAACTTATCGGGCAGACCGCTACAGGAAAGGCGCCAGTCTGTACGAGCGTTCCTTGAACCGGTTGGCTCCGCCTGATGAGGGTTTACAGGGACTTAAACGAACGTTTCGTTGCATTCGCGCGTAGGCGGTGGCCTGTCCGGCGTAGATCCGGTCGGGCAGCTCAGTCAAGGACACACCAGCACGTTCACAGGGGTCGGATTGCCGGGAGTGCTTCTTGCATTTGCGTAACGTATTTGTATGCAATAGGTTGCAACTGATCCAGCACACCCGTCGCCTCTAAATTGGCTGCGGGTCGCATCACAGCAGAAAACGCTCAAACACGCGTGCTATCGATCTGCGCAGTCGGGCGGCGCGGTGAACTGTACGTCGTCCGGGCCGACGCTTTCCTCCAGTCGCCACTTGCTGACGCGAAAACGCATCCAGGCGTCCGTTTCGGGCCACATGGCGCTCATGACATGTGGAAGCAACGGACCGTCCGGTGCGAGCGCCCGGTAATCGCCCAGTTCCGATTCCATCTCCACGACACCGTCTGCGTCACGAAACACGACGCGGCGCAGAAGCCGAGGCCAACACCGGTCGAGCCAATACTCTTTCTGCAACGTGATGTGCCCTCGCTCGTCCCGCACCAGAAACAGAATCTGCTGATGATCGGCAACGACACGCTGAACCGGCTGTGTCGGATCGTCCTGGGAAACCTCGATCGGGATCACCGCCAGTCCGAGTGCGTCGACGATCTGGTCCGGAGGAATCGGGATCTGATTGGAAAGTTCGTTGTACGAGCCGTGCCGACCGCAATGATACGTATCAGCCTCCGCGTCGTAATACCAGTAGTACTCCGCATTGGACCCGAACAGGAACTTCCGGTCGCCGAAGCTCTTTAGGTCGAATCGGACGTATTTCGGCGCCAGGTAGAACAGGATGCCGTCAAGGTGGTAGCTGCCGCTGCGCCCGTCGGAAAGCGTGAAACGGCCGTCCACATGGCCGGATGCTCGTAAGGTTCCGGCTACCTTCGTGGTGTTCTCGTTGACAATGCGGACCGCGTCGCGCATGGGGAGCGGTTCGAGCGGGAATCGTTCGGGACCGGGATGACAACCTCCCAGCACCGTGGTCAAGGCGATTGCCGCCGCCACGGCCCGACGTGTGTGCCCGGAGGTTCCCAAAGGTGACACGGAGTAGTCATCTTTGGCAAATAAACGATTCACCATGCCGCTTCGGCACACCGTCCTTATCATTGCTGCTGCCGTTCCTCTCCTGCTTCCCGATCCCCCGGCTCAACTTCGTCGTGCGCGACGGCCCATCTACCCATGTCGCTGTGCAGTATCGCGGTGAGCTGCTCACTGACGCCTTCGATCTGCTGGTCGGTAAGATGCGGATTGATGATCCGGTGGACTGACTGTTCGCGCGGTCGTGTCATCCGCCAGATCTCAACGCCCTCCTCGACAGTGGAGCCCTCATAGCGCAACAGCCTCTTGCGCATCAGGATGAGCGCCAGCACAAACCGAAACTGCACCCGCACCGGTTCGGTTTCCTCGGCCAGCCGCTCGAAGAAATTGATAAGCAGCTCTTGGTCGACAAGCAGGTTCTTTCGCTTCTCCTTCACAGGAACGCGGGTCTTGAAGTGGCAGTAGGCTCCCTCGGGCGCACCTTGCCAGGCCTCCAGACAGTAATCCGCCCGGGTAAACGAGTCACCGTCCTCGAAAAGAACGGCATAGAACTCCTCCCCCTCCTCGAACGCCCGGCCGGTGACCGCGCAACGACCCGTGGCCGTCTCAACTTCCCACTGCTGCGCCATCGTGCTTAATCACTCCGGACCGGTGGGTGGTATGCTGCAAATCTACGCTGTGCAGTGACAACACCGGTCCTCTTCATTCCTAATTCGCCATTCGCTATTCTCAGTGGTCGCCGTGATCCACTGCACCATCGTCATTGGAGAGGCAGGACGACCCGCCGTCAAGGCGTGCGCATCGACAAGGCGAACAGGCCGCAACTGGAATACGTACGTGTTCCTGTGGTTGCGGGTTTTACCGGAGAGGGGGGATTGATGAGTGCTCAACGCGTCGAAGGAGGAGAACCAAGCGTATCCCGCCATTCCGCACGAAAACGGCATTTTTTCAAGCTCGCCACCCCTTGACTCGCACCCTAGCGCCCTAGCGCAACTAACGGTTCTAGGGGATATTTGGGAAACACGGCGGCAATCTTGCATTAGCGGACCGCGCACAGGATTGGGGCGAACGCCGTCCGCAACGAGAGGGCATTTAACGAACCGGGAGCATCCGGCGGAGATCCCAGGTCTGCTCCAAATGACCTGCCCCGGTTGTATGTTCCAGCCGTCACGAGAGTCAGCGCTTGTTCGTCCAATCGATCGGGCGGATCATGGTTGCGTTGTCGGCGCCGGCGCGATCCAATGGTATGCGCGATGGCGCGCCAGCCCTTCAACCCGAATCTCATTCAGGTTCCGGAGAGCGAACAGCTCTACGCCCGCAGCGGTCCGCTCACCGTTTCACAGGTTACCGTGCTGGTCAAGCAGGCGATCGAATCGGCGTTGCCTCCCACCCTCCACGTGATTGGCGAGATCAGCAATTTCAAACGCCATTCAAGCGGGCACGTGTACTTCACGCTCAAAGACCGTGCGAGTGAGCTTTCCTGCGTTATGTGGCGCAGCGCCGCAGCCAAGCTCAAATTCGATCCGACCGACGGACTCGAGGTGATCGCCACGGGAGGAGTCGAGGTGTTCGAGCGGGCCGGTCGTTACCAACTGTATGTACGGAAGCTGGAGCCCCGCGGTGTCGGGGCGTTGGAGCTGGCCTTTCGACAGAGGTGCGAGAAGTTGGCGCGGGAGGGGCTCTTCAACGAGAAGCATAAACGCCCGTTACCAGCATATCCGACGCGCATCGCACTGGTGACCAGTCCGACCGGTGCGGCTGTCGCCGACATACTGAGGACTCTCGAACGACGATACCCGTGCATCGCGGTGCTGATCGATCCGGTTCGCGTGCAGGGTCCCGGTTCCGCCGACGAGATCGCAGCCGCTATCCGGCGCGTGAACGTCAATCGTGTGTCACTCGGCGGCGTCGATCTTATGATCGTCGGGCGCGGCGGCGGCTCGCTGGAAGACCTATGGGCATTCAATGAGGAGGTCGTCGCCCGGGCGATCTTCGCCAGCCGCATCCCGATCGTAAGCGCTGTCGGGCACGAAGTGGACGTGACCATCGCCGACCTGGTGGCCGATGTCCGCGCCGCGACGCCGACTGCCGCGGCCGAACTGGCCGTCCCCGTATTGGCAGACGTCCTCGCGGGCTTGGACGCCTATGTATTGCGACTTTCACGGGCCGTACGATCGCAGGCGGAGCTTGTTGCGGCCCGGGTGTCCGCCGTGCTGCGACGGAGTCCGTTTCGCGAGCCGCTCAACCTCGTGCACCGACGCGAGCAGCTCGTCGATGAGTTGAGCAACCGGATGCACAGATCGCTGATCGAGCTTGCGCGTGCGCGGCGTCACAGGCTTGACGAACTTGAACCGGTCGTCCAACGAATCGCTCCACACGCTCATCTGCTGAAACGGGCCGTCGAATTGCGCGACGCAGAGCACCGGTTGCGTTGGGCGATGTCAACTCGCCTTATCGAAGTGGAGCGATCCATAGGACGTTGCGTTCGACGTTTGGACCGCGTGTCTCCCGTGAATGCGTTTCCACGATTCGCCGACCGGTTGCACCGTGTGGCTGACGCACTGCCGGTCGCGATGCGCCACCGGTTCTCGCTTCACCGCGAACGCCTGAGACGCCATGTGGAACGTTTGGGGGCCATGAGCTACAAGAGCGTGCTGGGCCGGGGCTTTTCCATCACGCGGACCAGGAGAGGCCGCATGGTGGTCCGCTCGCTCAGACAACTTGAGGACCGCCAGCGCATTGTCACCGAAATCGCGGACGGAGAGTTCCAATCGGAAGTGGTCAACCTGAGCCAACTGGAGCTGTTTGACTAACAATGGGCAAACGAAAGCTGACATTCGAGGAAGCACTCGAGCAATTGGAGACGATCGCCGAGCGGATTGAGCAGGGTAAGATCGGCCTCGAGGAATCGATCAATCAGTACGAACGCGGGATGGCACTCGTCAAGCAGTGCCGCGATATCCTTGCCAAGGCCGAGCTCAAGATTGAGCGTTTGCAGCCACGCGCCGACGGTACTGTCGAAACGACGCCGTTCGAACGCACCGGGGAGAAGGACGGAGAGTCGTAACACGGCGCGTCCGCATAGACCGTCGGACGCAGACGCAGAGGTCATTGAGT
>CAZJTP010000177.1:0-9642 GCA_964548955.1 uncultured Phycisphaeraceae bacterium
CGAGTTCTCGCATGGCCGGCGGGCTTCACATGCGCCGTGATGGGCTTTTCGGTATTGCCGGCCTCGGCAGCGATCATCGACATTGATGCAACCGTCTCGACGACGGTACAGGAACTGATTAACGGTGTGCCGGGATCGGTCACGAGTGACGAGGACGGGCTCAACGCCGATTCATCCAACCTCCCGCTGACGGCATCCGGCGATCTCATGTCGACAGACCTGCAGGGTGTGTTGGTGTCGATGGGACAGGCGTTCAGCGCGTTTTCCGATCCTACCCGTCTGGATCAGCCGAATCCCGAGGAGTTTGCGCTAGAGGTGGGGTGTTACTCGAACGCCGATTCCGTGGCCTACTTGGTTACCAGCACGGCTACGGAGTGGCGCACCGTCGTGTTTACGACGGAAGGCAGTTCGCTGGCTCCCCCGGAGATTGATTTCGGGCTGACCAGAACCAGAACCGTGGAAAGCCGGATCTTCCTGAGCGGTGCGGTCATCTTCTGGTCCACCGAGCCGGAACGGAACTTTGACGACATGACCAGCGACTTCAGCGTAACCGTCGTACGCGATGACACGAATGCGACTCTCTTTGACACGACACTCCGGATTTCCGGGGAAGGTACGGATCAGCCGGGTGTAACAACGACTGGTCCGATTAGATCTGAAATCGTGGAGCTTGATGACCTTCTCCCGGAGGGCGTCGACGCGGATACGATTGCGATCCTCGAAGGCGTCGAGCGCGAGGGAACGCTGCTGGTCGTCGTGATCCCGCCGCAGGAACATCCCTACGCCTACACGGTGAGGGCGAATGATCCGTTGATGCTGCGGGCTGAAATGAACATCCGGGTTCGCAACGCACCTGGCGGCAGTGGTGTGGCAGCCACGTTGGGCAGCCCGTTTGAGAATCTCGCTGACTTCATCGAGCCGGGACTGCCGGGCGTCAACGGCAAGGCGCTGGAGTCTTCGCTGAACGCCGTGACAGCCTCCCGGGCGATCGGCTTCGTCGCATCGACCGGTTCGTCGGCTCACCGGTCCGGGCCCGGGCTTTGTGGGGTGTTTGGGGTCGAGTCGGCTGTTGCCGTGGTGCTGTGCCTGCTCATGATGCTCGGGCGATCACGGTGGTGAACCGGCAACCGTGGATTCGTGGCGTTCACCCACAGTACTGGTAGGGCTGCTCGCGCGCTTGACACATCCGCGACAATCAACAAGAATCCAAGCTGGATATGGCGGTGGACCGGTGCGGTCTGCCCACAAAAAGCGTATGCAGGCGGGTTGTATACGTGCGCGTGGTTTCGAGCAGGAGCAGAGTCCCACCACAGCTCGCCTCATCGGGATAATCGCCCGGCGGGCGGCATGCTTACTCCAAAAGCGGGTAGGTATGGGTGTGTTCGTTCATGCCTGATTCCGCCATGGGATCACCCCAAGCAAAGAGGCATGCCACGCATTCGCTGTTAGCGTAGCAGGTGTTACTTGGAGGTAGGGCGCTATGGCCAGAGGGCTGCAGCAAGGCATCGGTTCTATTACCGTGCTGATAGTGTTCGTCGGGTTGTGGTTGGTATCGACGGTTCTTCTGGTGCTGCTCTATACAAACCAGGAGGAATTGCGCGTCGAGACCGCGCGTCTACAGGAGGACAATGAGCGGCTGATCAGCCGGGCCGAGCGCAGCTCCGTGCAGCTTTTCCAGAGTGCCAAAGCGGGGGGGCCGACCGTCGTCGGTCTGCTTGAGGGAGCCCGTAGCGAGATCGCCGAGTTGGCGACGGGTGAATCGAGCGATGACGCCGTCACCGTCCGCAACAAGCTTGACGAAACCCTCCAAGCGATCCGCGACGACCGCCTCGTACCGAACCCGGCGGATTTCGAGGACGTTTCCTATGACGAAGGTCTGACGATGCTCTATGAGACATTCGCCGCTGAAAAAGCGAAGCATGGCGACGCCGAAGAACGCGTCGCGGAGCTTCAAGCCGAGGTCGACAGGCTGGTCGAAGCCAATACTGAGCAGAGAAGCAACTTCGATAGGCGCGCAAGGGAACTCGGAGACCAGTTGGCCGAAGTCGACCAAGACCGGGCACGGTACCGAAATGAACGGGACGAGGAGATGGCCAGACTGGCCCGCGATTTCGAGAGCCATCGAGAGCAGAGCACGGCCGACCTGACCCGTGAGCGACAGCACAATGCCGCTCTCGAGCAGCACCAAAGGCAACTTCAGGATCGCTTCACCGCCTTACAGGAGAAGTTTGCCGGGCTGTTGACCAAGCCTGAGGAACTGTCAACGGCGCGACAGCCGGACGGGAGAATACTGACCGCCATCCCGGGCGATGACGTTGTCTATGTAAACCTTGGACGAAAGCACAAGCTTGTTCGCGGTCTGGAATTCGCAGTCTATTCCGCCAGCTCGGGCATCCCGGCGGACGGCCGGGCGAAGGCCCGGATCGAAGTCGTCTCAATGGACGCCGAATCGGCGGAGTGCAAGATCAACGGTCTCGCCCCCAACGAGGTCATTCTGGAAGGTGACCTGATCGCCAATCCGATCTACGATCCCGATCGCCCCGTGACGTTCGTGGTCGCCGGCAAATTCGATCTCGACCATGACGGGACAACCGACCCGGACGGGGCCGCCACGATCGAGTCCATGATCACCCATTGGGGCGGGACCGTCTCGGGCGAGTTAACGGCGCTGACTGACTTCATGGTCCTCGGCCAAGCACCGCGCCGACCGCGGCACGTGGCGGAGGGATCATCCCAGCAGGCCCAGCGCGCCCAAGCCATGCAACAGGCCGTTGACCGGTACGAGGAGACGGTCGCCGCGGCACGCACACTTGCCGTCCCGGTTTTGACCCAGGAGGTCTTTCTAAATTTTCTGGGTTACACGGGCCGGTACGCGAGCCGGTAAACCGACGGTCGCACCAGGTCGGAATAATTCACAAGTCCTTGTGCAGCAAACAGTTGCGATTTGACGGTCCGAGAAACGTGGTGTATACTTGATAGTGCTGGGAGTGTTACCAACCTAAATTATCGTTTAATATTCTGAGGTGGGAGTTACCTTTCCATCCGGTCATTATACTGCCGGGATCGGCGGTTACAGGTGACTATTTCTCCAGGCTAGGCTGTACCTCCTAATTGCTCGATTTTGAGTTAAAAAAGAGGCAGATTCTCGACCGCGTCGACCTGCTCGATGTTGTCGCGGAGCACGTCACACTCAAGCGAAGCGGTAAACGCTGGGTGGGACTGTGCCCGTTCCACGCGGAGAAGACCCCTTCGTTCACGGTCCGGCCGGAGCACGGTCTGTTCAAGTGTTTCGGTTGCGGCAAGGGGGGAGACGTCTTTTCATTCGTTCAGTTTCGGGAGAACGTCTCGTTCGCAGAGGCAATGGGAATTCTTGCGGACCGCGCGGGCGTCGATCTGGGCGTTACACCACGGGATGAGTTGACCGGCCCAAGTCGCACCGATCTTGCAAGGGTCAATGCGTGGGCGTCGCGTTTTTTCCGGTCGCAGTTGCTGGACTCGTCCGTTGGGCGAGCAGCCCGGGAATACCTCCGAAGCCGGCAGGTTTCGGATGCGACGTCGGAGCGGTTCAGCCTAGGCCTTGCTACCGACGCGGCGCCGGGTTTACGTCAGGCGGCGGTGCAGGCTGGGATCGATCTTTCGTTGCTCATTGCAGCCGACATAATTCGAGAAGGTGACGAAGGGCGTCACTACGAGACGTTTCGCAACCGCTTGATGTTCCCGATTCGTGACGCGACCAACAGAGTCATCGGATTCGGCGGCCGGACGCTGGTTGACGACCGGGCGAAGTACCTCAACACGCGTCAGAACGCCCTGTTTGACAAGGGCCGTAACCTGTACGGTATCGATCTCGCCAGGAACGCAATCGCGCAACGTCGGCGCGTTGTGGTTGTCGAAGGTTATACGGACTGTCTGGCTGCTCATCAGGCAGGTTTCTCCGAGACTGTGGCAACACTGGGCACGGCGCTAACGGAGGCACAGGTAGACCTACTGCGGCGGTACGGTGACGAGATCATTCTTCTGTTCGACTCGGATCAGGCGGGTGAGGCTGCGGCTGACCGTGCCATTCACGTGGCGCTGCCACGGTGTGTCACTGTTCGCTTGGCCCGCCTTCCCGATGACAAAGACCCGAGCGAGTTCCTCAGCCGCAGGGGTGCCGACGAGTTTTCGGACCTGTTGAACCGGGCCGTCGACGCGCTAGAATTCAAATGGGTTAACACGCAGCAACGTTTTCAGGGGGAGGGTTCCGACGCGAAACGACGGGAGGCGATTCTCGACTTCTTGCGCGTCGTGGCCGAGGCGGCTGACACCAGAGCCGTCGACGCGATCCAACGGGGTCTTCTGGTGAATCAGGTTGCGCATCTGCTCCGGATGGGTCAAGACGAAGTCAATCGTCTGATGGTTCGGTTGCGATCCCGCGATCCAAGGACCGCGCGGCAGGCAGCGGGCAGGTCCGGCGATGAGCCTCGCCCGCCCGTCCCTCCCAACGCGGAACAGGCTGCCTGGAGCCGCGTGCTGGAAGTTGCGCTCAACGAGCCCGGCGTCTTGTCGATCGTCGATCACCTTCCGGACGTGAGCAGGATTGTGAACGACCGCGATCGCCGCATCGGAGCGGTTGTCTGGGAATTGGCAAGGCAGGTCGGCGAGTTTGGCCTGGCCGACGTGCTGACGTGGTTTCATGAACCGGAGGATGTAGCACGTATCATGCAGCTCGCCGAGCGGGGAGAGAAGCGAGGGAACTACGAGGACACCCTTCGCACGGCGTTCGAACGGATTCGCCGCGCCCTGCAGGATGATGATGTGGAGCAGAGCAAGCGCGAATACTTCCGCGCGCAAGAACAAGGACAACCGGCAGTAAATACACGGGATCAGTTTGCAAACTTTGGTGATCGGGTCCGGGAACGCCGCAGCTACGTTCCACGCCGACTGAGCCGCCGGACAATTGCAGGTACGGACTCAGTCGAGAACGCCAGCACAAACAGCAACGTATCGAGCAGTAGGGAGCAACCATGAGCGAAGTGATCGAACAACCCGTGGATCTCATTCAAGCGGCCGTGGACCTGCTTCTGGAGCTTGGCAAGGGGCGTGGCTACGTCACGTGGGAGGAGATGAACGAGATTCTCCCCGACGACGCCATCGATCCAGCCCAGCTCGAGGTTGTCATGATGCGTCTCGAAGAAGCCAAGGTTGAGACGCTCGATGAGGCTGACGCAATCCGGTATGAGCAACGGAGCAAATCAGATTTGCGGGGGCGCAATTCGCGCGTACGTGCTCAAGACTCGGAGGAGCCCGTCGGCGCTGATGAGTTTGTGAAGGATCTTGTAAAAAAGCTCAGACAACTGACCGTGGACGTCGGCGTGAAGCGGATCGACGATCCCGTCAGGATGTACCTGACGCAGATGGGCGAAATACCGCTGCTCACCCGGGAGGAGGAGATCCGGCTCGCAAAGAAGATTGAGCTGACGCGGATGGCCTTTCGGCAGAAGGTTCTGGAAAGTGACTATTGTGCCGGGCTCGCGGTCGAAATCCTGCAACAGGTGAATGAGGGCATGTTGCCTTTCGATCGCACGATGAAGATATCCACCTCGGAGCATGCCGCCAAGGCGCGCATCAGCGCTCGCATTCCCGTAAACGTCGCGACGGTTCGTGCCTTGTTGGAACGAAATGACGAGGATTGGGAGAAGCTGCACGTTTCACGAACGGCAGCCGGTATCCGACGTGAGTTGACTCGGCAGACGCGCAGCCGACGACGAAAGATATCGAAACTGCTGGAAGAGCTGTCACTGCGAACCAGCCGCATTCAGCCGTTGATGAAGAAGCTTCGGGGGCTTCACCGAAAGATGGTGGAGCTGTCACGCCGCCTGGCCGCCCAGCACAAGCGGCGGACGATGGTGGACGAGGACGTCGTCGCGATGAAGGAGGAGCTCGTTGGGATTGAGTCACTCTGCCTCGAAAATCCCGAGGCGCTGGGAGAACGGCTCAAATCCATCGAGCGCGTTTTCAGTGAATATGAGGACGCGAAGCGCAAACTGTCCGGCGGAAACCTGCGCCTAGTTGTCAGCATCGCCAAGAAGTATCGCAACCGGGGCCTCAGCTTCCTAGACATCATTCAGGAAGGTAACACGGGCCTGATGCGGGCGGTGGACAAATACGAGTACAAGCGCGGCTACAAGTTCAGCACCTATGCGACCTGGTGGATCCGTCAGGCCATCACCCGCGCCATCGCCGACCACGCCCGCACCATTCGCATCCCCGTGCACATGATTGAGACGATGAGTCGCCTGCGCAACATCAGCAAGGAACTGCTGCAGGACCTTGGCCGCGAGGCGACGATCGACGAAATCGCCAGAAGGGCCAAGATGCCGGTGAGCGAAGCGCGACGCGTGCTCAAGATTTCACGCCACCCGATCTCGTTGGATCGGCCCATCGGCGAAAGTGAAGACTCCTATTTCGGCGATTTCATCGAGGACGGCACGGTGGACTCGCCGGTCAGCACCGCCGGCGGCGGGATGCTCAAGGACCGGGTGGAGGAAGTACTCAAGACGCTCACCTACCGCGAACGTGAGATCATCAAGTTGCGCTACGGCATCGGTGACGGCTATACATACACGCTCGAAGAGGTCGGCAAGATCTTCAAGGTCACACGCGAGCGCGTCCGCCAGGTGGAGGCCAAAGCCATCCGCAAACTGCAGCATCCGGTCCGGGCGCGAAAGCTTGAGGGCTTCCTGGACAACCTAACGCCGACGCCTTCCTCGAACTAGTGCCTCGTCACGCTTGAATCTTCGGGTGACACGCGTCTACCGACGGGGTCGGCAGGCCGTGCAGCAAGCAATCCGCCACAGCCTGGCTGCGCCGGAACGTGCCACCCATCACAGGGCTGTCAGAGCACTAAAGCATTCCCCGTTTCTGCGTAGCGAACCGCGTGCATAAAGCCCGCGCGGATCTTCCGGAGCTAATAGTCTTCGGCTCCTTGCAACATGCTACACGACAACAGAATCCGCTCCAGTTCTCCATACGTTCGAAACACGGTGGCAGTCGGCTCGTCAGGCGCCGTCGGGCGTGGGCAACGGCTGATCAACTCACACCCATGGATCGCGATCCGTGGACGTCTTCTTTCCACCTTGGACAGTGCCCGGGACGACAGTACAGCTCTCGATTCGTGTTCGTACGATCGAGCACGGACCCTGCAAGACTTGACGGCACCGCAACGGTTGATCCCCAGGCCAACTGTGATAGAGTCACGACATCATCCCGGGGAGTGTCCGGACGCCTGGTGGGTCCCGCGGCCTTCAAAGCCGTTGAGGCGTCGCTTGCGCGGCGTCTGGTGGGTTCGATTCCCATCCACTCCCGTAGTGCACGACGATGCAATGTGATACACGTATGTGGAGTCGGCTCGGCAAGGCCAGAGGGTAATTGCTCGCTACGGTTCGGTGAAAGTGCTCTGAAGGATCCAAAAGTCGATGAGGTCGACATGTTCGTCGCTATTGGCGTCGGCGCAGTCGCAGTCTGTTAGGACGATTTCTCCGGGGCCGGTGGCACAATCGAAGAACCAGGCGTGGTCTATCAGGGTGATCCGCCCGTCGTCATCGCAATCGCCGGGAACGCCGCGAAGATCAAGGGCGATGCCGGCGGGGAACTGCAACCCCGTTGTCACCAGGTCTTCGACATTGGAGCCGTCCAGATCGGCGCGCTGGACATTATGTTTGAAGCCGTCGGTCCAGTACATCTTCTCCATAGCGAGATCGAGGGCGATCCCGATGGGACGCGATGAAGCACTGATGACAACGAGAGTCTCGACGTTGGCACCATCCAGGTCGGCCCGTTGGATTACGCCTTCAAGCGTGCTGCGGGTCTGATCGGTGAAGTACATCCTGCCCGCATCGAGGTCGAGGGCGATTTCGCGCGGATTAACCAGGTCCGTAGTAATGATGTCCTCGATGTTGGATCCGTCCAGGTCGGCGCGCTGAATCCTGCCGACGCCGCTGTCGGTCCAGTACATCTTCCCGGCTGGATCCAGGGCAATCCCCCACGGCTCGAGCAGATCGCTTGAGACGAGGTCTTCAACATTCGTGCCGTCCAGGTCGGCGCGTTGAATTTTGTCGGTCCCGCTATCGGTCCAGTAGATCTTCCCCGCCGCCAGGTCGATGGCGATGCCCCGCGGGGTGTTCAAACCGGTGGTCACCACGTCTTCGATGTCGGAGCCGTCCAGGTTGGCGCGCTGGATCGTGTCATTAAACACGTCCACCCAATACATTTTTTCGCCGGTGAGGTCGAGAGCAATGCCCTGCGGAGAGGCCAGCCCTGTTACGATGAGGTCTTCGACGTTCGAGCCGTCCAGTTCGGCGCGCTGGATCTTGTCCGTACCGCTGTCAGTCCAATAGATTCTCTGAGCGTTAACCGCGGACGCGCATAGACCAAGCGTCAGCGCAAGGGTCGCGAGCGTCGAAACGGCTCGACGTGACATCTTCCTCTCCTTGTGGCGTGGTGCGTGGACTCTGCGACCGATCGCATCCACACAGGAGTTTAGTGATTGTAAATGGATAGAGTCAAGATGTGCCCAATGGCCGATATTCTGCTCCGTGGGACGCTGCTGGTGGATTTGTCGGAGCAAGGCGTACAATGCATTATCGGGACGGACGCCGAGGATATGATGTAATCGGGAGCCGATCGTGACCAGCCCCGAGTCAGTGAGCAAAGCCGGCCTAGCCGAGTGGCCTGATGGTGAGCCGATCCCGCCGCGCTACTGGTGGCTCAAGCGGATCGGTGTCGTGTGCTTGGCGTTGCTCTTGGCGCTTGCGGCCCTGCGCTGGTGGTGGGGCTGGGACGCCCACCGGCGCCTGCAGGCCGAGATAGAACGGTACCGTGCGGCCGGTCAGCTCGTCTACGCCCGGGAGTATGACGCTGAGCTGGCAACCGCGAGCGCAAGCAAGCGGAGCGTCTTCCCATAGCGTCCAACTCTCTACTCGCCGGGCGGGTGCCACTCATAGGCACCCATATCGACGGCATCGCCGCTTATGCGTCCCTTTAGAGCAAGGTCCTTCGGCAAGACCTCGGTTGTGTTACCGTCGGCGCTGAGGTCGGCAACGTCTTTCGGCAACGAGGCGTTTCGGCCCTTGTCCCGGCAGGGCGATGTCTCCTTGAGGCGGTAATCGTCGCTTGCGGCGTCGACGAACAAGGGGTTTTTGTCCATATTGCCCTCACCCGGCCAGCCATTTCTGACCACACTGTGTGTCACGTTTGTTGTCCTGCCGCTTACGGACTTGTCGTAGATTTCCTGAGCATTCGGGATGGGGCTCTTGTTATCCCAGAGAATGCAGTTGTGGAGGATGGCTTCGGCACGGCTGTCGAACAGGGCACCGGCATCGCCGATTGTTGCCACGTTGTCTGTGACTGTGCAGTTGATGAGTTTCGGTGCCCCTGTGACGATGCTCATCGCCCCACCTTCCCAGGCCGTGTTCTCGTAGAACAGACAGTTCACAAACACGGGAGTCGCCGCTTCCCGGTTGAATACAGCCCCGGCTGCCCAACCGCCGTCGTTACCGTGGAACCGGCAATTGACAAACGTGGGCGACCCGCCAAAAACGGCGATCGCTCCGCCCATGGTGACTGACCTATTCTTCGTGAAAACACAACGCACGAACATCG
>CAZJTP010000178.1:0-9494 GCA_964548955.1 uncultured Phycisphaeraceae bacterium
AGTTACCGGGCGGGATTCGCACCCGCTGAAGACCAGCACCTTGCCACGGCGCACTCTTTGTAGCTGAAGTAGGCAGGTCTACAACTGCGGTCTTTACGGTCGCATACGCAGCAGCGGGTACCCAAGGATTATCACATCAACTAACAACGGAGATATCAGCCGCACAAGCTCGCGCCGACGAGGCCGTGCTCTTTACCGGGGCCGCAGGACGCGGCCAACCCGCCTTGTGGACAAGAATTGAGCAATCGACTGTCCCGCTCGGACGACTTGCTTACGTCAACTTTGGAAAACAACTGCGCCACCGCAAGCAGTTTCCAGGTGACGTGATCACGGCCTCATCCATTTGCGGGCTCCACCCCCCTTACCGAGCTTGCTATACTGGGCGCGATGTCCGACGCTACTCTCTGAAATGGAGCAAGCTTGCCTGCTTGAATGACGAATCGGCACGTCGCGGTGGATGCTGGAACGCATCCCGGCAAGACTCCAAGATGAAGATTCTTACCCGCCAGATCGGAAGATTCCCCGAGTTTGCCATCGACCAAGACGGTTATCAGTGCCTCAATACGATGTTCATGATCAACTTGCGTGCAGAAGATCCACACGCCCTGTACCTGCTCGGTATACTTAACTCAACAGTGGTGCGGGCTTACTGGGTCGATCGGTTTTACGACCGACGCCGCACATTCCCGAAGATAAAAGGGAGATATTTGGAACGGCTGCCAATTCCAGTCTTTGATTTCGCCAGCCCAAATGAAAAATATAGGCACGATTGTCTCGTGTCGCTAGTCCAGCGTATGATTGACCTGCACAATCAACTCGACACGGCCCGGACGCCGGTGGACAAGACGGCGATTCAGCGGCAGATCGATGCCACGGACCGGCAGATCGATCAACTGGTCTATGAACTCTATGAACTCACCGACGACGAAATCAAGAGTGTTGAGGGAGGCAGACAATAATGCCCGCAATTCAAGAGGCAATACGATCCCTAGATACCCACAGTGGCTCAGCGATGGTCGTGCTGACGCTTGCGTATGCAATCATGACACTCCTTATTCTCAGGGAGATACGGCGGACGAACAAAATAGCTCAGGATCTTGAGAGAGCGAGGAATCGTCCTTTCGTCGTATTCTATGTTGAATCGAGAGACCGGTGTTTCCACGCAATCCTCAAGAACTTCGGACCCCAACCGGCCTTCGACGTCCGGACGATCATTGAGCCAGGCATCATGAGGAGAGGTGAGCCAGACAATCAACTGTCAGTCACCAAGAGCGTCGTACCCATGTTGGCGCCGGGAATGCACATCGATGATTTTATAGAGGTCACTCACACTTACTTGCAACGATCCGCAGACACGTGTCACAAGGTAACCGTACAGTACAAAGACACCCTTGGTACTGAATACTCTGAGCGCGGAATTGTCTCCGTCGAACATTACCGAAATCGAATCACTACGCACATAGACAGGGCAGAAGACAAAATAGCTATGACCTTGGGTGGCGTAGAACGCACGTTGCAAGACTTGGCAAGGTCAAGATATGTCACCATGGAGAGACAGAAATGGCTAAGAAAAGTGTTCCGGTGAAGCGTCATAAGCGCTCGCCTCCTTCGCCGCCGCCGCACCGGGGCCCAGGTAACAAACCAGGCCCGAAACCGGTGGAGGTACCACGGCACAAGCGCTCACCACCGTCGTGACGTCGGCAGGCGCGTACCTGGGCCACCGACGAGGTGCGGACATCGATTACCGTGACTAGACCGCTGGGTTGGGTCCGTGCCACCGGTTTTCCTGCGCGCTGTCGAGCCGCTTCCTGACGGGCGCGGTTCTGATGAGATCGAGGCTACCGATCGGCAGATTGATGAGCTGGTTTACAAGCTCTACGGCCTGACCGAAGAGGAGATCCGGATCGTCGAGGAAACCACCAGCTCATGAACAACCCACAAGTCAATCACTTCTTCGTTGACGAAGCAGGCGACCTGACGTTCTTCGGAAGGGGTGGGCGGGTCATCGTAGGCGAGCAAGGTGTATCCAACGTCTTCATGGTTGGTGTTGCGGAGATTCCTGATCCTCGCTTCGTTGACGCGCTGTTGTCAGAACTCCGCACCGAGCTGCTGGACGACCCGTACTTCAAGGGCGTCCCGTCGATGCAACCCAAGGCGGGCAAAACGGCAAGAGCGTTTCACGGAAGCAAGGACCCACCGGAAGTCCGGCGCGACGTTATTGCACGGCTTTCGCAGACTAAGGCCAAGGTGTTCGTAGCGATCCGGCGGAAACACAAGCTGGTTGAGGAGATACGAAAGCCCCCGACGGTGGATCGGAAGCAGCTCGCGCTCCGCAGGATCTACGATGACCTCGTGTCGCGGCTGTTTCGAAATAAGCTTCACAAGGCGGATCGCAACGAGATCGTGTTCGCCAAGCACGTGATCTGGACACGGCGCGAAGCGCTGGCGCTGGCGATTAAGAGAGCTAAGGTCAACTTTGAGCGCAAGACCGGATTGCCCTCGGACAAGCCTACTGGCATCCGCGCCGCCGAGCCACATGAATTCGGTGGCTTGCAGGTCGTGGACTACTACCTTTGGGCGATGCAACGCATGTACGAGCGGGGTGAGGATAGGTTCTTCGATCTACTCCGACCGAGCTACCGCCTCATCATGGACCTGGACGACACGCGGAGTAACGAGTACGGGGAGTGGTATACGGATGACAATCCGTTGACGCTGGAGAAAATGCTGCCCCCAGCAGGCTAGGATCGGACGGTAGCCGTCCGAACTCGCGGCGTGGAGCCGACTTTCGCCTGCTGTCGGGCATACCAAGTGTACACCACATCTTGGTGCAGGGCAAGTACACCTGAGAAAATGTCCGGTTCTCGACCAAGACGCCGGTGGATAAGACCGCCATTGGGCGCCAGATCGACGCGACGATCCAGTTGCTGCGATTGGTCGTCGCCACGAGGTAGTGCAAGCAGACCATCAGCCGGATCGCCTTGGCCGGGGCGCCAATGTCCGGGCGATAGCGGTCGGCAAACGCAAAGTCCAGGCCGGGCCAGTCGATCTGGTTGGCCATCTGCACCAACTCGTGGTTGGGATCGAGCATCTGATCGAAGTGGGCTTGGAACAGTTCAAACGCATCGCGGGGCTGCGGTTTGGGCTTCATAGGGACTACGTGCCGCTTCCGAAATTGCAGGGTTTCCGTATCAATCGCCTGTAATCCCTGCAATCCCCACGCCACGCCAACGCCACAAAACCCTGCTCATACCACGCGATAATCATTGCTCAGGGACGACTATATAGCTTTAGCTGTTATCGGAAGCTATACTTGTTCAACTGTCCGAGGTTTATCATCCCCAAACGGCGACCTTTCTGGGAAGTGTTGAGACGCCGCGGATATAATGACTGTGCAGGCAAAGCGGCTGTTGCGTTTTGGTTTACGACGATCCGCACGGCTAATAGCCACAGCTGTGGGAGGGGAAGCGATGCGTTCTACACCGGCTCTGCATTTGTCAATCATACTTGGCCTGTTCGCGGTCATGGTCCGACCTGCCTCGGCCTCGTTCCACCTCATGCAGATTGAGCAGGTCATAGGCGGCGTTGACGGTGACACGTCTGCCCAAGCGATCCAATTGCGGTCGAGATTTCCCGGGGAAAACCTACTGACGGCTGCGAGACTCCGTGCCTGGGATTCCACCGGAGCGAATCCAATCACATTGACTGACTTCGATGCGGACCTGCCACCCAACCAGGCTGGTTCCCATATACTCCTGGCGAGCCCGAACTTCATGGATTACCTGGATACGCCGCTCACCAGTGACTTCGTGATTGGGAATCTGATTCCGAACTCCTACCTGGCGGCGGGGCGGATCACATTCGAGGGCGATGACGGAGCCATTTACTGGTCGCTGAGTTTTGGTGGGGCGTCGTACACGGGGCCTACTGACGGTTTGACCGTTAACGATCCTGATGGTGAGTTCGGCCCGTCCTTCGGCGGTCCGCTGCCGTCGAGCGACCTTCAGAGCGTGCTGTTCCAAGGATCGGCGACGGATCCGAGCAGTTCGAACCTGCTCGACTACACCCTTTCATCCGGCCCGGCGGTTTTTTCGAACTACGCTGGAGCGACTGCGACCGTCGTTCCCGAACCCGCAACATTGTTCCTGCTTACTTTCGGTGCTTGTGTACTGACTCGGCCCCGCCCCGTGTCACGCCGCTCCTAGCTTTCGGCCGTCTGGCTGATCCGAGCTGCGATCCTGGCGATGGTCGAGGCGGCCACTCATGGCGAAAGTGCCAGGGGGTGACACGAGGTGACAGACGCGAATAGAGCGGTTCTGAGCGTCCCCCGACACCTGGAGCACCGCTGCGGTGAGAGCGTATAGCAGAGGCTGCAAGAACGGCTCTGAGATGTTGCGGTGGTTCTCAGTACGGAGCGTGGCGGTCTTGAGTACGTGCGGCTGCGAACGTTCAACCGACACAAGACGAAGGGCTGCTGGTATCCCTCACCGCGGTACTTCGTCGTGCCGATGGAAGTGGCCGAGATTCTCGCTGACGCCATCACGTTGGCTTCCTGGGGTGAGCAATCTTCCGACCCACCGGACTGGTGGCACAACTTCGAGAAGCGGGAGTGAGATACGGCTGATCGCACGGAGACCGGCGAGGCTGCTACTGGTGCACCGGCACAAACAGGCGCCGGGCAAACGTTGGGCTAGGGGCCCGTAGAGGCTGCGGGGAAAGCGGCGAAGTCAGACAGGTCTACGTGATCGTCACCATTGCGATCACCTGGCTCACAATCCGGTCCAAGGGCACCCGTCGAGCCGGTGAAACAGCGCTGAAAGCTTCCGAAGTCAATCAAATCGATATCGGAATCTCCGTCAAAGTCGGGGAAGAAGTCGATCGACGCAGAGCCGGCGAGGGAGCTGGGTGGCCCGAAAAGTTCCAAGGAGCCGACCGCACTGCCATCTTGGTCGATTACATCCAGACTCGATGACTCCCAGTCGCCGACGTAGAGCGTCGACGTGCCGATGCCAGCCAGAACAGTCGGACGGTCCGTGGGCGAGGGCAGGGTTCGTGTCAGCGTGCCCGAGGCTGGATCGATCTCGTAGATGTTTCGGGTGTTGAATGGATCGGTCACGTAGAGTCGATCGGGGCCCGTGAGCGAGGCCAGTCCACCACTGATCGTGATACCATGTTCCCAGCCGATTGGCAAGGTCCTCACGTAGCGCTGAACAACAGGATCAAATACATGCACAGTCTGATCGTACAGGTCGAGCAGGTACAGCTTACCGGCTAGCATGACGGCGTCATTGTAATAGCCGGACCCGAGCCACAGGATGAACTCATCGATCACCGTGCCGGTTGCAGGTTCGAGCTGGTAGAGCCTCGGATACCTGCCGGCACCCAGGTAGTACAAGTACGAACCGTTGTAGGCGATGCCTCCAAGAATGCTGAGCCGTGATTCCGGTGTAGAGAAGGACGCGCTCAGAAGGCCGGTATCGGAATCCAGTACGTCGATCACGGACTCTGCGGCATCCAGCCTCTTCACGAAGAGGTGCGAGGTGTTCTCTTCGAACGATTCGGTCCTCGCGCCGGCAGTTCTGGTTTGGGGCGGTGTCTGCTGCATCCCCGCCGGAGTGACGACGATGCCGATATCGTAGTTGCTGTCCGCATACCGCATGCCGGAACAGGGGATGTGTGGATCGTAGCTGTTGTCGTTTTCCGAGATACCGATGTAGTACGCTCCAGGGTCGCTCAGCTTTACTTCGAGGTTGTTCGATGCTTGGTAAGAGACGTTAAGGTCTGTCGAAGCGAGCTCCTCACCTGAGGGACCGAAGACCCGGATGACGCCAATATCCAGTGCGTAGGGGTCATCGTAGCAGGCGGATACCGTTATGTGCAGCCGCGCGGGTGGGTGGGTGACTTCAACCGACCACAAATCCGTGTCTCGGAGTGGGTTATCGCATGCGCTGTCACCCATCAGTGCGTGTGTACACGCGTATACCCCCTCATCGACAATGCCCGTGCTGGCCGCCGTTGCAAGCGTGTCTCCCGGATCACCCACACACGGTTCGACCGCTTCGGCGGTGATGGTCAGATGGTACGGCCCCGTGCTGCCGGGCCCGTCTTCCAGCGCGTAGGAGTCAAGGATAATCTCATCTCCGTAGGGCGTTTCGGGGTCGTCCGGCCATCGCTGCTTTGTTCCCATCACCATTATATAGGCTGACGGCTCTGGAGAAGAGACATGCACACAAGGCTGGGGAAGGACAAGCCGGGCATCGACCAGATTGTGACGATTGTCGTTGAACGTGACCGGTGCGCCCAAAGAATCGTAGACGGCCACGATAGGATCCAGTTCGCTGGTGATCGCCTCCACATCAACGGTCACCAGGCGCATCTCGTCAATCACTGTAAGCTCATAGAAGTCGCGGTCTCCCTGGAACGGCGCATAAATGCCGTCTCCGATGAATGCGTCGACCTCTATGACTTCAGGCCGACCAGCGACAAAGGGTGGCAGGTGAGTGGCCATGGTGATGGAGTCATTCGGCTCGTCGGCCGCTGCGTAATCAGTGTGGTACGTGACCGTCGCAACCAGGTCGTAGCAGCCAACACTGCCAATCTCCCCGGAGCCCGGGCAAGAGGGGTCATAACGCCGGTTCCCCGATCCCGATACCATAATGTAGACATCTTGCGCTTCCAATACGCCTGCGCTCACGTCGACGCGACCGGTTCCACCGTGTGTTTCGCTGCTTGCGGCCAGCAAGCATGGATCAACGTGCGTACGCTTGTCTATACCGTCCCTGCAAGTGCGCAGCCGCAAGACGGGATCGAGTAGAGAGTTGTACGGTACAGTCAAGGCTGCCACTTCGAGCAGCGCAGGGCCGGTCAGGCGAAGCATAAACACATCAACGTCACTACGACTATGAGTGCCGTCACCAATGCACTCTCCGGTTACGCTGAACGAACTGCTGCCCGCAAACGTGCTGTTTCCGACGCAGTCGTTTGGTTCAAACTGACTACTTGGCAACGCAACCCCGTCCATAGACACGGTCACCGAGTACGTGCCTCCGACTCCCGGCCTACCACTGCCGCCAACCGTGTTATCGTAGTGGGGGTTGCCCGCCGTGCTCACACCGACATAATAGATCCCATGTGTCAACAAGTATGTTTGAAGATGCGGATCAGAATCTGACACTGACCGATCATCGTTGTTGATCAGCTCATTGCCGGATTCATCGAAAAGCCGGAGGAACGTATCGAGACTCGAATCGGTGGATTCCACCTGCACCGTCACGAGTATCGGAAGTAGTATCGCCTCGTCGAGTTTGAAGAGGTAGATGTCCACATCGCGGTCAGGCCAGTCGCCATTACCCAGTGCCATGTCGGCGATAGTCAGGGTGCCAACGCCAGTAAGCTCCATGGTTGTCGCCGAGGCGAGTGAATCGTTCGGTTCGTCCTCCTGTGCCCGAGCGATCGAGCCTGTCCCGATGACGACCAGGAATGAGAGCAATCCCACTGAAAGGAAGTCATTCAGACGTAGCGATCGCCACATGACGCGAGTGTCTTTATAATGGATTGCTGTCATCTGATCTCACCCTTTGTGCCATCCCGCACATGTGCTTCGCTCACCCTCCGACCAGGCCGTGTTCGTACGAAGGGCGCCCGGCTCCGCTGTAATACAGCCCCGTTGGGGTATATGTAACGGGCAACGTGTCTATCTGCCAGCCCTCACCTCGAATGATGATGCATCTAAGACTGTGACTCTCACAATCTTGATCCTCGAATGCCTGCTCACACCGGTAGCCCCGCATGTAGATCGTGTCGGCATGCCCGTCAATAAATGCGGCATTGAATGTCCAGTCCTTGCCGTGCCAGCCTCGCGCCGTCCCCGGGATACCTTCACAGATCCACAGACAGGCGTCGGCCTCAGGCGCTGCGGTCCAAGCGAAACGTCCGTTGTTCTCTTGATAGGCCAGCGTCCTGGCCGGAGCGAGGAGCTCCGACATCCTGTGGAGATATGGAGAATTGCTACGCATCTCACCACCACCGAAATTGGCGACCATGAATATGTTGGCGTTGTAGCTGGTGCCGAAGTGATCGTAAGAGCTGTGTCCGTTGTCGGCAAATGAGGGGAAGTGGATTCCTGTAAAACCCGTGTCCGAAGGGCAGCGCAGAGTGGGCAAGTCCAGCTCCGTGTCCTCCTGTGCACCCTGTGGGTCAAACTCGGGGTGAAGATTGTCCGTAAAATCTCGATCAAACAGGATTCTGTTAAGAGGTCGCGATGCCGGTCCGAATCCGGCGAGTGTTCCATACTTGCTGTTCAATGGATCACCCGGGACGCCGGTCACAAAGTCATCCTGGCCGATGCCGCTCTTGCCGCCCCACTCGTACGCCCCGACGAAAATCGGGTTGTAACATATTTCGCCGGGTGGCAAGTGCGGGCATTGCTGGAACTGCCTGTGGTGTACGGGGAGGGCCATGTCCGCTTGATCCTGTGCTGCATATATGGCATTCGCATATCCGATTCGCATCAAGTTGGCCAGACACCGGGCGTCTTTGCTGATTGTGCGTACGCCCGCTGTGGCCGGTATGAGCCAGAGGGTCAGCAAGCCGACCGCAACAATGACAGCGGCCACATCGATCAGACTCGCCGCAGCTCTGATTCTTCTTGTAGGATTGGCTTTACCTCTAATGCCTGGGTATCGCATTAGGCCGTCCTTTCTTCGGAATGCTGCTCCCCGTTCTCCGTTTTTCACGGGCACGTGCCGGGATTCGTCGGCAAGGTTGTGTTCAACCAGCCGTGGTTGAGCAAGTCGATTGTCCGCAGGATATCCGGCGCTCCAACGGCAAGACTATGATCGACGTCCGCACTATAGTCACCCCACGGCGCGATCCGGACACCGTTGAGAACATCGATCAAGCTCAGGATGTCGGCCGGACCGGCTGCGCTATCCGCGTTGACGTTGGCAGGGTGCGAAATAAAGTGGGCAGTAGCCTCCAGTCCATCATCATCCGTATACGTTATCGTGGTAACCTCACCGGGCGCAATCGGGCGTTTCAAGGTCAGCGTGTAGGTCCCGTCCCCGAGATCTTCGACGCTGACGATATCATTCGTTTCCAGTCCAGGCTCGTACGGGGGATGCAGCGTTGGGTTCTCACCCGTCTCGCAGAGTGTAAAGCAAGTGGCATCAGCATACTCGGGCGCATTGACCGTGATCGTGTCGATTCCCTGCAGACCGGCCGGGGCACCGATCGGATGCGGCTGGCGTGCATCTACGACGCCGTCGGGCGGGTCAATCCAGAAAACGTCGCCAGGAGGACATGGGCCCAAACACTCGACCGTGATCGTAAGATTCCCAGCCGGTTCGCCGCCTTCCCTTCCACCAAGCCGAATCTTGTAGCAGTGGCCTTGTTCCACGTCAGTCGTCACCTTGGAACCGAGAAGGCACGGAGTAGGCTGGGAGTAACTCTTCAGCCGTTTGCAATGTTGGTGTCGGGTAACGGTGGGAGTTGTC
>CAZJTP010000179.1:0-9354 GCA_964548955.1 uncultured Phycisphaeraceae bacterium
TTCTGGCAGCCTGGAAGCGAAGCCGGGACCTTGGCCGGTGATCGTTCGCGTCCGTGCTTCCCGGCGTACCGCAATTACCTAAGTTGGGTGGGTAAAGTGGGGACTCGTTACCCGGTTTTTACCCACCTTTGCCAATACATGCGGATCGCATACCGTCGGAAACGGCGTTTTTGGTCTTGAATCCATGATAAGGACTTAGCCAGACGGCAGGTTTGCCCTGGCACGGTGTTTGCCCAAACGGCTTATTGAAGGGCGCCATGACACGCCGCCTGATTCCACGAATCCGAGTGGATGCTCGATTCGTGTAGGCACAATCTTCAGGGATGATGGGTCGTGTCGGGCCTTAGGGAACCGTACAAAGGGGGGAGCCTGTCAAGGCTGGCTGGGGGACTAGACGCGCCGGCCTTACAGGCTGGGGTACTTGCCTAATAGCGATCGACGTGCCAAGGGGGAGCACGCCGGTCGCTTATATTTTTATGCAAATCCTGTGAAGTACGTGCACTTTGATGCCGGACGGGCAACATCTGTGGAACCGAATACGGTTCGCCGAAAATCGGTCTCCCGGCCCGCCGGGATTACGGCTCTGATCGGTGGCACAGCTGATACCGAGCCCAAGAAACGATTACGCTTCAGGGGTGCCACAGGCACTCGCACAGGAGCGTATCTTTCTAATGAAATCCTCATTATACGGATTTCAGCCGAAACACCGGACTACGCCCGGAGCTAATGTCTTTGGCCCCTCCGGGGCTTACCGGCCCAAACAACGCGGTTTCGTCTCAACGGCAGTCCCTACTCGCTCAAGTGTGAGGATGAGCGGCCCTTTTGCGATCACGACTTCTGGATTTCCGTCCCGTTCTCCGGACACATGCCGCTGAGGTTGCGTGTGAGATTGTAGCCGCACCGACCACACAACCCCTTTCTCCGCCTGCGCCAACGCCGCACCGGGCCGCGGATGAACGCAATCGTGGGATAGGCGGCGAAGATGATGAACGGAGCCCACGTCGGGAACCAGAGAGCAACACTCACGGCGGTCTCGTCACATCCACCAAAACCAGACGGAGGATTTTCTATGCAGATCCAAAACTCGCCACGCTGCGCTTGGCCATGCCACCCAACCAGGCTGCGCGAAGGGGCACCTTTCACTGGCGGGCGAGCCGCCAGTGGCACCCGTGCGTGGATCATGCCACCCAGTTGGTGCGATGGAGCACGACTGTCGCTATTCTACATTCGCCATTCATTCCGGCCGTACCGCTTCGGTGATGCGCAACAGTCGTTCGAGCAACGGTTGCAGTTGATCGAGCGGGTACACGGTTGCGGGGTCGCTCTTGGCCTTGTCAGGGTTGTCGTGGACTTCCATGAAGATGGCGTCGGCGCCGGCGGCGACGGCTGCGGCTGCCAGAGTGCCAACATATTGACGCTGACCGCCGGCGAGCTTGCCCGCTCCGCCGGGCAATTGACAGCTATGCGTAGCGTCGAACACGACTGGGGCAAGCGCCTGCATCCTAGGGATGGTCGTCATGTCGTTTACCAGCCGATTGTAGCCGAAGAACGTACCGCGTTCAGTGAGCACGTAGTTGTCGCAGCCCGCTTTCTGCAACTTGCCGACGACGTTGGCCATTTCCTCCGGAGACATGAACTGGCCCTTCTTGACGTTGACGCATCGGCCCGTGCGAGCGGCTGCGGCCAGCAGATCCGTCTGTCGACACAGGAATGCCGGGATTTGAACGCAATCGAGCACCTCTCCGGCCGGTGCCGCCTGGTCGGGTACGTGGATGTCTGAAAGCACCGGAACACCAAGCTCCTTGCGTACTTCCCTGAGAATGGCCAATCCCTTCTCGAGGCCCGGTCCGCGGTAGCTCTCGATGCTGGATCGATTGGCCTTGTCGAAGCTGGCCTTGAAGATGAGCGGGAAACGGAGGTCAGCGCAAATACGTTTAAGATCCGAAGCCAGCCGGAGCGTGTGCTCTTTGGATTCGATCACGCAAGGCCCGGCGATCAGAGCGAGCGGAGCCCCATCGCCGATGATCACCGATCCGATCCGGGCTCTATCACATTTCACGGACCACCTCCCGCAGGCATCAACAGCCGATTCAGCATAATGGAATCATCCCCGTTCGCAATTCCTCATCCGCAATTCGCCATTCGCCATTAGCTATTCCCCCTTTGACATGCAGGACGAATCGCCCGATCATGCATGATACGGCGACCGCGCTGCGGATCGCTTGGGTGCATAACGACGGACATTCAACACGGGGAGAATCATGGGCAAGAAAAAAACACGCAGCCCCTCACCGGTGATCGCGGATCGGATCAGGCAATGCCGACGGCAGATGAAGAAGCATCGCATCGGCGCGTACCTGATCACGACCCCTGCCGATCACTTCTACCTGACCGGCTTTACCGGCGAGGACTCGGCCGTACTTATCACACCGCGCGAGGTACACGTAATCACGGACGGCCGATTCGATGAGTCGAGCAAGAAGGAGTGTCCCTGGGCGCGGAAGTGGTTGCGGAAGCGTCTGCTAAACGACGAGATCGCAAAGGTCTGTACGGAGCTGAAGCTTAAATCGCTTGCGGTTCAACCGGAGCATATGACCCTCGGCGACCATGCGGGACTCGCTAAGCTCACCAAGCGGACGCGACTGACGAAGGCGCCGCCGATCATCGTCAACATGCGCCGCACGAAATCAGCGACCGAACTGACGGCGCTGCGCAGGGCGCTGCGCGTGGCCGAGGAGGCGTTTGCGGCCATGTGCGAGACGATCCGCGTCGGCCAGACTGAACGCGAGATGGCCGCGCGGCTGGAATACGAGATGAAAAGGCGCGGCGCCTCGGGACCGTCCTTCCCGACGATCTGCGCGGAGGGTCCCAACGCCGCCCTGCCTCATGCCGTTCCTGGAGGCCGCAAGGTCAAGAAGGGCAGTGCTATCCTGTTCGACTGGGGGGCTCGAGTGGACGGCTATTGCAGTGATTTGACGAGGGTGATCTTCGTCGGTAGCATTCCGCGCAAACTCGGGGAGGTGTACCGGATCGTACTCGAAGCACAGCGTCGCGCAATCGCCGGTATCCGCCCCGGCAAGCGTATGTGTGATGTTGACGCGATCGCCCGGGACCACATCACCGAGGCGGGTTATGGCGAGGCGTTCAACCACGGCCTGGGACACGGGCTTGGTTTGGACGTGCACGAAGCACCGTCGCTGAGCTGGCGGTCCAAAGAAAAGCTCGAGGCGGGAATGGTTGTGACGGTCGAACCGGGAATCTATCTGCCCGGCGTCGGAGGCGTTCGCATCGAGGATGACATAGTAGTGACATCGAACGGTTGCCGTGTCCTTGGCCGGCTCGGCACCGGGCTCGATGATGCAATCATCAAGCGGAGCCGCTGAATCCGCTAACTTGATTGTGACGCCGCGGGCTGGAGCTTCAACCTTGCTCGACATCGATAAAATCCGGGAACTGGTCGACATGATGATCGCGAACGATCTCGAGGAGATCTCCTTGCGCGACGGTGATGTGGAGGTGAATCTGCGTCGCCCCATAATCAGTGCGGACCAGGGTGTGCCGGTCGCACCCACTGCGCCTGAAGCGCCGAATCCGACAGCGAACCCGGTGGCGGGCGCTCCGGCCACCGAGGCGTCCGTAACCGAAGCTCAAGGTACAGAGCTGGTGGAAATCAAATCTCCGATGGTCGGAACGTTTTACGCCGCTTCGGATCCGGATTCGCCGCCGTTCGTGGAGTTGGGCAGCCAATTGAACCCCGACACGGTCGTTTGCATTGTCGAGGCGATGAAGGTGTTCAACGAGATCAAGGCGGAGATCACCGGGACGATCGAGAAGGTACTCGTGAAGAACGAGGGGCCGGTCGAGTACGGGCAGCCGCTGTTTTTGGTTCGCCCCCAGTGAGTCACAAGCGAGAGGTCTTTCGGCCGGTTCCGGCGCGATCGCGGTGCGCAGGCCGGAGTGATCCCGCAGAGTGAAGCTTTGAAACGATGTTCCGACGGATACTAATCGCGAACCGGGGTGAGATTGCGTTACGCATCATCCGCGCCTGTCATGAGCTTGACATCGAATCCGTGTGCGTTTGTTCCGAGGAGGACCGCGGTGCGGCATACCTGGATCTGGCGGACCGTACGATCTGCATCGGCGGTCCAGCCCCGCGCGACAGCTATCTCAAAAGCGACCGCATCATTGCCGCGGCTGAGGTCGCCGGCGCCGATGCCGTCCATCCCGGATACGGCTTTCTCGCGGAGAACGCCGCGTTTGCCGAGAAGTGTCGCGCCTGCAACATCGAGTTCATCGGACCAAGCGCCGATGCCATGCGGAAGCTCGGTGACAAAGCGGCGGCACGGTCCCTGGCGAAAAAGGCGAAGATCCCCACGATCCCGGGCAGCGACGGAATCCTGCAAGAGGACGACGAGACCGTCCGCATCGCGGGACGCATCGGTTTCCCCCTGATCATCAAGGCGGCGGCCGGCGGCGGCGGACGCGGCATGCGCATCGTGCGGGACAAGGCCGATCTGCTCACTGCCATCAAACAGGCCCAGCAGGAAGCCAACAGCGCCTTTACGAGCACCGACCTGTATATCGAGAAATACCTCGAGCGCCCCCGGCACGTTGAGGTGCAGATCATCGCCGATCACCACGATCACTTCGTGTACCTGGGCGAACGAGACTGCACTCTGCAACGCCGCTATCAGAAGCTTGTCGAGGAATCCCCGTCGCCGGGAATCGACGCCCGAACGAGAAAGGATCTCTGCGGGGCCGCGGTAAAGCTGGCGAGGGCGGCCGGCTACACCAGCGCCGGAACCGTAGAGTTTCTCGTCGACAGGAAGGGCAAATTCTACTTCATGGAAGTCAACACTCGGATTCAAGTCGAGCATCCGGTCACGGAGATGACCACCGGTATGGACCTGATCAAGATGCAGATCAGGGTTGCCGCCGGTGAACCGTTGGACTTCAATCAGCGATCCGTACGACCCAGCGGCCACGCCATCGAGTGTCGTATCAACGCGGAAGACCCTGAAGCAACATTCCGGCCTTGCGCTGGGCTGATCGAGAAATTCCACCCACCGGGCGGATTCGGCGTGCGCGTCGAGACGCACGGGTATGAGGGCTACTACATCTCGCCGCGGTATGATTCACTGCTGGCCAAGGTCATCGTCCATCAGCCCACACGTTCCGAAGCGATTCGCACCATGCAGCGATGCCTGTACGAGTTCACCATAGAGCCGATCAAGACGACGCTCCCCTTCCTGCGCAAGGTGCTGGAACATCCCGATTTCGCCTCAGGCAAGATCGACACAGGCTTTATCGAGCGGACATTCTGACGAATCTGCAATCTCGAATGGCGAATGGGCAGATGCAATGCTGCCCGGATATGTCAGGCTCCTTTGCGTGTCCATTCCACGGGGCAAACACGCATGGTTGAGACTGAGCGTATCACCGGTCGGGTTGAGAGGCCCGCGCGATTTTGCCACTCGATCGGATATTGCCGCTGTCCGATAAGAGGCATAGAATGAATCAGGGGTAGGGGGCATTGCCTCCAACCCATTGGGACCCATGCGGAACATGAACGACTGGCTGGAAGCAGAGCAACGGGTCGAGCGGGCGCAGCAACTGTCCGAATCACAACTGTGGCAGGAAGCGCTTGCGGAACTTGACGTCGCTCTTTCGATCAATCCCAACAACGCCGTTTGGCACGCCCATCGGGGATACATTTTGGAGGAGCTCGATTGCTGGGAAGAAGCGGCCGAAGCCTATCAGGCCGCCTGCGATCTGGAGCCGGGGGATTGTGAGATGGCCGTTGCCCTGGGCGACGTGCTCGCCCGGCTTGGGCGTTCCAGCCGTGCCCTGGAAATCTTCGAGGAACTCGCCAGACTCCACCCGGATTATGAGCCGGCATATTGTCATCGCATCGCCATCTACGCCGACCTGGGGCAACACGACCAGGCCGAGGAGATGTTCTATCTTGCTCAGGAGCTTGACGAGTCCTGCCCGCACTGCTTCTTCCATATGGGAACATCGTTGGCAGCCAGAAAACGGTTTGATCGTGCGATCTACTGCTGGCAGCGGGTGCTCGAACTGTTCCCGGAGTACATCGGTGTCAACCGGCGGATCGCTCAGGCCTATCGTGCCCAGGGGCGGCTCGATGCCGCGAAAGATTACTACCTGCGTGAAGTTCGAGATGATCCGGGCGACACCGGTTTGCTGTTCGAATTGGCTGAGATGATCGCCGAATCAGGCGAACTCGCCGCGGCGGCCGCCAAGTTCGCACAGATCATCGATCTCGATCCCGGTCACGTGGAATCTCACTTTTCCCTGGGCAAGATCTGCCTGCTGCGCGGTCAGCCCGGACAGGCTCTCTCCTGCTTCGAGACCGCACGTTCCGCCGCCGACGATATCGATCTCACAGGCTTCGAGGCTAAGATCGGTGAGGCGTTACTCCAACTCGGGCGGTTCACGGAGGCGCAGGGGCAACTCAAACGCGCCGCGGAGAAAGACCCCACGGACACCGCTGCCTTGATCCTTCTGGGGAACTGCCAACTGACGATGGGTAAACCGGGTGAGGCTGCGGATGCCTTCCGTCGCGTTTTGGCGATCGACGCGGACCACGCCCTTGCCCACTACTGGTTGGCAGTTTGTCTGATCCGGCAGGGGCGTCACGCGGCGGGGCTCGAGCATTGTCTGCACGCCGTTCGAACGAAGCCCGACTATGAGCCCGCAGCGTACACCGCGATCCTGGCTTATCTGCAATTGGCGCAATGGCGTGAGGCCGGATCGATGCTGCGTCGGGCACTGCGCCGCAACCCGGACCATCCGAACCTGCGACGCTTGGCCAAGCGTCTGTGGTACTATCGCCTCCGGCATTATCTGAACAGGTTGCTTAAACCGATTGCGCGAACTCTCGGTAGGTCCGGATACTAGGTCAACCTAACTTACCGAAGTCGCCGTAGAATGGGCTATCAGGTGGCTGACGCATTGTTTCAAATCGGCCGCTGCGTGGGCAACCAGTACGATGCGGTAGGCGGACGAACAGGCTGCACCGCTGCAACCAGGACAGTTCCCGTTTGTTATAATCTTGGAGTAGGACTACCATCGGAGTGGCCTTAACAGGTAATGGGACGTGTTTACTGATATTGGCCTTGAGTACTGTGCCATGACTCTGCGACACCAAATGGTTTGGGTGCTTTTTGTAGCGATTGCGTTCTGGGTTCCCGCTGGGCAGGCAGAGGAGCCGCAAAAGCCGGTTGAGCCCAATCCCGTGGAAGACCTCAAGACCGGGGCAAGGCCGGCGGCCGCTACCCTCGAGCTGATTATGAAGCGAGCGGTGCACAACATCGCCGCGCGGTACAATCTCAACGACGTCCAGACCGAGGAAACCGACAAGCTAATGAAACGAGAGGTGTACAGGTTCCTCGAACAGCACGAGAACGAGGTTTGGCCTATCATTCGTGATCTTCTGGCAGCGCAGCTCCAACCTCCGGACGACCACGAGAAGATGAAGCGGATCGGCAAGGCAGCCAGACCTCTCGCGAAACTTGCGAAGGAGGCGATCTTCAAGGCTAACGAGGAGTGGCGGCTGATCCTGACGCCGGAACAGCGGGATATGCACGACTTCGATCTGGAGGAGATGAGATTCACCTTCGGAAAGATCGATGAGAACTTCGAAGAATGGGAAGCAGGCCAACCAACCGAAAAAGGCATATTCCCTGAGCCCCGGATAACGGACCGGGGGCCGCCGCGACCGACGCGTCCGCCACAAGGCCGTCTCCCAGAACCCAAACGCGAGACCTTCGATCCTAATCGCATCTTTGCAACGCTCGTCGAGGAGTTCATCAAGGAATACGAGCTGGATAAGGGACAGATCACCTCTGCCAAGTCGATACTCGAAGAATTCAAGGGCCGGGCGAACAACTACCGGGAGGCCAAGAAACACGAGTTCGCCAAGATTGCCGCCCGGCAGCAGGAGGCGATGAAGAACCGTGACCTTGCCGCCGTGAAGAAAGCGGACACCGATCGCAAGGAGTTGCTAAAGCCGGTCTACACTCTCTGCGCGGAGATGGAAGACCGACTGAAGCGCCTGCTGCGCACCGAACAGATTCAACGCCACGCGGAGATGACCAAGGAGACCGAGCAGAAGCCGAAGACGCCTAAGGTCGCGAAGAAAGCATCATCCAAGACGACGTCACCGGAGAAAGCGTCACAGGAGAAGGCCAGCGGCTCCAAAACCGAGACGGCCAAGACCGAATCCACCAAGTCCGACTCACGGGCTGATTCCGACAATGGGTAACACCTCGGCTACGATGAACGCGAATCAATCCTGCGTCTCTGTCTGACCGTTGGTGTGGGGAACTCTCGATCGCGCTTTGCTGTCTCAGTTGCCGAAGCTGCAGACCGGCGGATTGATATTGCCTCGCGCGCGCCACGGCAACCTGTTGCGTCCGTCTATCGGACGCTCAAGCTGCTCTTCGGCGCCTCTCGCCAGTTTGCCTCACGACAGTACGAATCCTACGATTCTAATTGGAGTACGACGTATATCGTGGGACCGTTCTCGGACCGTGTTCGACGGCTACCCACCGCGCAGTCTCTATGGTGTATGATGGAACCGATCAGGCAGGATCATCCACTTCGACGTCTCTTCAGGGGCCTTGTTGAACACGCCTTTTGCATCGAGGTGGGGATGTGCGACCCGGCTCTCACCGAGTACGTCACGGATCTGCTCGTGGGTTTTACGCATGTCGACCGGCTCAGCGTCATCCGAAACACCCAAGGCAAGCGTCTGGATCAGATCGCCGCGATGCTGGTGGCTTTGTCTGATGAACGGCCGGGAAGCCCGGTTCAACGCGATCGCGCGATGTACAGAAACATCGGCGACTACACATTGTTCTGGGCCGGTGTCTATCCGGAGCAGCTCAAACACTCACCCCACCCCTCCGATGTGTTGTTTAACTATGTCTCCCAGGGGAAGCGCTCCTATGCGATCGTCTCGGAACTTGCCGGTGAGGACGACACACCGCCTCCATCGCTGTTTCGCCATCTAAGCGAGGATTTTGAGTTCTGCCTCTACGGCCTGGAGCTGGTACGACGCGGGTGGGAACAGACCGCCGAGACACCCGGCGCCCGTGGAGGTGAACTGCTGTACTAGTACTCGGTCACACCCAAAACTGTGGGTTGCCGATCAGGCCTGCAAAACAGAGCCACGACCGTTAGGGAGTGGAGATGCGCCGTGCGGTGTCCCGGCGGGTGACCGCTTCCTGACGGGCGCGGTTCGGATAACCCACAAAAACAGGGGTGACGGAGCACTAGTGCTCCATTACATCTCGAACGATGGGTACAACTTCTTCAGTCGTATCCGGG
>CAZJTP010000180.1:0-9295 GCA_964548955.1 uncultured Phycisphaeraceae bacterium
CGCGTAGCCGACGCAGTACAGGACTTTGTCCTTGGACAGGTCGAACATACGCTCACCGGTGGATTCGGCGATCGCCAACGGTGCGAATCCGACACTGACTGATAGGACTGCAGCCCATATACAGCGGGCTCTGATCAACTGCTTTCGCACGGTATACCTCCTCCGTTTACTCTCTGATAACTTTGCACGACGGACATCTCCTTGCTGCTATCGCGTGCGTGCATACTTCGCAAAAGGACCGCGACGGTTTACCGCCGCAAGTCGAGTCGCCTCAATCCCGCATCCACGAGACTCGCGGATAGGATTACACCGCCGAGCACGACCATCTGCCAAAAGTGCTCCACATGCAGCAAGTTCAAGCTGTTGTTGAGCGTGCCGATGATCAGGGCTCCGACCAGCGTCCCCGTCACGCTGCCTCGACCGCCGAAGAGGCTGGTTCCCCCGACCACGACCGCCGCGATGACGTTAAGCTCCCACATCTCGCCGACTTTGGGGTCACCCGCCATCAGCTTGGCATCGTGCAGCACACCGGCCAGACCGGCGAATGCGCCGGTGATCAGGTAGACCATCAGCTTGGTGCGACGCACGGCGATACCGGCCAGCCTTGCAGCCTCCTCGTTGCTGCCCACCGCGATGACACCGCGTCCAAAAACGGTTCGCGAGAGAAGGACTGCGGTCGCCGCATAAGCACATAACATCACCAACACCGGCACCGGGATCAACCGCCCGAAGACAGATTCCAACACGAAACCGCGGCCGAGCCAGATCAATTCCGAGTGCAACTCATACACCGGCTGCCCGTCGCAGAGAATAAAGGCCGCGCCGCGCGCCATCAGCATGGCCGCCAAGGTTACGATGAACGGAGGAATTGAGAAACGCGCGACGATCGCACCGGAACTCGCTCCGATCACCGCCCCGGTCGTGACGCCGCAAAACAACCCGAGTGAAATGGACGCAACCGGAGACCAATCGAGCGTGCTGCGCATCACCATGGCCGCCACCACGCCGGTCAGGGCCACAAGCGAGCCCACGGACAGGTCGATCCCACCCGTGACGATTACCAGCGTCATACCGAAGGCAATCATTGCCTCAAAGGAGACCTGGCGCAAGACGTTGATCACGTTGTCCAGTCGTACAAAGCGCCCGTCAGTAAGGAAGGTTGCGGCGAGTATGAGTGCCAACAGGATGACCGGCATGCGAAGGGCAATGAGCCACTGCATCGATGTGGTTAGACGCGATTCGGTGGTCATGATGATGCTTCACCCACAGCCAGTCGCATGATCGCGTCCTGCGGCACGTTGCGATCGGCGTTGTCCAGAATCCCCATCAGCCGTCCCTCGCACATCACACCAATGCGATCCGCCATACCGATGACTTCCGGCAGCTCGGATGAAATCATGAGGATGGCGGCGCCGCCCACCGCGATAGCGTTGAGCTTTTCGTACATCTCGACCTTGGCGCCGACATCCACGCCGCGCGTCGGCTCATCGAGGATCACCACACGGTACGGTCGCTGGAGCCATCGTGCCAGCATGGCCTTCTGCTGGTTGCCACCACTCAGCGTCGCAGCGGCCACATCCGCCCCCGCCGCCCGTACATCATGCCGAACCATAAGATCGCCTGCAATCCGGCGCTCGTGACGAACGCCCATGAAGCCAAGAGTGGCGACATCTTCACGGTGCGCCAACGTGATGTTCTCTCGCAACGGGCGCTCCAGCAGCAAGCCTTCCCGCTTCCGGTCTTCCGGCAGCATGGCGATGCCGGCACGCTTCGCCGCGCGAGGTGACGCAAACGGTCCTTGCGTGTTACCCACGAGAATGGTCCCACTCGTTGCAGACAGCGCGCCGAAGACCACCTTAGCGACAGAACTGCGCCCCGAGCCCACCAGTCCCGTCAGCGCGAAGACCTCGCCCTCGCGCACGTCGAAGGACACGCCTTCAAAGGCTCCCCGTGCAGAGAGCCGCTCGACACGCAGCACCGCGCCACCCCTTCGATCCTCGCGCAGGGGAAACTCCTGATCCAGTGGTCGCCCGACCGTCTCGAGGATAAGCGTATCGCGTCTTACCTCGCTAATAGAGCGCGTGGATATATGCCGACCATCGCGTAACACGGTTACGTGGTCCGCCAGTTCGAATATCTCGTCCAGCCTATGCGAGATGTAGATGACACTCACACCTCGGTTAGTCAGCCTTCGTATCAGCCGAAAGAGCGCCGCAAGTTCGTGCGGCGTCAGGACGGCGGAGGGTTCATCCAGAACCAGGATTCGCGCGTCCAGTGAAAGCGCCTTGCCGATCTCGACCATCTGCTGCTGTGCGACGCTGAGAGTACTAACAGCCGCGCGAACCGGCACATCGAGCTCCAGTTTGTCAAAGAGCTGCCGAGTGCGTTCGTGCAACTCCTGGAACCGGATAACGCGAGCCCAATTCGACCGCGGCCAACGCCCAAGGAAGACGTTCTCGCTGACCGACAGGTCGGGTACGAGATTGAATTCCTGATAGACGATCGCAATGCCCAACGCCTGCGCGTGACGGGCACCGCGGACGCGAACCGGAACACCGTCCAGCTCGATTGAGCCCCCGCCGATCGGGTGTGCCCCCGCGAGAATCTTCACGAGCGTGCTCTTGCCCGCGCCGTTCTCTCCCACGAGCGCGTGCACGCATCCGGGCTCGACGTCAAAGCTCACCTCGTCCAACGCCCGCACGCCGGGGAACGTCTTGGACACTCGCTCGAAACGAATTCGGGGCCGTTGCGTCTCCATCGATCGTCAGGGTGATTCTACCGTGTACGTGCCCACCTCAACCGGGATGGACGAGGGTGGCGGGCGGCCCTCGATATGACCGTGGATGGCACGGATGGTAAGTTGGCCGATCTTGCGTGGATGCTGAATGACGTCGCCGTAGATGGCACCCGTGAGAATCTTGGCTCGTGCCTCTGGCGTGGCGTCGTAGCCCACGATCTTGATCTTCCCGAGCTTGCCCGCCGCTTCGACGGCCGCCAGCGCCCCGAGCGCCGAGTCGTCGTTGATCCCGAACACGCCAACAAGATCATCATGCGCCTGAAGCAGATCCTCCATTACGCGTACAGCTCTGTCTCGCTTCCCCTCGGCCGACAGTTCGGCCACCACCTCAATCTGCTCATACTTTGCGATCTCTTCCTTAAAACCGTTGACGCGATCCGTGACACTCGCCACTTCCGGGTGGGACAGGATGACCACGTTGCCGACGCCGCCTACGGCCTTGGCGAGCAACTTGGCCGCCTCGCGCCCGCCTTGCACATTGTCCGAGGCGATGTGTGCCGTGACCTCGCCGATGGGCGCCGTGCTGGCGATATCCGCCGTGAAGACAGCGACGCCGGCCTCGTTTGCCGCAACGATACTCGCCCCGACACTGCGCGAGTCACAGGGGCAAACGACGAGGGCATCGACTTTCTGCACGATGAACTCGTCGATCTGATTAGCCTGCCTTGCCGGATCGAACTCGGCCGTGCTGATCAGCAGCTTGTAACCGTGCTTCTTGGCTTCGTCCTCCAGCCCGCCGCGGAGATCCTGGTAGAACTGATGCTGGACCGTCAGAAGTGTGACACCAATCGTCTTCGTTCCATCATCCGCCGGCTTTTCGGATTGCTTGCAGCCGGACAACGGTAGGACGAAAGCAATCATAAGCACGATGGTCGACATCCAAAACGTCGGCCATCGCGTCCCTCGAGTTTGAAAACTGCTATTCTCTCGCGCCATGCGTCTCCTCCCAGCATCTCGTTTCTTGCGGCTTAGAATGCGTCGAACCGGGCGTGTAAGGTAATGCCAACTCGGGCAGGCGGCAACGCGAAAGAGCCAGCCTGATCAGAAGTATGCCATGGCGCCCGTTCCAAGAACGTCGCATCGCCCACATCTTCAATCTCGAAACGTGGTGACCCAGGCCCCCATCGCGTCAGCAGAGACTGGCTCAATCGTGGTGTCGGCGGGTGCGACCCGACTTACGCCAACTCGGCTTGTACCTCTTACGTTCGATGGGGAGTGGCGACTATTTCCACGAGTCGCGGAGAGAGCTTGTCCGGTGCTAATCCTACATCGTGAACTCCCACCCACACATGTATCCGCTTCCTTCAGTGTGATCGGGGGGGCACTGTAAACAACGAGTTGTGATGCGGGCGTCGACGGTCTGCGCGAATTCGGCATATTCCACAATACCGACGGGTTTGCAGGGAAAATCAGGAAGGCCTTTGCGCCGTCGCGCGGCGTGGACACGGCACTCAAGCATCTTAAAGACCAGCGTGGTGTCGTTTGGTCGTTCGATTACCTGTGGGTTGACGGTGGCATAGAGCCGAAAGCGAAGGGCCTTTTCGAGGGCATCGAGGCCGCCCCCATTGCGAATCTGAAATGCCCTCATGATCCGCTTGGCCTCCACCGGTGAGAAGAGTTCGCAGGCTCGAATGTCAAGGGCGATCGCGTCCTCGAACCCGTATCTCTCTTCAGCTGCAAGGAACCAACAGCCGTCATGTGCCAACCAGCTCTTCGCATGGATCTCGATGAGCTTGAGTAGGTCTTCGCGTGACAAATACTGGGGATGCTGCATCCCGACCATACCCCTCTACCTCCCTTGCGAGGACCATTTCATCCTCAAGTCGGCCAACAATCCACGGGACAAGACGGTTACGGCGAGGCTCTAGCAATTGCGTTGCCAGACTAGCAACGTATGCTGGTTCCTCACAGCGCAGGGGGCTTGGACTTATGCGTGGGACCGCTGCCCAACTGCGCTATCAGCCGAACGACTGGGGTGCTCTTTCCGCATTTCTCGCAATGGAGACGGCGTTTTGGCTTGTCCGTGATGCCGTGCAACAGCTCTTGTTCGCTACCGCAGAGCCGACATTGATACACATACAGCGGCACTCTTCGGGCCTCCAATCTTCTCTCTTTGCAGGCTAACTCCCTGCGTCTCGCCTCGGTTACTCCCGGATCCCGATTCCTCATAAGATTCGGACACGTAGCACTGCATTATAACGTGTATCCTCTCGGCAAGAAAGTCCTCTGGCTGAAGCGCTCAGCTGCAGCGTGCATCCCAAAGGGGGGTGATTATGCAGGTCGCTGGAGTGGGCGGGTCGCCCAGAATGCCTCCCACTTTCGGATCGCCGCTCCAGACAAACGTGCGGTCGATGTGCGGAGCCGAGGAGAGCTCCGGGTGCCGGACCAGCTCCCTGGGCTCATCCGCCAGAACCACGCCAGGCAGATCAGGCCGGATCTCCTTCACCGCCTTGGCGAAGTCCGGCAGACTCCTTTGCACCAGCATGGCCATCGTCAGAACGACGTCGCCCCGATTGCCCTGAGTGAACTCGATCGCCTCCTGAGCAGTGGATACCCTGGAGACCCGAGGGGCGTGGCTGAGGCTCAAATCGAGGTACTCACTGGTGATCAGCTCGTTGAGCAGGCCTTCCTCCTTGAGAATGAAGGATTCATACAGTCTTGAGACAAGCAGCACGTTCTCGACACGGTGCGGCATCAACTTGTGAAAGCCGCAGAAGTGAAGGTCCGGCTCACCCAGCTGTGAACTTCTGTCTGCCTCCACCATGAAGAATCTCCTGAGCCCGGGCTCCTGTCAGCGCGAGCACAAGGACAAGGTTAATTTGAACTGTTCCAGTACCCCGTCTGGCTTGTAATGAAGAACCGGGCTGAGGCTGTGACAAGAGCACCGGCTGCCGGCCCAGAGTCCGGCCACCCGGTGTGCGAAAAGCCCGAGCGAGGCAGTGCGCTACTCCGCTCATGCGCAGCCAGCCTCGACCGCCCCCGCTGAAACCCGTGGCAGAGAGCCCTCCCGCGTGCAGGCACAGCGAAAATACGATGGAGAACACTAGTCTCCCTTCTCCTTGGGACGTAGCCCCACCCTGGGAGACTTGAACTCGTCATGGAAGTGGGCGTTGGGTTCGAGGAACACCGTCTTGTTCCCGTAGTCGAATGTGACCGTAAAGCGTTCAAAAATCGGCGGGCCAAGCAATCCTTCGCAATCCTTCCCCAGTCTTCCCTCGTCCTCAGTGAAACCCGTTATAACATTCTCCAGAGAGTACTTCCCGATTTGCAGTCTTTGAACACGCCCAATAAAACCCGTCCACGTCACAGCGAGCTGCGCTGGGATCGCGTCTTTGGGAACGGAAACATCGTTCCGCTTGCCTAGAAATAGCAATAAAGGCTGCAATCCGCCGAGGTCCAAAACAGGATTCACGACGGTGCTGCTTCCGTCTTGCATATGTAGCGTGCAAGGCAACGTGTACGCTCCACGACCGAAGGGTGTTAATGGCATGGCTTGACCTTCGCCCTTGTACTCGAACCTGCTAGGCTCAATCAGCGTGATAACCTTTCTGTCGAAGTCGATCTGCACGACAAAGTGCTTGAATAGAGATCCACTGATGACGCCGTCCTCGCCCCTGAACATCTTGCTCATGCTCGAACTTGCGGGCGTGACGACGGCCGACTGGTTCTTCAGTTCTATGTCTCCAAGCCGAATCGTGATTCCCGAGGCTGTATCCGTAGTGGTGGACGCTGCACCGCCGTCCACACCGAGCCGCCCCTTGCCGTCATACTTAAGACCAAGCCCGTCGATCCGGGGCCCGCCGTACAGTAGAAGGGAATCCCAGAGCACACCATTGTCGAGCGTCAGACGGAGTTCCGTGCCATTGACATCAACCTTCAGGAGGATATGTCCTCGATACCACTCAAATGGAAACGCTGTCGTGCCGCCGGGGGAGGCACTCTTGTATTCATTCTTCGTGACCCTGTCTTGCGAATTCGCTGCAGTGCCACTCGCGTGTGTCACGAGTAAGCAGGTGACAACCATGATTCTGCAGAGTATTTGTGACATTATATGCTCCTCGCAAAGCTAGCTCGTGTCAGCAGCATCGGCAGCTGCCTGGCAACTACGGTAACAGAACGCTAACACGCTGTAAAAACCATACAAGTCCATACAACTACGGGCCAGTCGGACAATGTTTCCGCGCCGTGGAGCGGGATTGCATTGCCCAGCGAATAGAGTGTCAATCGTTACTTGCAAGCCCGACGAACTGCAAACCTGAGAAGCCGGAGCGAGGCGGAGTCGACCTCGCTCGGGCCCAGGTTGCTCAATGCCATCCACTCCAGACCGACGGGAGCAATTACCTGATCGATCAATAGACTCGCCGGATAGGTAGTCCCGCCTGTGCTTTGCAGCAGGCTACTGGCCAGCAGATGTTAAACGACGCCCTGATCCATCATCGCGTCGGCCACCTTCAGGAAGCCGGCGATGTTGGCACCGTTGACGTAGCTGCCGGGTGTGCCGTAGGCCTCGGCAGTCTCCGCTGATACCTTGTGAATAGCCTTCATGATGCCGTGTAACTTGTTGTCGACCTCTTCACGCGACCACGCTAGCCTCATCGAGTTCTGAGACATCTCGAGACCCGAGACCGCCACGCCGCCGGCGCCGTTTGGATCCATCGGGGAAGAAGATACTCGCGCCGGATCGGTTGTCCAGGGAGTGCATTGCCTGCGGATCGTGAATCTGCCACGGGCTGCTGAACTGCGATGAAGCGACGGAGCAACGAACGTGACGGCGACCAGTATAAGAGCCTGCGTAACCAACGGAAGGCTCAGGCGCAGGTGCACGCGAAGCGGAAGCATGGCGAATCCCATTTCCCCAGCGTCGCGAAAACAACGTGGGGCACGGATTGTTGACCTGCCGAGCTTCCCTGCGTTACCTCCCGACGGTCCCCGCGTGCGAGGCCGCCATGGACGTCCGGTAGGCGGTAGATTACAAGTAGCTTATGAGCGTTGTCCGCCGAATCCGCCTGCTTGTCGTGGCACTGTCGCCTGTCGTCTGCTCTTTGACTCATGCGGAGGATCGCGATCGCGGCTTGATGCCCATGCCGGCACACATCAAGTGGGGTACGGGATCGCTCAGCCTCGGCACCCACATGCCGATTGCCGTCGAAGGTCATACCGAGCCGCGGCTCGATAAGGCCATCGATCGTTTCCTGGCTCACCTGTCTGCCTATCCCGGACAGGCGATCCGACGTGTCACTGCCGATTCACAACAGCGTGCCAAACTGAGGATCCGGTGCCAAGGGACCGGTCAGCGGATTCAGTCGCCTGAGGAGGACGAGACCTACTTCCTGAACGTATCGACGGATCAGGCACGGCTCGACGCCCCAACGACAGTCGGCGTGCTGCGCGGGCTCGCAACGTTGGAGCAGCTTTTGCGACGTGACGGTTCCGGCTTCGTCATTCCCGAAGTCCATGTCGAAGATAAGCCACGGTTTCCTTGGCGCGGCCTGCTGATTGACGTGTGCCGCCACTGGCAGCCCATTACCATCATCAAGCGTAATCTCGACGCCATGGCCGCCGTCAAGCTGAATGTCCTCCACCTTCACCTGACGGAGGATCAGGGCTTTCGCGTAGAGTCCAAGCGCTTCCCTCGGCTTCACGAGCGAGGCTCGGATGGCGATTACTTTACGCATAAGGAACTACGCGAGATCGTCGCCTACGCACGTGATCGCGGTATCCGCGTAGTGCCCGAGTTCGACATGCCGGGCCACACGACGAGCTGGCTGGTCGGGCACCCGGAACTCGCGGCTGCACCGGGGCCGTACCGGATCGAACGACACTGGGGCGTATTCGATCCTTGCTTTGATCCCACCAAGGAGTCGCTGTACGAGTTTCTCGAATCCTTCCTTGCCGAAATGACGGCCATCTTCCCCGACCCCTATCTGCACGTCGGTGGTGACGAGGTAAACGGAAATCAGTGGGCGACGAATCCACAGATCCAGGCGTTCATGAAGCAAGAGAGTCTGCCCGATCTGCACGCTCTACAGGCCTATTTCAATCGCCGCGTGGCGGTAATCCTCGCCAAGTATGGCAGAACGATGATCGGCTGGGACGAAATCCTCAATGAAGGTCTGCCCGAGAACTGTGTCGTGCAGTCCTGGCGCGGCGTCGAATCGCTTCAAGGAGCCGTCACTCACGGCTTCGATGCTATTCTTTCCAACGGCTACTACCTCGATCACCAGCGACCGGCCTCATTCCACTACCTAAACGACCCGGATCCTGACGGCAAGGTTTCCAAGGTCTCACGGCCTGGGCGAATTCTCGGCGGTGAGGCATGCATGTGGGGCGAGTTCGTGACGCCCGAGACGATCGACTCGCGGATCTGGCCGCGAATGGCAGCCATTGCCGAGCGACTCTGGTCCCCGGCCGCCGTGAAAAACGTGGACGATATGTATCGTCGCCTCGAACACGTGACCCTCCAACTCGATCGGATCGGTGCGCAGCACAATTCCAATT
>CAZJTP010000181.1:0-9238 GCA_964548955.1 uncultured Phycisphaeraceae bacterium
AAGTTTAGGCGGCCTTTCCGTACACGGGACAGGTGCTCTCCTGACAGGTCTGTGGTTTCGGGGCATGCACCCGGGTGACATGGTCAAGGACCGCCCCCGATGATAAAGCCTCCGACCAGTCGAGCAAGCATTCGAGGTGGTCCTTGCCCTCATCCGCGTCCAGTTCCTCAAGCGATTCGAGAGTTCAGCTCGCGGGTTCGAGCGATCGTGTGAACGGTTGCTCATCAAACTTCTCACTTTCGTGACTCTTCACGCTGAATCAGACGCCGTGAACCGGCTCGACCTCCTGCCTCATAGGTTCGCCCGCCGAATCCGTCACGCACTCGGGTCAAGGTTGAAATCCGCGGCTTGGAAAAGGCTGGGAGTTGACGCACCCTGGAGAGTTGGGAAACCTGATGCCGGAGGGATGTCAATCGCTCTGCTGCTTCGTGCGGTAGATACCGCGTTCGCAGGCAACGGTGAAGGCTTCCACGGTTCCCTTGAAGAGTTCCCAGGCATTGCGGATTCGATCGGCCTCGGCCGGCTCGATCTCGCCGTCATCCTCGATCGACTTGGTGACCGTGAGGAGTAACTGGCTGAATTCCTTCACGAGGCGTTGTGTGTTGACCAACAGTTTCGTGCTCACGTCCGCCAGCGGTTTCGACGGATTCCGAACGAAGAATCCCCCAGCTTCGTGACACAGCCAATTCACGACGTCCCGGTCGCCGGTCAGGCGGACGGTGTCCGCGAGCCGGTCCAGCGGATTGCGGGCTCCACCCGCGTCGGGGTCGTTCGGGTCCCATTCCTGACACCACTTGTAGACCAGAGCCTGCGATAGTCTAAGCTCCGCGGCAAGCGCCTTTACGCCGATGGTGTCAGCCGCCCGTTTCAGAACCTCGTGGGAACGCATTGGCAACTCCTGGAATAATGCGATGATCGGAGCTCACACAGGGCGCCGGCCTGACCTCCGCCCGGCGGCAACCGATCGATGACGCGTTATACTAGCGTTTCCCGAGACGGGTATCCATGAATGATCAGAGCGCCATTGCCCGGTGAACACAAAGCACGTTCAAACCAAGAGGGAAATCGTGGAGCTGCTGCAAGCCGCCGGGATCAGGCCCCGGAAACGGCTCGGGCAGCACTTTCTGATCGACGGCAATCTCATGCGCCGCCTGGTTGCTTGTGCGGAACTCGATGGGCGCGATCTGGTGCTCGAAGTGGGTGGAGGTACGGGTGGGCTGACCGATTTACTGGCCGCGGCGAGCCGACACGTCCTATGCGTGGAGATTGACCGAAACCTGTTCACCGTCCTTGAAGACCGATTCCGCGAAACAGCGGGAGTGATCCTGATCCACGGCGATGTTCTTGAAAGCAAACACCGGATCAGGCAGGACGTTATCGACGCGGTTGAGGGTCACGATGGTGGAGCTGCGGGATGCGTGAAGCTCGTCGCAAACCTACCGTATCAGGTGGCGACGCCCCTGGTGATGAACCTGCTCGTGGATCATCCCAAAGTGCGCCGCCTTTGCTTTACCGTTCAGGCGGAGGTCGGGGGACGGATCACGGCTAGACCGAACTGCAAGGCATACGGCCCGATGAGCATCATCTCACAGGCGTTATGCTCCATGCGGGCAGTGGCCAGGCTGCCGGCGCACACGTTCTGGCCGCAACCGTCAGTTGATTCGGTGATGATCCGTATGGATGTTGGCGATTCACCATTTGCGGACCGCCACGAGGTTCGCCGGTTTGCTGCATTGGTGCGCGGCACGTTCGATCACCGCCGAAAGACGCTGCGCTCGGCGCTGGGTTATGTTCTGGATGAGGTGACCCGTGACCGCGTGTGTCAACGATGTGATGTCTCGCGCCGGCCCGAGTCTTTCAGCGTTGAGGAATGGTTGGGGATCTTTCGGGTTGCCGATTCCGGCGAGCATTGATTGGAGATTGGGGATTAGCGATTGGGGATTGGGGATTGACGCGCGGGTGGTAAGGGTCCCGGCATACATCGGGATTTGCCTGTGTTGGACGGTCTGAAGATATGGGTAAGCTATCGCTTACCCATGGCCCCCGGCGCATCGCGGCCATGCCGCTGGGATGAGAATCCTTTCTCGTCCCATTCGTGCGAAAAAGGATTCTCGCACGAGCGTAACACTCCAAGAGCGCATGCCCGCGTCTTCGGTGTTGCATGGCACCCGGCTTTAATGCTTGTGTTCGTGCAGGGGATGCGCAGCGTGCGAGTGTTGGTCGTGTTCGTGCGTGTCACTCTCATGTTTGACGCCAATCACATCGAATAGGTATCCCGTCGTTGAGACGGTGACCACGTCACCCCAATAGGCCCCGGTGAGGGCGGCCAGTTCACCGGCCATCTGGTCGTCACATCCGCTCGAAACGAACAGGATGCAGGATAGCAGCAGGATCGGCGTCTTTCCTTGTACGAAATCCTTCCTTCTCGTCTCATGATGTTCCCTTGTGGTTTTTTCGTGCCAGTGTCCGGGCCATCGCGAATGCGACCAAGACCGCGCCAAAGCAGGCCACCAACGATGCCCCCGTTGGGACATCCACGACGGCCGACAGCACCAACCCGAACACGGTCGTAATCACGGCCACCAACCAGGCCAGAATCAACTGGGCGGCGAAGCGGTCGGCAAAGAGCGAGGCGCAGGCGGCGGGAATGATCAGAAAGCTGAAAACCACAAACACACCGGCGATGCTCACCGACTGGGTGACCATAAGGGCAAACGAACCGTAGAACAGGCAGTCCCACAATTTGACGCGTACACCCGCCCGCTCTGCGGCGGCGACGCCGCCGCCGGTGATCCGCATGATCGGTCTGCGAAGGGCGACGTGGAGGATTCCCAGAACCACGTAGATCGCCAGCATGGTGGTCACCTGCGGCCAACTCACGAAGAGGATGCTGCCGACCAGCATGGCTTCCATTCTCTCGTGTCCGTGAGGGGCCTTGCTCAAAATCAACACGGTGAGGGCGGCGGAGACCACGAAGATGATTCCAATCAGCGCTTCGTGCGGGATGCGCTCGTCCCGCAACCGGGCCACTGAGAGCAGCAACGCTCCTAAAAGCGCGAAAAACAGTGACATGGCGGGAGTGAGTGACATGGTCCCGTCATCGTGATCGTGATGTTCGGCGACAACCGTCGCGTGCGCGGGCGGCTTCGGTTCCACAGGCGCATGATCGTCTTCGAGACTGAGTTGGTCGGCCAGTTGCGACTCGCTCACCGCCGCGATGGGCGATTCACCGTTGTGGTGATGGGGGTGACTGTCGACAAGCGGTGTAACGATAAGAGCAACGGCCGCACCCAGCGCCGCGCATTGGGCGAGCGCCAGATCCACGAAGATCACGCCCCGCCTGATCACGTGCAATCCCATGTAGCAGTGCAGGGAGGCGATCACCAAACATGCCACAAACGGCAATACGAGAAGGGGAAACGCTTCGACTAACCGCTCCACGGGTTATCTCCTGTGAATTTGCTCTTCGCCCCGCCGCTTACCGGCTAAGTGCAGCGGACACGCGGTTGACGATGCCGTCCATCAGCGACAGATAGTCGGTCGCTTCCGGCTGTCCACGAACCGAGTTGGCACACTGCACAACGATGATACCCGTCTCGGATGCGACGAGGTCAGGTGCCTTGCGACTGTAGAACGGCTCCATGAGTAGCACTTTGATCTTCTCGGCTTTCACGCGTTTGATGACGTCGGCCACGTGTCCGGGGCTCGGCGGAATCCCAGGCTTGGGTTCCAGCTCCGCAGCCACCACAAGCCCGAATCGATGGGCAAAGTATGACCAGCTTCGGTGATAGGTGACAATCTTCCGACCTCTGTAAGGGCGCATGGCCGCAAGCCAACCGCCTAGCGGCGGCTGCCCCGGTTTGTCGATGACTTCTTCGAGACGATTCTTAAGCAGCAGGGCCCAGAGCTTGCCGCCGCCGATCTTGCCGACCAACTCCGGTCCGAACATTCGTTCGTCCAACTGCCGTTGAAACGCCTTTGTCTGATCGGCGAAGTACTCCGCGTTTTCCGGAGTAAGGTGGGCCAGCCGGCGGCCGATGTTCTTGGCCACAATTCGCCCGTTCAGCGGGTCTATCCAATAGTGGGGGTTGCCCAGGGGATGGATGTCGCCCATGGAACGGTCGATTCTTTGGGTGGGAACTTCCAGTCGCAAAACGCCTTCGGAGGCGTCCAAGTGACCTGGTGTGGCAATGCGGATCTTCGCGTTGCGGGAGCCGTCCAGAATCAACTCCTCGTAACCGATTTCCAACTCCAGCCCCACGCGGATCCAGAGGTCGGCCTTTCGAGTGGCCATCATGTAGCTGGGTTTGGCTGCGATGAAGTGCGGGTCTTCGCGTCCTGTGGCGATGGAGGTGACCTCGACCTTTTCACCACCGATCGCTCGGGCGATGGCAGCCAGGTCCGTCGTCGTGGTTACGACACGCAGCTTCTCATCGGCTTTGGCATTCATTGGCAAGCAGGCTGCGATGCACGCGGTCCACAGCCAAAGACATCGTTTCATAAAGGGTGACATTGGGGAGTCTCCTGATTAGTACTCATGAGCCGGGTGGGGACCAAGGCTGTAATTGCACTGGAGAAACACTTCATGCTCGTTCTTGTCCTGGTGGATCCGGAAATTGCGGTCGGTGTACATGTACCCCAGCCGCCAATACAGGAATTCGCTCTGCAGGAACGTCAGGTAACCCGACAGGCCGTGCTCGTGGAGACTGGAACTGAACGGCATCTGCGAATAGCCATAGCGGGCACCCAACACCCAGCGGCGGGCGAACTGATAGTCGGCCGCAGTGTACATGCCCCAGGTCGTCTCCTGTCCCCCGCGCAAATCCGCTTGTGACGCCAGGAATTCCGTTTGCCAGAGGAACGATTTATACCGCGCCGCCTCCGGTGGACGCCACTTCAACGTCAGGTCGACGCCCTCGACCATTGTCCGGTTGCCGCCGTGTCCCTCATCGTTCGGTGCTGTTGCAAAGCTCAAGCCCGCCTCCAACGTGGTCGCGTCCGAAAGATCGAAGAAATTCTTCAGGTGGAACAGATGAACGAAGTCGTCTGTCTCCTCGCCGGCAAAAAGAGAATTGTCATTGTTGATGATTTCGTAGGTGAGTTCGATGTACCGGTCCCACGGATTGGGCACCAGCCAGCTCACTCCAACCCCGTCCCCGGACAGACTCCCATCACCGAAGTAGTTCTGAACGATGAGCGGGTACTCAACCCAGGGCAGGGCATGCAGATGGACGGGGTTGGCCTTTCCGAAGCTCGTTTTGAACCGGCCGAACCTGGGTTTCAGATCCCACGGCATTCCCAGGTAGGTCAGATAGGCCTCCTCGACATGGACGTGCCAATCGCCGCCGTGCGGGTGCATACCGATAAAGACATCCGCGCGGGCATACGGATCGACCGGGGCTGTGAAGCCTAACTCCAAATGGCGGAACAGGAACTCGTCGTCGAACTCTCCTCCCTCGTTGCTCGAATAGTGTCCGACGAAATCCGCATTGATGCTGATGTCGGGGTTGAAGCTTTGGACGGCCCGACCGAGCGACTCGGCAAACCCGGGCCGCGACTCCTCAAAAGCGGGCTCTTCGCTGATCTCTCGGAGCATCAGATCGAGTTCGTCCTCAGGTTCCATTTCCGCAGCTTGTGGGACCGCCTCAACCTGCGATTGAATCCGCTCGATCTTATCCAGCAGCGAAGCCAGCTTTTCGTCGTAGTAACTTCTCTGCTCCTCAAGTTCTTTCCGAAGCCTGGTGATCTCTTCGCGCAATGCCTCAACGTCGTCTCTTGTCGTCTCTACCGGCGGCGCGCCCGACGCTACACCGGCAAGGCACATGAACCATGCCAGCGCACCGCATATTGCAGGTCGTTTCACGGAGCACCTCCTGTCTGCCACAGCGATGGGAACGCGCTGTGCGCACAGATGATGAAATTCTAGGGGATCAGATAAGCTTGTCAGATAGTGACGATGTCCGGAGGTCCGCGAATCAGAATCGGACTCGGATCAGGCGTGCCGATCAGCTCACGCGGAGCAATCTCGACGTCAACGCCCCGTGGTACCGGTGCCAGGGAAACCGTCGGGCTTGCCGTCACCGTGTACGACACGCGAGCGGACTGACAGATGAGGCAGCGGTCCGCGTCGTGTCGATGATGGTGTTGAACGGGATCGTTGTACGGATCATCGCAGCCCACCGCGACGCCCGAAGCCGAATTGGTCTTTTCTCGACACCGGTCGAATGCTGGCGGACAAGTGTGTGTAAAACCGTGGCCCCACACGGCGACTTGCCAAGCGAAGTAGGCCGTCAGCAGAGAGTATTGCGGGAATCGACGCGGCAATCTCACGGATTCGCTCCCACGGTTTCTGTGATCCTATCCTGGCAACCGCGAGTCCAATTGTCTGGGCGCGAAGGCTAACTCCGGTCCGTGATCAGGTCAAGGACTACTCAGGGAACACGTGACCCACTTGTATGGCAGCGTTACAAACCGCGATTGCGACCCACAATCGCCGTTTGGGTGATGCCTATTGTGAGTGGCTTCACGATCAAGGGAAAAGTGCCCTGGCAATCCAGGATGCTGTGCGGGTGTTCGATGCCTTGCTCAAGCATCAAAAGTGTGGCGATGTTACCATCGATCAGGTCAACAAGGCCTACTTCCTCCGATGGCGGGACTACTGTCATGAGACAGTCGGCAGGAGCTATCGACAACCTACATGGGCTAACAAGCGGTTGGCGTATGTTAAGGCCGGATTCAACCGCTGCAATAAGGGAGTCTGGATTCACCTCCCCGGTTTGCCGGGGATGCTCGAAGATCTCGAATCGACCAGCGGGCCACCGCAAGAACGAGCAGTCTTTAAGCCTCGTGAGCAACGAGCCGTTATCAAAGCCGCTGATCCATGGTTGAAGACAGTCGTCATGCTGGCTATCAATCCCAGATTTATGCAACGCTGGGATTATCAGGCATTCTGAAGACGATCTCACAGGCAGTGCGCCGACGCCTGCGCGAAGTGAATGATCATTCAATGATTCATGAGCGCTGATCGGCTCCCGGTCAGCGCGCTTATGTCATATATCCGTAGTGTCCCAGCCTCCCTCTCGATCATCTCGTCGAGATGGGCAAGACCGGGGCCCTCCGTGAGGAATTCCCACTCGAAACCCGTGATATGTGGAAACTCCGCGGCCAGCGCAGCTTCCTGGAGGTTGCAATCGCAGCCAAACGTGCATAGGAGTCCCAGCAGGCCGACAACGTACATCGATTGGCGAACGAGGTTCTTTCTCATCAGATTGTTCCTCAATCCTGGAACTAAATGACCGTGCATGATCCGGCGCCACCAATCCGAGCCGCGACCGTCAGGGAGCGGTTGTGGGCTGTCAAACGCGGCGCGTGTTCGTATGCGGTGATTTAGAATGACATTTCCAGGCGTACGCCTGCGACGACGGCATCTCTGCCGTCGCCGCCCGGATTTACGATGTACTGCAGGTCCGGTTTGATACTCATGAATTCCGTGAGCTGGTATTTGTAGAATGCTTCGATCGCAGTTTCCGAGTAGCGCTTTTCCAACGACTGCACCTTACCGCTGAGGCTCACATGATGAACACCAAGCCCACACACATCATTATCACGCCCCGGCACAAGGCCCACGCATTGGAATCCACCGCCGTAGTGGTGGGTAATCTCGTTATAGTCCGAAGGTACCCACGAGAACTGAAAGAAGGCGGCGAGCCCCTGCTCGTCCTCTTCAGCCTCAGGGTGTTCCTTGTACAACAATTGGTCAACGACGATGTAGAGTCCCGAGTTTCCGCGGTGGGTCCGAGGTTTGAGCCGGTCGCCGACATCGTTGAAGTACACGTCCCACTCACCGCTATGGTAGAAGCCGCCGACACGGTACGTTCCAGGCAATCCGTCTTGGCCAAACAGGCTGAGCTTCGGTCGTAGACCCAGCTCGCCAACCGTGAAGCTCTCGTCCGGGCTGTGAAAAGCAGTGTCGTACCCGGATCGCGTTCCGACTCCCAGGGCATCGTAGACCCCAACCCTGAAATAGAGCCACTCGACGGGCTCAACAGAGACAACGATACCGAGGGCCGGGTCGGGCCACGTTGGCATGGGAAGCGTAGGCGAAAAGCCGGCCGAGGAATGGATGAACTCGCCGCCGTAGTCCGGCGCCGCGAAATCCGTATTTGAATCCATCTTCCCCAACTTGATTCTCAATGCCCCATTGAATAGCGTTTGCTCGTACCAGAACTCGTACAACCGCGTCCTGTTGGGAGCGTCGGCGTTGTTGAGCGCCTGCAAATCCCCGACATGCCGCTCGGTGATGTCGGTACCGTGGTTCTCAAAAGCGCTGATGAAGAACGTGCCGTCCTCCCAGAGACCCAGCTTTGCGGTATCGACAGTCAAACCGATCCCCAACAGCCCGCGGTATTGCTCGGCATCACTGGTGTTCAATCCACCGCGCAGGTTGCAGAAGAAGTCCGCCGTGTAACCGATCTCCAACGTAACGCCGTGATCGTCAAGCCAGGGGCGCGCGCCGGTCCAATCACCAGTGGCATGCTCCCATCGCAACCAGGCCTTTAGGTGGTCGTCTGCGGTGCGAAGTTCCTCACTGATCTCTTGCGGCTCCAGCCGGTGCAGGGGAGGATGAGCTTCGTGTTCTCGAACGTCCTCGATCTCTTCGGCATGATTCGCTTCCTGAGCCTGCCCCGCAGTAGCGTCGGGTGGCATGGCAGTTCCAACCATGCACAACAGCGTCAACATCGGATGCATGTTCACTCCTATCATGAGACTTCTATATGCGGCAACGCTTGCGCCATCTCAGGCACGCCGTTCGGGTTAATTGCACTCGTTATCAAACGATAAGCGGCGCCCCAGGCCTTGTGTGTTGGTGCCTCCATCCAAGACCTCGCCCCATCGGCGCACCGTGTGTTCCATGATAGTCGCCAAAGTCTTGACCTGACTTCTCGATAGATGGATTGTTGTATTATTAATCGTCAGATGAAAGCAGCCATGCTCAAAGCGATACAGCTTCATCAATTCATCTTCTTTGGAAGCTCTTAGCTTTGTGTCATACCATCTCGTTGCACTGAAGTGTCTTTGGGCAGCGGCACGCACGAACCCGCCATCCGACATTCACCGTTTCCGCAGTCGTTGGACTTGCCGTTGAGTGTTCGGTGGAAAGACCTCCCCACCAGGAGCAACACAACTCCCACGATGATTCCAACCACAACGTTCTCGACCATCGTCATTCCTTCCTAGC
>CAZJTP010000182.1:0-9197 GCA_964548955.1 uncultured Phycisphaeraceae bacterium
CCGCTGATTGAATTGCTTGATCAACGACTCCACGATCGCGCTGGTGATGGGCGGCCCCTCGCGTCGTTCGCGAGCGTGTTCATTCGATGGGCGTTGGTCTTGATGTGCTCCAGGGTCAACGAGACGATGTGGCGCGGGTCGTCGTCCGAAGTCTTGGGCGGTGGTTGGCCCAGACGATCCGATTCCTCCTGCAACGCCGCAAACGGAATTGCACTGGACATAGATGCACTAGGTCAAAACGTGCCCTTTGATCGTATGGAATCTCCGTACGGAATTGTCGTCGCCGTCGCCCTCCGAAGTGTGGCGTCATCCCTCGTGGTTGACGCGGGGTGCCCCATTCCTGCCGAAGGAGGAGGTGGGAGCCGAGCTCGGCAAGGCTGAGGGCAATCTTGTGGTTGACGAGTCTATCGCCTGTCCAAGACAATCCTCATCGAGTATCAGGTCGTTACGACGAGAGCGTGCCGTGAGCTTGATTAGCGTTACTAACATGACGAAGCGTTACGGCCGGCGGGTTGGGGTTGTGGGACTCAACTTCAGCGTGCCGGAAGGCGCGATGTTCGGATTTTTGGGTCCCAACGGCTCGGGTAAGACGACGACGATCCGCGTGCTGGAGGGGCTTCTCAAACCCAGCGAAGGCGTGGCGAGTGTCTTCGGGCTTGATTGCTGGCGCGACAGCCACCGGATCAAGTCTGAGGCGGGCTATATGCCGGGCGATCTTAGGCTCTACCCATGGCTTACCTGCAAGATCGCCTTAAAGATCTTCGGGCAGGTGCGGGGACGTGACCTCATGCAGCCCGGTATGGAACTGGCGAAAGAATTCGATCTCGATCCGGATGTACGCGTTCGCAACATGTCACGGGGGATGCGACAGAAGGCGGGCTTGATCCTCGCTCTAGTGCATCGGCCCAAACTGCTGATCATGGACGAGCCCACCGCCTCGCTCGATCCGCTGATGCAGAAGAAGCTGTATACCCACCTTCGCACGCTGATGCGGGCCGGCCACACGGTCTTCTTCTCCAGCCACACGCTCAGCGAGGTCGAGCAACTGTGTGATAGCGTGGCCATCCTGCGTGAAGGCAGATTAGTGGCTGACGAATCGCTTGAGAACTTGCGGGCCCGGGCCAGTCGTAACGCGACAATACTGTGGCACAAATCGGCCAGACTCGATGGCGTAGCGGTCCCCGAGTTCATCGATGTCTACGAGCGTCATGGCCGTGAGTGGCACGCTTCACTGACGGGATCAGCGGTTGAATTAATCCGCTGGAGCGCGGCCCAGCCGATCGAGGATATTTCCATCGGCCGGCCCGACCTGGCACGGCTGTTTGAGCAGTATTATCAATAGGAAGCTTACCTTGCTGATGCGCGGACTAATCGCCAAGACGCTACGCGAGGCGTGGGTGAGTCTCGTGCTCTTCGCGTTGTCGCTGGGGGCGGTCGAAATGCTGCTGGCGTACATACTCCCGATGTTTGTTGGGGATCAGTTCAACCAGTGGCTCGAACTGAAGTTCATTCGGAATTTCGTAGAGGTGATGTTGGGCACAGAGGTGGGGGAAACAATCGGCCCGCACATGATTGCGTCAATTGCATGGGCCCACGGTGTCGTCCTGGCGATTGTCTGGGCGCAGGCGATCACATTCTGCACGCGCATACCCGCGGGCGAGGTCGATCGCGGGACCATCGATGTTTTGCTGGGTTTGCCCGTTTCTCGGAAGAAACTTTACGTTTGTGAGTCGCTGGTCTGGCTGCTGTCGGGAGTGGTGACGGTGGTGGTAGGTCTCGTCGGCAACATCATCGGCGGGCGGGGGGGCATGGACGAGATGAAAATGACGTCGGGGCAAAGCGTCATCGTGGTCACCAATCTCTACTGTTTGTACCTGGCGGTCGGAGGGATGAGTTGGTTGGTGTCATCGCTGAGCGATCGCCGCGGGCGGGCGGTGAGTGTGGTTTTGGCCATCGTGTTGGCGTCGTTCTTCCTGAACTTCATCTCGCAGCTTTGGAGCCCGGCTGAGGGTCTGGCTTTTTTGGGTGTGCTCAACTACTACAGACCTTTGATGATCCTGCGCGATAGTGGCTGGCCCGTCTCGGATATGATCATTCTCGTCGGCGTTGGCGGCATATCGTGGCTTATCGGCGGAATTGTCTTCATCCGTCGGGACATCCGCACGGTATAAGCGAACTTATTGCGTGTGAAACACGGGATCCGTGCTCCGCGGGCCGAATGTCCGCGCATCACGCTGCCCTGGCACCGGGGGATGCGCCAGTCCCGCCCGAAGGCGTGGATCTGATCGCGCATAAGCTCTGCCCGCTCCATTGTCGTCGTATCCAGGATGACCTTGCCGCTCCTTAACAGTCGCGGCTTGTCCTATCCCTCCTATCGGCCCCCGGGGGAGTCCGCAATTACGATCATGCATGCAGGACTGCGGGCGCACCCCAGGTCCGGTGCCCGTTGCCGGGGAGCAGTGTGTTGAGACGCTCGAAGGTGTGCTCGGCCCCAACGGCGATGGCCGTCACCAACGCCCAGAAGTGCGGCCAGGCCGGCTTGGGGAAATGCTGGCGCTGTGGACGAAAAAAGCTGGACAGACGGGGGATGCAGCCAATAGTCATCATGCGGTGTTCCTCCCGTGTCAGTGTGTTACACACCACTCTGATCGGCCTGAAACACCGCATCTTCTTTGCCTTAACCAGCATCCAACTCAGAATCGGTCAGTTTGAGTAATTAGAATGTCGGCGAGTCTAGCCTTGCCGCTACGTCCCCCGTCCCTGGAATGGACGTTGACTCCTGGTCAGAGCCCGGAGCGCAAACGACGGTTTGATCTATCCTCCGGACGTGCATGGGTGTCGTTGTAGTGACCCCTCGCTCGTGCTCGGGGCTCGGTTTGCGGGCACCCATATATCGAATCCCGTATGATCTGCGTACGTTCTTACAAAAAATGGGCTTGACAGCTTCCGCAGATGCGGCTATACGTTCAGAAAATATTGAAAGGTCTACAGATGCCGGAAGAACCTTTCGAAGCCGCAAAAAATCTCTTCATCCGACGATGGGGCGAGATGGCTGCCAGTTGGGGAATTAGCCGGACCATGGCTGAGATCCACGCCTTGCTCCTACTGGCCACTGAACCGCTTTGCACCGATGACGTGATGGACCACCTTGCCGTCTCACGCGGCAGCGCCAGTATGAATCTCCGCGAACTGGTCAACTGGGGGTTGATCGAACGCATCCACCGACGGGGCGATCGTAAGGAGTACTTCCAGGCTGATAAGGACGTTTGGCAGATGTTCGAGACCATCGTGCGCGAACGCCGCCGCCGTGAGATCCAGCCGATCGTCGAGACCATCGAACGTTGCCTCACGATGATCGACGAGGAGAAGGCCTCGCTTCGTGACCAATCCCGCAAGGATATCGGGGCCTGCAAGAAACAGTTCACCGACATCCTCGATTTCTGCGAGATGATGAACACGATGTTCAATCTGATCACCAAGGCCGGGCGAACCGGCCTAAGACCGCTGGCCAAGACCCTCGGCAAGCTGGCCGGGTAGGGAAGCACCCTCCACGCGGTGGTCGTGGTTTTGCCCAAATATACGGGGAGGCATCCCGAATCCCCCTGTGGACACGTCCGCCGACCGATGCGACGGTCGGGGGCTGAGCGGACCTGAACGTTCAATGGAGGAAGACCATGACAGGCCATACTCGAATGTCACCGTTGACGGCGCTTTTCATCGGCATCTTCGGTGTCGGGGCGGTGGGGATCGTCTCGGCCACGTTGATCGTGTTTGCCGGGATGTTGATCATTGGCGATAAGGCCGGGGATCTTGTTCGCTTCGCGGACGGCACGATCACGACGACACTAGATCGGTTGCCCGGGCTGATCGAATCCCTGCCCGAGTCGTTGGGAGACATCCTGAACGACGGGCGAGCACCGGAGTATTCCGACAACCTGGATGTCCAGGTCGCCTTTGCCGCTGACGAGTGGTCTCGCGGCATCCGGCCGGTGATGACGATCACCAACAGGGGCGAGGAGGTCGTGTAACTGCTGGCGGTCCGAGTGGCAGCCTTAAACCAGGACAGCCTGCCGATCCGTGAATGGACGGAAGTCGTTGCGACACCGATCGCAATGTGCAACGATTGGCGCGGCCCGCTCTATCCGGGCACCACACGTTACGTGGTTCTGGGTTCGAGCTGGCGCGGCTTCCCGGTAGAGAGGTTGGGTCAGATTACCGGAGCGGTGGAGATCTCCGACGTTCGCATCTGGCGGCCGACCGAAGGTCTGTAGGGCCTCAACATCGGGGCCTGTGCAGGGCGAAGCAACCTTAGGCTCTGATCGACTCAAACAACCGTTACCTGCCGCGTGACGCTGGGTCTTCTGGTGGCGCGCGGCTTCTTACTTTGCGCAATTATGCGCCAAGCACATTTCTTGGTGTCTTGTAGGAGGACCGAGAAGGGATTCTCGGTCCTGCGAGCCTCTCTCGGCGTTTGCAGGAAGCCAAGAGACCGTTCATGGCCCGACGAGTCGTGTCCCCTTTGGGAGCATCCAATTGGGGTGTCATGGGTCAACGGGAGTTTACCCGTGGAATGCCATTTGTGCTGTCGGGCGCGTCGTGCCAGCCCCACGGGTCAGCTGGCGCGGACCCGTGCCACCCTCGCCGATTTCTGTCACCATTTACGGGATGCACCCGTCCCCCTCCAATTACATGTCCTGACAATTGCCAGCGGTGCCGATTGGGCTTAGATTCTCCTCGACTTGTCGATTCCGCTCCAGAAGAACCACAGGAGATCTCGATTATGAAACACTACGGAAAGAAACGGACATGGATGCCAATGGCGGTTGGTGTACTCGTCGCTTTGACGGGCTGGTCGGCCGCTACGTTGGGGAGGGACCGCTCGGAGCCCCTCAAAGGGATTCAACCGCGCGAGGTCGTACTGGACAACGGGCTTACCGTCCTGCTCGTCGAGCGGCACGAGCAGCCGACCGTCGCCTGCGGGCTATTCTACAACGTCGGCAGCGTCAACGACCCGCAGGGCAAAAGCGGCATCGCTCATCTCTTCGAACACATGATGTTCAAGGGGACAAGAATCATCGGGACAACTGACTTCGAGGCCGACTGGGCGCTCATCGAGGAGCAGGACGGGCTCCGAGCGAAGATGAACGCCGAGATGGACAAGATGCGTCTGGCGAAGCGTTGGGGGCAGATCGACGATGTGCTCGATCCCAAGCAGTGGACGCCCGAGTACACCGCGGTGAAGAAGCGGTACGACGAGTTGGTCGAGGCGGAGCGGAAGTACATCAAGAACAACGAGTGCTTCAACATCTACACGACCAACGGCGGCGCCAGACTCAACGCCGGTACGATGGAAGACGCGACCATGTACTTCGTCCAACTTCCGGCGAACAAGCTGGAGTTGTTCTTGTGGATGGACTCCGACCGGATGGCCAACGGGATCATGCGCGAGTTCTACATTGAGCGAGAGAACGTTCGCGAAGAACGCCGCCAAGGCGTGGAGAGTACGCCGATCGGCAAATACAACGAAGCCTTCAAGGCGATGTTCTGGCAGTCGCACCCCTACGGCGTTCCGGTATTGGGCTGGGCCTCCGAGGTCGAATCCATCACGCGGGACGACGTCCGCGACTTCTATAAGATCTACTACACGCCCAACAACGTCACGATGGTGCTCGTCGGGGATTTCGATACGGACAAAGCTGTCGAGGGCGTGAAACGATACTTCGGCCGAATCCCGCGTGGTGCCAAGGAGCCGCCACCCGTCATCACCGAGGAGCCCAAACCCATCGCGGAGCGGCGTTTGTACGCCGAAGCCGAGACGAACCCGCGCGTCAGGATGCGCTATCACACCGTCGCCATGGGGCACACCGACGAGGCGGCCCTCAACACCTTGGCGCAGCTTCTCTCGGGAAAGACCGGACGGCTCTACAAACGCCTGGTCGCGAAGGAGGACGCAGCCATCGGTGAACCACGCGCGGGGAATACCGGTAGGAAATATGCCGGCTACTTTGAGATTAACGTCACCGTCAAGGAAACCCGGACGCCGGAAGAGGTCGAACAGTTCGTCCTCGAGGAGATCGAGAAGCTTCGAGAAGGTGAGATCACCGACCGCGAGCTTCAGAAGGTCAAGAACCAGGTCCTTGCCTCTTCGGTCCGTCGTCTCCAGAGCAACATAGGCCTGATGTTCCAGCTTGGCATATACGAGACGTGGTACGACTGGACCTACATCAACGAGTCGCCCAAGCGCATGCTGGCTGTGACCGCGGACGAGGTTCGCCGGGTTGTCAAGAAATACTTCGATCCCAAGACGAGAACCGTCGCCATCTATCGGACGAAGGAAGACGCCTCCAAGGCAGTGGAAGACCCCGAGCTGGAGGCCGCTCTGGCCAACCTGCCGCCTGGACAGCGTGAGCGCACCGTGCAAATGGTCAAGCGAATCAAAGAGTTAAACGACGTAAATCACCTAAGGCCTATGCTGGAAATGATGGAGCAGGGAGCATCGTCGGATCAGCTCCCGGAAGAGCAGAAGGCTGTATACGAATACATGTTGAAGGTGCTTGCAGCGCGCATTGCCGAGCTTGAGGCCGTTAACAAGGAGTCAGATTGATATGCGTACCAGAACAACAAGCGTATGGCTGGGAATTGGACTGATCCTGGGTGCGACGGCTGCGCTTCAGGCACAGACGCCGCTGCCGGCCCATCCCAATGACATTCAGTATTCGCCGCTGGACTACAAGTTGCCGCCGGCTTCGCAGTTCCGTGAGCTACTGTCCAACGGCATGGTCGTGTATATCGCCGAGGATCGCATGCTGCCGACGTTCGATCTGACGATCACGATTCGTACAGGCGCAGCCGTCGAGCCGCCTGGCAAAGCCGGTCTTGCGTCGCTCGTCGGGGAGCAGATGCGTGACGGAGGTACGAAGAACCTCACGCCGGAGGAATTGGACGAACAGGTGGAGTTCCTCGCGGCCTCGTTGTTCGCAAGCATTTCGGACACACGTGGCCGGGCCGGGCTCTCTTGTTTGTCCAAGGACATCGACGAGGGACTCGGATTGCTGATCGAGATGCTTCGTTATCCCAGGTTCGATCCAGAACGTTTGCGCATGGCGAAGGATCGCGTTTTGCAAAACGTCAAACGCCGCAATGATTCAACGCGATCGATCTCCAGGATCGAGTGGGGCTTCTTGATGGACGGGGAGGAGCATTTCAGCAACCGGTATGCGTCCTCCAAGACCATCAACACGATAACCCGGGAGGACCTGTTCACCTTTCATCGCAAGTACATCCATCCCGGCAACATGATCGTCGCCGTCGCGGGCGACTTCGACCGGACTGAGATGCTCAAGAAGATCGATGCGGCGTTCGCCGACTGGCCTGCGGGCGAGACCGGCCCGCATAGCTTCCCGGCCCCGAGCCGCGCACCAGTGCCCGGGCTCTACATGATTCATAAGGAGGACGTCAACCAGGGTCGCGTGGCCATCGGACATAAATCGATCAAGCGCGGCAGTCCGGACGAGTTCGCGTTGCAGGTGATGAACGGCATTTTGGGGGCGTCGGGCTTTCGCTCGCGTCTGGTGGCCAAGGTGCGATCGGATGAAGGGCTGGCGTACAACACCGGCAGCCGCTTCGGACAGGGCGTGTATTACCCCGGCGACTTCCGGTGCTGGTTCAAGACCAAGAGCAACGCGTGCGCGTACGCGACGAGGATCGTGCTGGATGAGATCAAAAGGTTGCGAGAGGAGATGGTTAGCCAGGCCGACGTGGATGATTCGGTCGCCTACTACGTGGAGAGCTTCCCGCAACGCTTTCAATCGAAGATGGCGGTTCTTCGAACGTACGTCTCTGATGAGTATACGGGCCGCGATCCGGACTACTGGCAGAGCTACGTTGAGAACCTCAAGCGTGTTACTCCGGCCGGCGTGCAACGGGTCGCAAACAAATACCTTCATCCCGAGCAGCTTGTGATCCTGGCCGTCGGTGATGCCAAGACGATGGCAGCCGGTGGGCATGATAAGGCACCTGATCTGCGTTTCGATCGCTTCGGGAAGATCAAGCATCTGCCTTTGCGCGACCCGGATACGTTGAAACGATAGGGCGGGTCGAGCACGGATCGTGCATCGTGCATGGCATCGTCCGAGCCCGGAGCGCAAGCGACGGGGCTGGGAATTGATCTACGCGCGCGACGCGTCCAATAGTCGATCCCCCTCGCTCGTGCTCGGGGCTCGGATCAGGGACATGATTTCCCAAGGCATCGTGACCCTTGCTTCTCTGTGTTGGATGCTGCCGGCGCAGCCGGCAGTGGGCGCTAACACGCCGAAGGTGACAATCACCGGCGGCGTGGACATCACCGGCGACGGTTACACGTGGACAATCAGCAACGACTACGCATCACCGATCGTCTACGTCAAGTTCCCGCACTATCACGCAACGCTCTTCTTCGCCCCGGACGGTTGGTCCACCCAGAGCACGTTTCTGGTCAACGTCGGCGTGAAGGATCGACCGGGAATCTGCACAGCCCGGGCTGAGCAACCGGCATCCGGCATCACGCGCGGCAACGCGGGAACCTTCCGGATGCGAATCTATCAACCCGGCACCAGGCGAGGGCTGGGCACCGTATTGGTCCGGTTCGCCGACGACAGCGAACTGAAGATCTCGGGAGTGGAAATGCCCACGCCCGAGGCAATCAGCGACAAGTACGCACCATTAATCGGGCTCGGGGCGATCTTCATCATCTGGCTGGCCATCGGGGCAAGACGCCGCGCCAAGGCCCGTCGCGCCGGGGCATCGGAAGAAGACCCCGCGCCGCCCGTGCCACAAGGCCCAGCCCAATCAAAGTGACCTAGTGCACCGTCACACCTGTTTTTGTGGGTTATCCGAACCGCGCCCGTCAGGAAGCGGTCACCCACCGGGACGCCGCACGGCGCATCTCCACTCCCTAACGGTCGCGGTTCTGTTTTGCAGGCCTGATCGGCAACCCACAGTTTCGGGTGTGACCGAGCACTAGCCCCTGTACGTGCACTCGCGTCAAGAGGCGTCATTTCGTGCGCTCTTGATGTCAGGTTGTCTGGGTTCAAGAGCGCCACCCGGGATTGACGCCGCGGGAAGTGCTCCGGTCTCTCTCGGCGATCCAGCTGGTGGACGTGCATATCCCCACCACGGACGGCCGTGAACTGGTCATGCCACGGTACACCAAACCGGAG
>CAZJTP010000183.1:0-9134 GCA_964548955.1 uncultured Phycisphaeraceae bacterium
TGTAAAAGATCAGTGCGACCGTACTAGCAATGGCCAACAATACCGCGGCCTGCTTTCGCCGCGAGCCGGCCAGGGCGCAGATGATCCCCACGCCGAGACAAACTGGACGCCAACCGTGCACGGTGCCCCAGCCGACTCTCGGGCCCATTTCAATGCGACTCTTCATGGGAGCTTCAGGTTCCTCATCTTGTTCGGCTTGCGTCTGTATACTCTGGGAGTGGCGAGGCCGGGGATTCAAAGTGAGCTTTGAGACCAGAGGAAACGGCAGAGCCGCAGTCAAGGCGACAGCGCATACGCTCAAACGCCAACCGTCGGCTTGACGCTGAATCAACCTGGCCAGCGCGACGCAAGCGAGAGTCGGTCCCAGTGCCACGCCTGCGAAGGCGCCGTAGAGTCCGTGAACCTGCCCAACGATCAGCGACCCGACCACAAGCTTCAACGGTGACTTCCACGTGCACGGCGATTTGCACGCCTGAACGGCAAAGCCGATCATCATCGCTATGATCCACAGCGGCGCGAGCTTGTTTGGATAGATGATGAAGTCGACAGGCCCCTGGCATCCAACCGTGAACACGGCGGCCACTAAGGCCACCCAGCGGCGGTCAAAAATGCACCACACCATGTAGTATGCGCCCGACGCGATCAGCAGCTTGCCCCAGACCAGGCTGGCGAACCATACCCAAATGTGGTGAATGCCGGTCAGTTGCGAGCACGCCGCATACAATGCGTGCAGGATGTTCGTGTGGTAAATCGGAAAGAAGTGTCTACCTGCGACGAAAGGATCGTAGTTGCTGAACCCGTGATCCAGCAAAAAGCGGACACGGGTCAGATGGAGGACAGCGTCACCTCCAATGAGCGCACCGACCCTCGCCCCCATCACCAGATCAAGCACGACGATGAGCAGCTCGAAGCTGAGACCTATGCCGACAAGCTTTCCAGTCTCACGCCACCAGCCTCTGTGCGTGATCTCGATCATCGCCGCGACCACAAGCATGGCGCAAGCGGCGGAAAAAACCCAAAGCGGCGCGTGCAATACGTAGCAAGCGATCGAAACTGGAGACAACAATCCAAGGACGGCCAGATAGGACAGCCCGATCGTCCCGAGCAAACCTGATTTCAGGTCATCCTTCCAGACATGGCGCACCACAACGTAACCGGGTAACGCCAAGGCCAGCCAGAAAAGAAGCGATGCGTACATGGATAGCCGTCAGAAGACCCGCGCCCCACGAAGCCCGTCACACCCTGCCCGTCACCCAGCCGCAACACCCAACACCGGCTCTGCACGGCGGGAGTAGGGGCCGTGCTTCCACCTTACGGCTGGGCTGTAAGCAGCTCCGTGTCGATGGCGAAAACCTCGACGCGACGATTGGCGGCGCGATTGGCGGCGGAGGTGTTGGCGACGCGTTTACGATGTTCGCCGCAGCCGCAGGCAACGAGTTGCTGCGGCGGCACGCCGCGATCGCGGAGATAACGAACGACTGCCAATGCCCGCTCCGTGCTTAATTGATAGTTGTCGGTCCATCCGCTCTTCTTGATTGGAGTGTCGTCCGTATGTCCGAAGACGAGGACGTCCTTGTTGGTGTATTCGCCCTGGACCGCGCTAACGATCGCTTCAAGAGCCCGACGCGCTTCGCTACGGAGAGTGACCTTCCCCGGTTCGAATAGGACATTGCCCTCGATCGCAATCATAGCGCCGCCGGGCACGGGCGTCCAACCAGGAGCAACCTCTTCTGGGTCGGGTCGCTCCGCCAGAGTTTGCCTCAGGGCATCAACCTCATCGAGCACAGCCTGCAAGCGGCGATCCAGTTCATCCCGCTCGCTGCTCATGGTGTCCAGATCACCGCTCGTCAAATTTAACCGGTCCGTCAAGTTCCTGTTTGTTTCCTCCAGCAACGTGATACGTTGCTTTTCCTTCGTGGCACAACCGCCGGCTACCATTACCAGCATCACGACCGGTACCGTACGTCGGATAATTAATCCACTCATTTCGCTTCTCCTTCTGCGCGGATGGTCGATGCCATCTACTCGTCCCCCACCTCTTGCTCCTGTCCAATCGCGTTTTTGAGCTTCTGGTCGATGCGCCGCTCGCGTTGATCCAACGTTGAGGCGCGCTGCTCCAGGTTTTTCGTCGCCTCGTTGATCGTCCGCAGCCGTCGCATCTCACGCATGTCCCGCCACACGCCCCACCCCAGCGAGAATGCCCACCAACTCACCAGCGTGCCGGCTGCGGTGCTAAGCATAAGCCAGACCACGTTTACCGGCTTCGCATCATCCGTAAACCAGAGGAACCAAACGGGAACCTCGTTACCGCGGTTCTTGACCAGCACCAGCCCGACCGTCAAAACGACGACCAGAATCAAGGCAAGGCGAACATAGACTCGAAGCTGCCTGAATGCAAGACTCACGGGATGCTCTCCCATACCGGCGGCTGTGAGTTTCCAAAAAACAACAGGCGCGCCATGTCGATTGTCCGGTCAATCGGCGGCCACTGGGTAATTGAGTCATAGAATACCACAACCGCCAGGAATGACAGCGCCAGCCACGGCCCCAGCGGCAGCGCCCGCGTCCACTTAAAGGGCAGCGTCATTAGCCAACCGACCATCGCCAACACACAAGTCAGGAAAAAGCCCAATACGACCACGGGCCAACCCGCGACACAGCCCGCCGCAGCCATCAGGTGAATATCGCCCGTACCGAGGGCTTCCTTCCCAAACACCAGCGTGAAGACAATTCGCACCACCCAGCCCACGGTGCCCGCAATGATGTACCCGGTTGCGGCTGTCGCTAATCCCTGCAACGGGGCCCAGTTCCTCAGCATGCCGATTCGCCCGACATGCACTTCCGCGTGCAAAGCGTCACTGATACCGGCCGATAGATCACCGCCTCGGCCCATGAGCCACCACCCCAACGCGGCGGCGGCGAACGCGGGCAGCAAAAGGACGAACTCCGACAGGACCATCCGGCGTGCACCGTGGCGTTCGTGATGGATGGCTTCAGCGATTTGCTGATCCGCCTTACGCGGTATGGCGCCATCTGAGACAATCAGACCGAAGAACAGGGCCAGCGGGAGCAGAGCGCGAGCCCCGTGGCGCAGGTCCGCCCAACCAGTTCCATCGACCCAAAGGGCTACAAACATCGCCACAAGAACCACCACCGCGATCCAGCCCCATGCGCGCGAGGGTGACGCCAGGGACGGCGGCGGTCGTCGCGGTGAGCGAGGCTCCTCGACAGACGGCGATGGTTCCTCGACCTCCTCCTCTTCTCCCAGCTCTTCGACATCCACGTGCGCTTCGCAGAGCAGCACCACCCAGACAATTCCCAGGCCGACCATGGCACAGAGGGACATCACAGCCGTCGTGTCAAACGGCCGGATCCATTCGGCTGAGTGCTTGGGCGTCCATAGAGTGTGGAGAATGAATCCCGCGATCGTCGCAAGATTGGTGAAGCGCACATCGACCCAGTAATGTTCCAGATCGATCACCGCCATCGGCAACAGACACGCGAACAGGATGACATGGGCCAGCAGGATCGGCCAATCCAAGGACAACTGATCCGTCAGGCCAAACGGGCTGTTGCTCAACCCCGATCGGACGTGCCCGATGAACAACGAGTCGATCAGCATCAGCACGATCAAGGCCATCGAGACTTCGATGACCAAATAGCGTGTCGAGATGGGGACACCGCAGTGGCGGCACCGGCCGCTAAGCAGGATAAAACTGAGGACCGGCAGGTTGTCGTACCACTCAATGCGATGCTGGCAGTGAGGGCAGGCGGACCACAATGGATTCCGCAGCGACCGATTCCGCGGGAGACGGTAGATCACCGCGTTGAGGAAGCTGCCAAGGCACAGTCCCATCACCGTCCAGAAGCTCAGCCACCACAACGTAACGATTGCAGGCTTGATGGCGAGATCGTCCAAGTCAGTCCTCTTTGGTGGCTGGGAATCGTTCTGCAACCAGCTGGTGGCGATCATACCAGAACCGATGGTCTTGCCCATCGCCCGGGCGTGACGGGAAGCTGCCGCGCGGGGTGCTTCCTGTGGATTGCCGACTACATCGCTTCAAGGTTGCGCACGAATTCGGCAATGACGGACTCGGGCGTCGACGCTCCGGCAGTGACGCCCGCGACCCGCTTGCCCTTGGCCATGGAGGGCCCGAACTGCTCCCAGGTCTCCAGATAGTGTGTTTCACACCCGGCCTCCTGGCACAGGCGGGCCAGCTCGCGCGTGTTCGCCGAGTGCAGACCGCCAAGCACGAACATGACGTCGACCTCCCGAGCGAGCTGGATGGCTGCCTCCTGCCGCCGCGTCACCTCGAGGCACAGTGTGTTGACGATCTTGACCTCGCGGTACGGTCGCTTGACGATCTTGGCGATCATGTCAGCCACGTGCTCGGGCGAGTGTGTCGTCTGGGCGACGATGCCGAGCCGCTCCTTGTAGGGCAGCGCCGTTTCCAGGTCGGCGTCTCTGTCGATCACCGTCACGTTCGGGGCATACCCGATCACCCCGCGCACCTCAGGGTGATTTGGATCACCGATCATGACGACGTGATAGCCGTCTTCGTGAAGCTGCCGGACGACGTGCTGCGCCCGCTTCACGAGTACGCAGGTGGCGTCCACGATGTTGAGCCCTCGCTCGTTCGCTTGCCGGAAGGTCTCCGGCGGCTCCCCGTGCGAACGGATCAGGATGGTTTTCGACGGATCGACCGTCTTAAGATCGGCGGATTGGTCGAGGCCCACCTCCTCGAGTTCGCTGACGACTTGCTTGTTGTGGATTACCGGGCCGAGTGATACGACTCGCCCCGACCCGTGCTTCTTGAGCGCCGCCTCGGTGAGCTGAATCGCATCCTCCACGCCGAAACAGAATCCCCGTGAGCTCGCCAGTTTGACCTTCATGGACCTTGACGCTTTCCGGCCGCGATAGCGCCTCGTCTGTGCTCGGGCCGACGTACGGCGTCCAAACCACGCGCGGCATGGTGCCGCCGCTTATCATACTCCCGGGTCGACCGATTAACCAATTCCAAGCTGCGACCACAACGTTATCCAAACACAGATACCATCAAAACAACGTTTGCTGGTCGGAGGGTTTGGCGTTGGCGGCTTTCGCGTCGTTTGATTGGGTGTACGGAAGGCCGAGGTGGTCGCACGCTTGTCGCGTAGCCTGTCGCCCCTGGCGGGTGCGGATCACGAAACCGATCTGAAGCAGGTAGGGCTCCACCATGTCTTCCAGAGTGTCACGCTCCTGCCCCATTGTGGCGGCGATCGCTTCGATCCCTGCGGGACCGCTGTTGTAGACCGAAATCAGCGTACTTAGGAAGTTGCGGTCAAGCCCGTCAAGCCCAAGTGCATCAACTTGTTGGATCTCCAGCGCTTCGCTGACGATCCGCTTCGTCAGGCTTCCGTCGCCGCGGACCTGGGCGTAGTCGCGCACCCGTTTGAGCAGGCGGTTGGCCACCCGTGGCGTGCTCCGGCTGCGCCGGGCGATCACCTCGAGCGTCCCCGGCCCTGCCGACAGATCGAGCTTTACAGCCGACCGATGCAGGATCGTCGTCAGTTCCTCGGGCGAATAGAACTCCAGATGAAAGTCGTGGCCGAACCGGTCGCGCATCGCCCCGCTGAGCATCCCCGCCCGCGTCGTGGCGCCAATCATCGTAAAACGCCGCAGCGAGAAGTTCACCACGCGACCGCTCAGCCCACCCTCGATTGTGAAATCAACCCGAAAGTCCTCCATGGCTGGGTAAAGGAACTCCTCGACCACCTTAGGTAAACGGTGGATCTCATCGATGAAGAGTACGTCGCCCGTCTCGAGATTGGTCAGCAGCGCCATGAGGTCGGCCTGCTTGGCGAGCGACGGGCCGGAGGTGATGCGCAGCGGTCTGTCGGTCATCTCCCTGGCAATCACATGGGCGAGTGTGGTCTTGCCCAGGCCCGGCGGGCCGTCAAGCAGAATGTGCTCCAGCGGTTCGTCTCGCTTCTTGGCAGCCGCCATCGCGATCTCGAGGCGTTCGACAACCGCACGCTGCCCGACGATCTCGCTGAGCCGCTTGGGGCGCAGCGCGGTGTCGACTTGCTCATCACCGGGTCGCTCCCGGACGGTCAGTATGCGGTCTCGTGCCATCACGTGTCACTTTCGAGTAGAGCCGGTCTTGACGGTGTGTGAACGTCATGCGTCCCACATACGGACCAATGCACGACACAAGCAATCAGAGCCCCCAGCGCGAGCGAGGGGTTGGATGTCAACCAGTCGCTTGCACTCCGGGCCCGGAACTGGTTGGCACAAACACTCAACATGACTTCAACCGGTTCGCCCGAGGATTGCCAACGCTCGCCACACGCATGAACCGTCTCCTATCCCTCCACACCGGTCTTGACCCGATAGGCCGCGCGGACCCATTCATCCGGTGAGTCGGTATCCGGATGAAGCTGGGCGGCACGTTCCAACCAGCGCTCGCACTCACCCCGTGAATCGCCCCACGCGACGAGAATCTCGAGGGCGTCGCGCTGGGCCCGCGAGAGTTCCGCAGGCTTGCCCTCCTTCGTCGCTGCGGCCGGCAGGGCCAGATCATCCATCTTGCCTTTCAGCGAAGCGACGATCAGTTCCGCCGCCCGCGAGCCGATCCCCGGCAGCCGCACGAGCGCCTTCGCATCGCCCGACTCGATCCACGTGGCAATCCGCCGCACCGGCTCACATAACGCCTTCAAAGCCTTCCGTGGGCCGATGCCCTTTACGTTAACGAACCGCGTGAAAAAGCTGCGATCCTCCGGATGCAGAAAACCCAGCACGCGCGGAACAAGATTCCCCGAAGCCTGATTCCCTTCGAGAAGCTCCATCGTGTGCAGCGTCACGACCTGCCCGCGATAGGCCGCTAACTCGCCGATCGCAAACTGCGGCACCAACACCTCGCGCGCGACACCCTCGCGCTCGAGCACGACGGATTCCTCGGTTACCTCGATAAGCGTGCCGGTCAGCCGAACGATCATCTCGCAAGCTCCGCCGGTTCCTTGGCAGCCAGGTCGCCTGCACAGCAAATCGCAATCGCGAACGCATCCGCCACGTCCGGCGGTTCGGGCAACGCGCTAAGTCCAAGCGTCGTTTGAATTGCCCGCTGAACCTGTGCCTTGGTCGCCAGGCCATTGCCCGTCAGATAACGCTTGATTTGAGTAGCGGCGTAGCTGCGGACATTGATTCCGAGCCTGGCAGCCGCCACCAGAATGACGCCTCGGGCGTGTCCCATGAGAATTGCCGTCCGCGGATGCTTGTAGTGCGCGTAAAGCCCCTCGACAGCAACGGTGCTGGGACGATGCTCGGTCAGAACGGAAGTGATGTCGCGGTCAACGTCGACGAGCCGCTCAGACAGCGGAAGTGTTCTGTCGAAGCGGCAGACGCCACTGTCGATCACCGTCATCCGCTCACCGTGGGTTTGCACCACGGCATACCCGGTCACCGCCAGCCCCGGATCGATCCCACAAACCACCGCGTCCATATGCTCTCACCGTCCGCCCGTCTGTACGTTTAATCGAGTGTTGCAGGGCTTTGGCCTGCGTTTAGCGTGCCAGCGCACGGTACAGCAAGTCCCTCTCCTTGCCAAGGAGCGGTTGTGATTCGTTGGCGGAGAGCTTCTCCCTCGGGGCTTTAATACTCACAGGTGCACGGGTGGACGTTGGCCTGTTTTGGCTTGAACTGCTTGAGCGAGCAGAGGGGTGTGCAAGTCCACTCAGGGCTCAGGGGACGCGCTTGATCTTGGTCACTTTGGCGGCGGGTGGGTAGGCCCGCTTGGCCTTGGCCTTGGCCTTCTTCACGACGACCCAATGCTTGCCATCCCACACATGTCCGCACCCGGGACCGTGACGGTGGCCCTCGATGATGACCACCTGGGTTCCGTCCCAGTAGCAGTCATGATCGTCACGTCTACAAACACACCGATGCTTGTGAACGTGCCTCGTGTGCTTGTGTGCACGGACCACTCGCGCTGGCGGGGGATCATCATCGTAATAGCTGAACGACACCCTCCCACCAACACACCCTGAGCAGGCAATCAGAATCGAAACGAGCGACACGACTCCAAACCGTCGGTTCAACATCGGACATCCTCCGTCAGGAATGCGTACCTCCCTATTACCTTGTCCGGTATAACCTTCGACACATGGTAAGAACCCACGTTAGCAACGAACCGCCGATTATCGCCCCGGCCGGTGAATCTTGGCGGAACACTTCGCCTCATAATAAGACCGCTACGCGGCGTGCATCGCGTCTTGACAACGACGCACACTCCCGTGCTCCTGTCCGCCCCGATGAATACGGCTTCACAAGTGCCCCGCGCAGGGGAGAACCCTGCGATTCGTGGTTTGCCTTGGTCGACCTGACCGGTTAACCTTGTCGCAAAGGAACGGTCGGAACACAGGTTTCTGATCGCGGACGCCAGCCGGGGATCCCCCAATTGGCAATCGGGAATCAGCGTCCGCAATCTCGTGAGCGGGGCGTAGCTCAGCCTGGTTTAGAGCGCAGCGTTCGGGACGCTGAGGTCGCTGGTTCGAATCCAGTCGCCCCGAGTGGGATTGAAACCGCAAGTCCTTGTCTTTCAAACACTTAGACATCCATCGAATTATCGGTTGTGACATTGCTCTGGCACCTGGACACGGTTGCTCAGGACGAATGCGGTTCCAGCCGAAAGGAGAGCGTATGCCAGCGGTCGCGATCGCCGGCAGAGGTCGGGGTTGGTCCATCCGCTTCCGTTTGCCGCAGGACCGAGCGGATCGGTATTCCTTGCGCCTCCAGTGCCGCATGTGCTCCGGCCTCCCGGAGTCCGCCCCCGCATCAAGGGGAAACGACTCCGGGCCTGCCTGAAGGAGGATTACATACTCCGCATCATCAGCCAGGGAATTTAGATGCAATTGCCCTGGTGGGCTGGGTCGGCGTCAGGATTGTGGGTAGACGCCTCTATCAGCGGTAAACGAAACTGGGTGGCACGGGCAAGCTGTCGATCGCCCATGCCACCTGGGTAACCACGAATTTGACGCCTACCTGTGCGGCCTCAGCCGGATTCGGCGGTTCGAATCGGATGGCACACCAGCACCGCCGCTGCCGCCATCACGACGGGCACCGGATAATCACTCCTTTTCCAGTAACCGATCGCTCC
>CAZJTP010000184.1:0-9084 GCA_964548955.1 uncultured Phycisphaeraceae bacterium
TGTGTTGATACCCCCGGTCGATGTGGTATATGCGATGGATGCGCGTAGTCCCCTTTGCGATCAGACCCGCTAGGATCAAAGCGGCCGATGCGCGGAGGTCCGATGCCATTAGCTGTGCACCGACCAGCCGCTTGACGCCTTCGATAATGACCGTCGGTCCTTCCTTGCGGAGGTGGGCGCCCATGCGATTGAGCTCGCCGACGTGGAGAAACCGGTCCGGGAATATCTTCTCCGTGATGACGCTGTTGCCGTCCGCCAGGCACAGCAGGGCCATTAGTTGGGCCTGCAAGTCCGTGGGGAAGCCGGGGTAGGGTTGCGTGGTGACGTCGATGGGCTCCAGATGACGCGATGATGACACTGTGATGCCCTTCTCGCCGCGCTCGATGATGACACCCACGCGGCGCAACCGGTCGACGACGGCCTGCATGTGCTCGAGTCTCGCCCCTTGCAGCTCGACGTCGCCGTTGGTGATCGCGCCGGCGATCATGTAGGTGCCCGCCTCGATGCGATCGGCGACGACCGTATGCTCCGTGCCCGTAAGACCGTCCACTCCCTCGACGGTGATCTCCGGCGTACCGTGTCCTAAGATACGCGCCCCGCACGCGTTTAAGAACTCAGCCAGATCGGTGATTTCGGGCTCGCACGCAGCCGACGCGATCACCGTCCGACCCTCCACCAGCGTGGCCGTCATCATTACGTTCGCGGTGGCTGTCACGGACGAACCGAACGGGCCGCCGAGAAAGATGTCCGCACCCTTGAGCTTCTTCGCCCGCAGCAGCACATCCCCGTTGACCAGCTCGAAGTCCGCACCGAGCGCCCGAAGGCCTTGGATGTGCAGGTCGATCGGCCTGGACCCGATCGCGCAACCGCCGGGCATCGAGACCTGGGCGCGCTTTCGCTTGGCGAGCAGCGGCCCCATCACGCACACGCTGGCCCGCATCTTGCTCACGAGCTCATACTCCGCGTGCGCGTTCATCTCATCCTCGACCCGGAGGTGCAATGCACCCTCGGCGTCCCGCTGCGCTTTGACCCCCAGGCGCGACAGCAGAACCTGCATCTGGCGAACATCCGCCAGGTCCGGAACGTTGCGCAAGACCGTCTCGCCGTCAACCAGAATCGAGGCCGCCATGATCGGCAGTGCCGAATTCTTGGCACCATTAATCTCAATCGCGCCCTTCAGCCGGTTCCCTCCGACAATCTCAAACAGTTCCACGGTTGTTCCTTTCCTGTGCAGACCGGGGTGCTACGCGCCGGTCGCCAATGAAAACATCAAGACCCGCTCCTGCCCGACGACCCGATCGGTCCGCGTCCGCCGGTGCACGAGTCTGCCCGTCCTTTCGACCTCCTCCACAGCGGCTGCCGCCACCCCGTCACCAACCTCGACGATCACCACGCCGTCGGAAGCGAGTAAAGCCGTCGCATCCGTCGCGATGCTTCGATAGAAAGACAGCCCGTCCTCGCCGTCCGTCAGGGCGACGGCCGGCTCGTAATCCCGTATGCTCGCGTCCAGTTGGCCCATCGCATCCGCGCTTACGTACGGCGGATTCGACATCAAAACGTCAAATCCCCCGTCGGGCGCCGCGTCGTGCGGCAGGGCAAGACGATCCGCCTCAACCAGCGCAAGCCGATCCGACACGCCATGCTGCTCGGCGTTGGACCTGGCGATCCTAAGCGCCTCGGGCGACACATCCGTCGCCACCGCCCGCGCACCCTCGAGGTGCGTCAGCACGGCCACCACTATGCAGCCACTGCCTGTCCCAACGTCCAAGAGTTGCGGCTGTGACAGCCCCGTCCGTGCGCAGTGGTCGAGCACACACTCCACCAACGCCTCCGTCTCGGGACGTGGTATCAGAACCGCCGGGCTAACGCGAAACGCCAGCGAGAAAAACTCCTTCTCCTCCACCAGATACGCGATCGGCTTCCCCAGAGCCGCCCGGCGAACCCACTCCCGAAACCGGTCGAGCCGACTTCCATCAAGGCTCTGATCAAACCGCGCGTACAGGTCGATGCGTCGACATCCCGCCGCGTGGGCGAGCAGAACTTCACTGGCGAGCCTTGCCTCGTCCACGCCACGTCCAGCCAAGTACTCGCTCGTCCAATTGAGTAGCCGGCCGATCGTCCAGTCGGTGCCGTTCGCGTTAGTTTGGGTGCCCATCAGCTGTGAATATACACAGACCAGCGGACGCCGGGAAGGAGGGGTGCATGGTATGACATTGGCGCCGACACGCAGGATCTTAACCATCCATCGAAGCTCTCGCGGGACAGGCTCTCCAGCCTGCCTCCTGGCCGACTGGAAAGTCGGTCCCACAGGTTCTGTCAGATGGTCTTAGCCTGCGCGGACGTTCGACGGCCATAATCGCCTGGGCGGGCGGTACTCCGCACGGACTTGCACCGGCACGGTCAGCTTACTTGGGTGCCTGGTGCGATGTCTGACTCGGTGGTGAGCACGACGACCTGGCTCTGATCGGGCGTAACCGCCGCCAGCAACATACCTTGGCTGTCGATCCCGCGCATCTTCCGCGGTGCGAAATTGGTTACGATAACGAGGTTCCGCCCGACAAGCTGCTCCGTCGTGTAGTACCCCTTCAAGCCGGCGACGAGTTGGCGTTGCTCATCGCCCAGGTCCACCTTCAGCACGATCAGCTTATCAGCATTGGGATGGTCGCTCGCTTCGATCACCCGGCCAATGCGAAGCTCGATCTTCGTGAAATCGTCGAAACTAATCATCTGCTGTGACATAGGCTCTCCTAATATTGATTGTTTCAGAATCCCCGACGGTTTGATCTGAGTTTACTCAAACCGGTGGATCGACGCAATCCGGCATCAACGCCGAACCTGCGCCCAGGACCGTTTAATTCTCCGGCGAGCTGCGGACCAGGGCGACCGCCTCATGCGGATGAGCCGCATGGCGACGTAATGCCATGAAAGGCTGTCTCCTGCCGGACGGATAAGATGTCCGGTGGTCGGGAGAGACCGGTAGGATACAGCCATGACAACGTAACGCAGATCGGCTTGGATAGCCTCAGGAAGTTTAGTAAGTTGACGGCCAAGTTGCGAATCGCAGCCAAGTTCTGAGGGGCATCGCTCGCGCGTACCCGGCTAGCGTTTTCGCCAAATGTTGTGTTGCGGGCACCGAACAGGTTGTTTTCGATCGACCAGTGCCCACGTACCAACGCCAACGCTATCACCATAGTGCGCAGCCTCAAAACGATTCTTGCGACATCTACGTCCGAGGACCACGCCGCAAAACTCCCACGCCCTGTTATCAACGTATTGCTCGACTCACTCTTGCGCGCCGTCTGAATCCACAAAACGGCAAGAGGAAAGAGTCAAGCTAAGCCACCTCTGTCATGGTCCGCTAACTCAAGGTGAATCGGTTCACGCCAAAGGCGAGATTATGGGATGTGCCGGCACATCGTTAAGTATACCGCTCACAAGTCCGAAATGATTACCACGGCGTGCGTACGCGCGCGATTCGGTAGGACAGGAGACGGTATGCCTCGAACGAACACCTCATCCAAGACCGTTGAAGCACTCATCGGAGCCGCCTGCGCGCGCAACACATCTGCCGAACTGCAGTATGAGCATCGCAACGGCGGGATCATCACGGCACACGTGCGTCTGGTAAGCCTGACACAGGATCAGGTCCTCGCTGACAAGCCGGTTTGCCTGTGTGATGACGGAGCCATCCCCACCGGGGCTCCGATCACGGTCCATATAATGCTGCGCGGCTACCGGTATCAATTCGACAGCATGATCGAGGAGGATAACCGGCGAGTTCCGCTGAATGCGCGACAGACGGTTCCTGGAATCGCACTCCGCAAGCCCGACACGATCGTCGAGTCGCAACGAAGGGCGTACCTCCGCGTCTCAATGGTGGGCTATGATCCCATCAACGTGTATTTGGCTCATCCTCACCCTCACATACCGGACACCTGCTCGATCGACGCGAAGATCATCACCGGATGTTTGCTCGACCTATCCGTCGGCGGCATCCTGGTCCTTGTGGATCAACAGATACTCCGTTCCGTCAAGAGCGGTGAGCGTTTCTTTACGGCGTTCGCATTGCCCGGCGACGCCGGTGAATTCAACCTGCTCGCATCGGTGCGACACTCTTCCATAGTCGCAAACAAGCAATCGCTGCGCCTCGGGCTGAGCTTTCATCCCTGGCGTGGACAGGAGTTCAAATACGACCAGCGCCGTATCTCACGATACGTTGCGGAACACCAGCGTCGGATGCTCCGCAGGAGAAGGTGAGGCGATGTCCGGAACACTGCTAAGTCAAATTGGTGGCACCTGCCGTCTCAATGCGAGGACAACGGATGCGATCCTCGCGCGGGCGATGATGGAGTGTGCTCGGGTGAACATCAGCGCAGACCGTGACGGTGTGGAAGTCGACCAACCAGGAACGATCATCGGCGAACGCGGCCCTGATTTGACCATCGAGCTTGACGCCTTCGATCCGGCTGCCCGTGCGGCGCTGGGGGCATCCTCGCTCAGGGTCAACTTGGAGGTCAATGGTGCCTCCTACATGTTCGAGACGGAGCTTGCGGCTGGATTCGCCGGCGCCGAGCCGGGTGTGATCCACCTGCGCAAACCGGTCACGATCACTCTCTTGGACCGCAGGCGTAGCCCACGGCGGCGGTTGCGGGAACCGGCCGAGGTTCTTCTCCGTGCGACCGACGTGAACCACGCGTGGCAGTGCAAGGCCATGATGCTCAACCTCAGCCTGGACGGAGTCGCCTGTCGCATATCCAAGGCCAGCGCCGGCCCCCTGCACACCGGACGGACCGTCCGGGTAATGCTCCGCCTTGACGCATCATCTCCCGCGTTCGAGTTGAACGGGGAGGTCATCAACGTCACGCAGGGCGGCACACCCAACCATCTGGTCGTCGGTCTGGAGTTCGTCGCGGACGAACAGTTGGAAACGAGTCGGACCAGACTGCGAGAGGCACTGGAAACCGCCGTCGGGAACGGCGAATCGAGGTGAGCGAGATGAGTGCCGCGCAGGTAATCGCCCAAAGACAACTGGACCGGATTCTGGAAGATTCGATCGACCAGAAGCGCCAGCTGGTGCTTACACACAACAGCCCGCAAGGCTGGCGAACCTTCAAGTCCCAGTTTGTGTCCGGCTCGGTCCAGTCGCAGCTCATACGGGCTATCGCGTCGATTCCGCGCGAAATACCTGTCTCCCAACTACCCCAACCGGGGGACACGCTCGGCGTAACGTTTCGATCAGGTCACAAGAAGTGCATGTTCGGGACCACCCTCGAATCCATCCGGCGCGAGGCGGAGGAGGGAATGGTCACGTTCTGTTGGCCTGACCAGATCCAGCAGCTCCAGCGCCGGGCATACGAACGGGCCACGCCACCAAAGGACATGGTCATTGCGGTTCGATTCTGGCGAGAGGTAGGGCCTATTGGTGTGCCCGCCGAAGCTCGGACCGTGCGCTACGGCCAGCTTGAAGACCTCTCCGCCGGCGGTTTGCGAGTCAAGGTGTCCAATCCCGACGACATCCAACCCGGCGCCACATACCGGTGTGTCATCGAGCCTTATCCGGGCAAACCTCCACTCATCCTGGATGCGGTTGTTCGACACCGGGAAGCAGTGGACCATGGGAGAGCGTCCATCGGCTTTCAACTCGTCGGATTGGAAACGACGCCCGAGGGTCGGAAGGCCCTCGATCGACTCGCTCGCACCGTCAGCCGGTTCCAACGTGCTCGATCCCGCAGAAGAGCCTGAGACGTCGCACGACTCTCCGCCTAGCCTCCACCATAGTCGAGTTTATGGTCAAGAGCGAGATCGGGTTAGCACGCCGCTTCCTTGCATTCACTCTGCGTCCTATTGGCTAAACCGCCGGTAGATGATAAAAGCACACACGGTCATGCCACCCGCACGGGTAAGTAAGATTGGGAGCTACCGCCGTTGAAGTCGATTGCTGAACAACTCTCGCAGCGCGTCCGTGGGGCCATGTCGCGCATCGGGGTGGACGGTGATCCACTCGTACGAAGCGCCCAGGACCAAAAGTTCGGCGACTACCAGTCGAACTGCGCGATGGGGCTCGCCAAGAAGCTGGGTAAGAAACCGCGTGATGTCGCCGCCGCCATCGTCGAGCACCTCGACGTTGCCGACATGTGTGAGCCTTCCGAGATCGCCGGACCGGGATTTGTCAACTTTCGCCTCACGCCTGCGTTTCTCGCGCGGAGTCTGGCGGCAATTCCACCCTGCGTCGACCCGGCTCAAGATCGCGTGGGTATCGATCCAACGAACGAGCCGCAGACGGTCGTTGTGGATCTGTCCAGCCCGAATCTGGCGAAGGAGATGCACGTCGGGCATCTGCGCAGCACCGTGATCGGTGACTGCATCGCGCGGGTCCTCGAGTTCGAGGGGCACACGGTCCATCGTGAGAACCACGTCGGCGACTGGGGGACGCAGTTCGGCATGCTGCTGGCTCATCTTCGATCGGTCAGGCCGGAGATTGTCGACCGGCCTGACGGCCTGGTGATCGAGGACCTCGAATCGTTCTACGTAGAGGCCAAGACCCGCTTCGACACCGACGACGAGTTCAAGCAACAATCACGCGAGACCGTAGTGGCCTTGCAGAGCGGGGATTCGGTCACACGACGCATCTGGAAAGCGTTCTGCGACGAGTCGTTGCGGCACTGTCACGCGATCTACAACCGGCTGGGCGTTCGGCTGATCGATCGCGGCGAGAGCTTCTATACCGACCAGATGAACGATATCATCGCCCGGCTAGAGGCGATGAAGGAGCAACGGGACGACGGCTTCGTCCGGGTCAGCGAAGAAGCACTTTGCCTGTTTATGGAGGGCTTCAAAACGCGCGAGGACGAGCCGCTGCCGCTGATCGTCCGCAAATCCGACGGCGGATACAACTACGCAACGTCGGACCTCGCCACTCTCGTTCACCGCGTCGAGCAGCTTGGGGCCGAACGGATTATCTATGTAGTCGGCATCGCCCAGAAGCAGCACTTCGATATGCTCTTTGCAGCCGTGCGGCAGACGGATTGGGTTGCCAATAACGTGTCACTAACGCATCTTGGTTTCGGCAACATGCTCGCCGCCAGCGGCAGGCCCTTCAAGACGAGCGAGGGCGATACCATCAAACTCAAGGACATCCTCGACGAAGCCGTCGCCCGGGCGCGCGAGGTCATCGAGCAAGCGGCGTCAGACAAGACGCGCCCGGAACGATCGTTCTCGGAGAATCAGATCAATAGAATCGCCGAACGGGTGGGCCTTGCAGCCGTCAAGTACTTCGATCTGTCGCATTCACTCAGCAGTGACTACCGGTTCGACCTAAATACCATGCTTAACCTGGAGGGTAACACCGCGCCTTACATGCTGTACGCCTACGCCCGGATTTGCTCGATCGGGCGCAAGGCGGGCGTGGATTTCGCAACTCTACCCGGTGATGCGCCGATTATCCTGGAGCACCCGGCTGAGATCAGTCTTGCTAAGAAGCTGCTTCAGTTCGCCGAAACGGTTGACATGGTGAGTCGCGAGCTGCGGCCCAACGTGTTGACGGATTACCTGTTCGAGCTGGCCAAGGCGTTCAGTCGATTCTACGACAGGAAGCTCGGGGTTCGTGTCATTGATGCGTCACCCGAACGTGTGCGCACGTCGCGTCTTCGTCTGTGCGATACAACGGCTCGCGTGCTGCGGCTTGGCTTGTACCTGCTGGGCATCGAAACGGTCGAGCAGATGTAAAGTCCGCGGTTGGCGTGATCCGCCGCTCCAACCGCAGTTCAACGATGTCTTCGACGGATTTTGGTCGCCTCAAGTTCGCGCAACGTTCCGTCAAACTCCGGGAGCAACGGCAAATCGTAAAGCCGGGCAAACGCTCGGATGTCGCGCACGTCAACTACGCCGTCGCCCGTCAAGTCCGCCGCTTCCGCACCGATGATCGGCAGGCTGTCAACGTTAATCGCTGCTTGCGCAATGGGGCGGCGTACCAGCGATCGGTCAAATCCGATGATAGTCACGATGCTGCCATCTCTGCTGCCAGCGCCGCCGCCACAAGCATCCGCCGCCTCCCCTACCGTAAGGAAGTTGAGCTGTATCCCCGTAAAATCGGCTGTCCCCTGTACGCCGTCGGCCGTCGCGTCCGCACCCGTGCTCAGCGTGGCATCGATCGGAACGTTCCAATTGGCAGCCAATATCGAGAAGTCCGTTATATCCACGAGATTGTCCTGACCCACGACGCCCGTCTGGAAATCGCCGGCCGGGAGCTTGCCCGTGCCTGTCAGATCGACCGTTGCCGCGCACGAAACAAACGATAGCGCCGCCAAACGACGCAGCGTGTGTCCCTCTCTGACAGCAATCCAGTCGGCGTCGGCTTCGATCTCATCCAGCAGCACCGTGGCCTGCCCCAACGAATCAATCGATATCGGTAGCGTGCGCGAGTCGACCGACCCACCACAGACCGTAATAACGAACGACACATCACGCGTCACCGCATAACCGATGGCTTCAATGTCCATGTCGACCGTGATCTGGCCGGCATGATTCGTGAACGTACAGACACCTGATTGACACGTTGCATCCGTGCACGGGACCTCGTCGTCGCAGGCCAGACCCTCGTTGATCGGCCCACCCGGCGTGTCGCAGTTGCCTTCGGCGCCCAGTGGATCACACGTGCTGTCCGCGTTGCACTGATCGCCCGTCCCCGAGCAGTCCGGCGCGCCGCCGCCCGTGCACGTGCCTGATTGGCAAGTCTCACCAATTAGACAGACGTCACCGTCGTCACAAGACAGTCCTTCGTTCACTGGCGTAAGCGTATCGCAGTTGCCTTCCGCACCTGCTGGATCGCAGGATGCATCGTTGCATTGATCACCGGAACCACTGCAATCCTGAGCGCTACCGCCCGTGCAAACACCTGACTGGCATGTCTCACCAACGTTGCACACATCGCTATCATCGCAGTCCGTATCATCTGCCAGGAACGAGTCCGCCGGACACGTTGTCGATACTCCGTCACACGTCTCCTCTGGATCGCACACATCCGTAGAGGACCGACACACCGTTCCCGCGGTTACACCCACGTCCGCCGGACACGCGCCGCCGGTG
>CAZJTP010000185.1:0-8990 GCA_964548955.1 uncultured Phycisphaeraceae bacterium
CTAGCGCGTCGATGCTTGTTGCGAGCGACAGGGCCACGAGCATCCAACCTCTACTGGGATCACCCTTTGCCTTTCTTCCGGTGCCCGAACAAGCATCAAGCAACATCTTTCCGCCGATAATGCCGAGCAAGGCAAATGCCAACCAGTGGCCGTAGGCAACGACCTGCGTCGAGATTGCCGAACCAACCAGCCAACCGAGGATCGGCATCATGAGCTGGAAGAGCCCAAAATGAAACGCGATCCGAAACACGTGTCGAGGTGTCACGCCGTCGATCGCCAGTCCTACGGCAATCGAGACGGCCAACGCGTCCATCGCCAGTCCAACCGCTATGCCAGAGAGATTCAACCAACTCACATTGAGACATCCCATCCAGTCGGATCGGGCGGCATGTGCCCGTGGACCGCGAATTCACGATCAACATCACGGATCAACGCAAAGCCTCTCGCCCGCCTTGCGGTCGGAAGCCGCTTCCTTCGCCTTCTTGGCTAGCATTTTGCCAGCCGCACGGCATTCATCCAATACACCCACGGTCGGTCGATATTGCGCCCGGATCGGCTCGCGCAAAACCTCCCACTTCATCGCCTTCATATCTTCATCCACCGCTTCCGGCCCGCCCTTGCTCCAGCCATATGAGCCGAATGCCAGCGCGGCCTTGTTGGCCGGCTTTAATCCCTTTAAGTAGGTCAGCACCGCACTTGCCATCGGAAGCACACCCTGGTTGAGTGTCGAGGAACCAAACGCCACGCACGCCGCGTCAAGGATTTCGGTGGCGATCCTGGTCAGGGTTGAAGTTCGAATGTTGATCAGTTCCGCCGCTACACCAGCTTCGGACGCCGCCTCATGAATCACCCGAGCCATCTGTCCGGTGCTGTCCCACATCGTGTCGTAGATGACCAACACCTTCGGCTTGGGGCGACAGTGCGCCCAGTTCCCATAAGCCTCGACAATCTCCGCCATGTGGCTGCGCCAGATCACGCCATGGCTGGGAGCGATCATCTCGATGTCCAGCTTCGCCGCCTCCTCCAGCACCCTGGCTACTTGCCTACTGAAGGGCATGACGATGTTGGCATAGTAGATCTTTGCCTCCTCCAGGATCGTGCACAGCGGCACCTCGTCGTCGAAGCGCTGGGAGCTGGCATAGTGCTGACCAAAGGCATCCATCGAGAAGAGCAACTTCTCCTCGGGAATGTACGTGAACATCGACTCCGGCCAGTGGACCATCGGGGTGTCAATGAACTTGAGCGTCCGTTTACCCAAGGTGAGCGTGTCGCTGGTGGCGACAATGCGGGTCTTCCATCCAGATGAATCGTGATGCCGGCCCAGTGCCACCTCACACTTCTTGTTGCATACAAGCGTGGCGTTAGGCAGCGCCGTTAACACCTGTGCCATGCCTCCGGCGTGATCGGGCTCGGCATGGTTGCAGACCACGTAGTCAACGCTCGCCAGATCCGTCAGCGCTGTGATGTTCTGAAGCAGACGATCCGCAAACGGTGCCTTGACCGTGTCGATCAAGGCGGTCTTCTCGTCGCGGATGAGGTATGCGTTATATGTAGCGCCGCGATCCGTATTGTAGCCGTGGAAGTCGCGAACGGTCCAGTCCACACACCCAACCCAGTCGATGTTCTCGCGCAATGTCGTATTCATGGACTCCCTTCACGAGCGTCGCTTCCCTCTTCCTCTTCCGGAACAAACTGATTCTTGATAGCTCCACACCACGGGCAACGCCAGTCATCCGGCAAATCCTCAAAAGGCGTACCCGGCGGAATGCCGCTTTCCGGGTCACCCTTAAGCGGATGATAGCCGTACGAGCAAACCATACAGGCGTACCTCGTCATGTCGCGTGCTCCGAATCAGAGCGCTACCGGTTTCCCGCCAACAGTCCGAAATCAGCACGCGGATGCGCACACGCCGGCCACGCATCCGGCGCCCCTTCGCCTTCGTGTAGACACCCGCCGTTCTGGCACTGTCAGGCGACCTTCTGCTTCTTCTGCTAAAAAGGGGAAAACCCACTCGCTGACCAGTAATCCTCCTTCAGTTCCTCCTGTTGCCTCAAAAGCGCGTGGTAATGCCCCGACTCCCACTCGGCAAGCCCGGTGTAGAAACTCCGCGCTTCAGGACTATCAACCGCTTCGGCTTGCGACTTGTAGAACTGCATGGCATCCATCTCAAGGCGGATCCCAATCGAAAGAGCGCTCATCTCGAAGTGGGCGTCCTTAATGCGCGTCTTGAGTGTGTCAGAGAAAATCGGCGAGGCCCCGGAAAGGTCTACAGGGGTGCCGAGCTCTGCGGACGGGCTCGGTTGGCCGCTTCTCAACACGGACTCGTACTGCCGCATGAGGAAGTTCATATGGTCCAGCTCCTCGTCGGCGAGTCGCGCAAACACCTCTTTCGCCTTGGAATCCTCGCTGCAGTTCGCTGCCATCTGATAAAAGCTCTGGCCTTCTCGTTCGGCCTTGATCGCTTCCAACAAGCCGTCCGCCAGCTTCGCGTCATTGTGTTTCATGGATCATCCCTTTGATGCTTCTTTCGGTCAACACCGCCGATCGCTTTCGTCTGCACAAGCCCGCTCCATCCGCTCAAGGAGCGGCGCACGCCTCCATGCCACTTGAAGGGTCCACCGTATATCCAAGCTCCGTCACCACGGCCGCAAGCCGCTCGCGGTCGAGATCACCGCCCGTCACTACGGCACGACGATCTTGCAGACTAACGCGCGCTGATTCTACACCTTTGCACTCGTAAAGCGCGCGCCTGACACTCTCGGCGCAATGGCTGCATGTCATACCCGAAACCAGAAGTTCCACACGCTGATCGGGAGAGGAAACACCAGCATCACTATGCCCCTCATCAGCGTGCTCTGCAGTGCTCTTGTGCCGACCGGTTGCCCAGTAAGACAATGCCAGCACGGCCAGGAGCACGATCGCCCCGGCGTCATACAGCCAGCCGCTTTCTGAAACCCCGTGCATGTGGCTGCCGAGTGTTGGCAGCACCGCTTGCGCGGTCGGGACCAGCCAATCAAGCAGCAGTCCGCACGCGACTGCACTTGCGGCCACCGTGGTCAGATACAGAATCGCCGTTCGCTGCCCGAGCACCTTCCAGATGGTTGTAAACGTGGCCGCGTTGGTCGCAGGCCCGGCAATCAGGAACGCCAGCGCCGCGCCGAGTGATGCACCCATGTGCATGAAGCCGGCCGCGATCGGCACGGACGCGGTGGCGCAGACATAAATGGGCACCCCTACCACCATCATCAGCAGAATCGACAGCAGTCCGCCGCCGATGTACGCGTTCAGAGAATCCTGCGGGACCAGCGCTGCGATTGCCCCGGCGATGAGAATCCCCAACAGAAGCGCCAGGCCGATGTCTCTCGGGAGAGTCACAAGCCCGTAGCGCAATATGCGCAGGAACATGCTTTGTTCATGGTCTCCTGTGCAGCAAGCATCAGTGCAGGTCGGAGGCTTGGGCTCATTTGCCCCGTTCGTCCTGCCCGAATCGCCGAAGAGCTGCACCAGCCCACCGCCAACGAATCCGGTGATCAGGGCCGCCAACGGCCGGAATATCGCAAACACGGGCCCGAGCAACGCGTAGGTTACCGCAATGCTGTCCACCCCAGTCTGCGGTGTGGAGAGAAGGAACGAAGTCGTGGCCGCACGGCTCGCACCATGACGGTAGATCGAGGCCGACACGGGGATCACTCCGCACGAGCACAGCGGCAGTGGTACACCAAACAGCGACGCCTTCAACACAGGCCCCAACCCGCGTCCACCAAGATGACGCTCCACCCACGCAGGAGAGACGCACACCGAAAGTGCGCCGGCCACCAGGAAGCCGAGTAGCAGATACGGCGCCATTTGGCCCAGAACTTGCCAACCTTCGGTGACAATCCTAACAGCGATGTCGTACATCTTCTTTCAGAATCAGTGATCGCCTCGACTCCGCCCGGTTCCTCCGGATGCGGTCTGCTTGTCCGTCGTCTCGGGTGCTGCATCTGCTTCGCCAAGAACCTCAATGAGCGCCGCTTTGTCGGTGACAGGCAGCTTGCATTTGTGATTCCGGCACACGTAGACCGTCGCTTTTCCAGAGCTCATCCCTTTGTGGCGAAGTAGCGGAATGCGGTCCTCGACCGCTGCCGATCCAGGTATCCCCGGTTCCACCAAGGCCAGAACCTTGTTCGGGATGAATCGGCTGTGAATGACTTCAAGGAGACGTTGCGTATCACCGCTACGCCGTTTGCCCGCGATGGCAATCTCTCGGGTTGGATAGAGGAAGAAGTCAGCCGCACACAGTAGGTTCAGGTACCCCGCGGGTTGGGCAAGCATCAAATCTCTCGCAGATGCGAGGACCTCCTCCGCCTTCTGACCGTACCCGGCGTCACCAAGAAGCTCCGACAATCTAAGAAGCACTGATGTTGCCGTTGAGTTTCCTGAGGGCACGGCGCCATCGTAATACGGCTTCGTCCGCGCTAGCAGGTTCTTGTGGGATGCGGACGTAAAGAAGAAGCCGCCGTTCTCATCGTCCCAGAAGTCTGTCACCATCCTGCCGGTAAGTAAGTCCGCGGCCTCAAGCCATTGCAGATCGAATGTTGCCTCGTACAGGTCGGTCAGAGCACCCGCCATTTCCGCATAGTCGTCGAGGTAAGCGGGCAGCTTGCTAACACCCTCGTCTCCCCCGTTGCCTTTGCCACGGTACGTGCGAAGCAAGGCACCGTCCTGCACCATCTCAGTCAACACGAAGTTCGCTGCCCTCTCCGCTGCTTTCAGGAATCGTTCTTCGCCCAGGACCTGATAGCCGCGGGCCAGAGCGGATATCATTATGCCGTTCCAGGCTGCAATGACTTTGTCATCCTTTCCCGGACGGACACGCGCCGCACGTGCTTCGTGCAGCTTACGCCTTAGCAGCGTCATGCGTTCCTCCAGCTCCTTCGACGAGAGTCCCTTCTCTCGCGCAAACTCCGAAGGCTCCCGCGGAACGTGTAGAATGCTGTGGCCCTCAAAGTTGCCCGCCTCGGTGACACCGTAGTATTCGCAGAATAGGGCGCCATCTTGCTCACCGAGGAAACCCGTGATCTCATCCGGACGCCAGACAAAGAACTTGCCTTCTTCGCCTTCACTGTCGGCATCCTCGGAGGAATGAAAACCGCCGTGCCGGTCGGTCATATCTCGAAGCACGTAGTCGAGGATCTCGGTGGCGACTCGACGATAGAGGTCCTTGCCAGTCACCTGCCAGGCTTCCAGGTAAACCCGGGCGAGGATGGCATTGTCGTAAAGCATCTTTTCGAAGTGGGGTACCAGCCAGTGACGATCGGTTGAATAGCGATGGAATCCACCGCCGAGCTGGTCGTACATGCCGCCGTACGCCATCCGATTGAGGGTTGCCGTGGCCATTTCCAGGAGCTTCTTCTCGCCCGTGTGCGCATACTGTCGCAACAGCACCGCGATGGCCCCGCTCGGCGGAAACTTCGGTGCCTGGCCAAACCCACCCCACTGCGAGTCGAAGGCCCACTCGAGTTCTTGCGCTGCGCGCGACAGAACGGTGACATCAAGTGTTTCCGACGGCGCCGCTTGACGCTCGACACTATCCCGGATCGCGCGGGTCAGTTCTTCGGCGCTGCGCTGAACACCCTCAGAGTTCTCGCGCCAGCTCCCAGCGATGTGCCCCAAGAGCTTCCCGAATCCAGGCCGGCCGTAACGGTCATCGGGTGGGAAGTAGGTTCCGCCATAGAATGGTTTCAGGTCAGGTGTGAGGAACACATTGAGCGGCCACCCTCCGCTGCCCGTCATCAGCTGCACGGCCGTCATGTAGATCTCATCCAGATCAGGCCGTTCCTCCCGATCGACCTTGATGGATATGAAGCTCGCGTTTAGGACCTCCGCCACCTCGGGATCTTCGAACGACTCCCGCTCCATGACGTGGCACCAGTGACAGGCGGAGTACCCAATAGAAAGGAAGATTGGCTTGTTCTCGTTTTTTGCTCTTGCTAACGCCTCGTCGCCCCAGGGATACCAGTCGACCGGATTGTGCGCATGCTGGAGAAGATAGGGACTTGTCTCCCCCGCCAGTCGATTGGTGTGAGTCGGTTGGGCCTGCTTCGTGACAGAGCTGGCAGAGGTATCCGTTGATTCACGCATGCTCCAACCACCCTTGGGTTGCCGACCACCGCAAGGCAATGCCGTGCCCAAGACGGCGATGGCTGAGAGCAGTCTTGCAACATACCAGCGTGAAGTTCGTCTTGGTAAGTACATACGTCAGCATTGTGCCCATCAGCTAGTCGATCGACGGTCCGCGGGGAAATCCACCCTTGTCTGTACGAGGGTATGGATGTACTTGGTTAACGTATTCAACGCGATGGTCGTTACCAGTTCTCAGCAAGGACCTCGAAATGAGCCTGGGGATGCTCGCACGCCGGACATGAATCCGGTGCCTCGGTGCCCTCGTGGAGATATCCACAGTTCCGGCACCGCCAGAAGACCTTCTTCTTTTTCTTGAAGACCGTGCCCGCCTCCACGTTGGCCAGCAGATCGAGGTATCGCTTCTCGTGTTGCTTCTCCGCGACAGCGACAGCCTCGAGCACCTTCGCGATCTCTCCAAAGCCTTCCTCGCGGGCGATGTGTGCGAACTCCGGATACATGTTCTCCCACTCATAATGCTCGCCGCCGGCCGCAGCCTTGAGATTCTCCGCCGTGCTGCCGATCACACCGGCCGGGAACGCCGCCGTAACTTCCACGTCTCCGCCTTCCAGGAACTTGAAGAACCGCTTGGCGTGCTCTTTCTCCTGATTGGCGGTCTCTTCAAAGATGTCCGCAATCTGGACATAGCCTTCCTTCTTTGCCTTGCTGGCGAAGTAGGTGTAGCGATTTCTCGCCTGGGACTCGCCGGCGAATGCGGTCAGCAGGTTCTTCTCTGTTTGACTTCCCTTTAAGCTGCTCATTCTCGTGCACTCCCTTCATGTTTCTCAAGCGCCTTAGTTTTGCTTGAGGATCTCCTCGTCGTACTCGATCTCAAACTGCAACTTGTGTTTGGCTTCTTCCTGAGCCAACCCCAGCAACATCGCCTTGAGGGTGGGATCATCCGTGGCCGACGCCAAGTCGGTGTATAGCTTGAACGCGGCTTTCTCGGCCTTCATGGCCAGGATCAGAGCATCCTGATAATCGAGATCGGCGGACGGAATGATCTCTTCGAGATGATCGCCGATCTTCAGATCAAGAACACGTTGCTCCGCCGGTAGCATCAACTTGCCTTCCTTGACGGCGATGAGCTTGGCCTTATGCCCCCTCTCTTCCTCTGCAAAACCGAGGAACACGTCCTTCATATGCTCGTGGCCCATCTTGTTCGCCAAATTGGTGTAGAACTTGGCTGCGTGCTCTTCGCTTGCAATAGCAAAAGCCAGAATCTTGTCCACACTATCCAGTGCCATGTCATATCTCCTTCGGTTTTCCTCCACATGCAGCCGCAGGTGGCGTTCTGCCCGACAAGTCGAGGGGCGGCCAGACCGGCCCCTACGCCTGTTCAGGCTGCTCAGTTTACAATGTCTTGCAGTATGCGCGTCTCTTCGGGTCCGACCTTGCCACCCATAATACGGGCTACCGTCCCGCCAAAGACTCTGCCCATCAATCCCGTGTTCATTTTCGATATCCGGACGCTCCCGTCGTCGGCTTCATAAACGGCGAACGTGCAGGGCATCAGGCACGCCATGTGGCGGCTGCCACGGAGCACGCCCTCGGCGTACTCAGCTCTACAGAGGCTGATCAACTGTATTCGAGGGGCAAAATTCACCCCATGCTTGGCAAGACTCTCGTTGAAGCGTTTTGACCCTGCCAGCACCCATCCCGCTTTTTCGATCGCCCGCTCCACTCGTGAGACAGTGTCCTCAAAGCCATAGCGACTCTTTCGGTGCACAATCATTTTCGATCGCATAATCAGAACTACGGCAATAGCGGTGATGAGAACACCTGACAAGAAGCTAACCAGCCCAACGAGTACATTCACCGTATTCATGACGTCCTATCTTGTCATGATCTCGACGGCAGCCCAATGCCCGTTCGCGGGATAGCGACACGGTTTTCGCCGGCGATCTGTCTCCCGCAAACGTTCTCAGGAACTCATCCATTCATCACCATCCTGCCTTGCATTTTCGTCACGTCTCCCACCAAGTTCGGATCCTCAGATGACCGCCTTCACGGCTTTGAGCGCCGCCGCATAGTCTGGCTCATTGGTCACCTCAGGAACATACTCGGCATGCACAATCCTCCCTTCGCGGTCGATGACGAAGACCGCGCGAGTCAGCAGGCCCAGCTCGCGAATGTAGACGCCGTAGGCCTCACCAAAGGTGCGATACTTGTAGTCGCTGGCCGTGATGATGCGCTCGATCCCCTCAGCACCGCAGAAGCGGGCCAGGGCGAATGGCAAATCGAGGCTCACACTCAAAACCACAACATCTTCGGACAGGCCGATCGCCTCTTTGTTGAAGGTTCGTGTCTGGGCGGCGCAGACCGGCGTGTCAATGCTGGGCGCCACGCTCAGCACGCGCACCTTGCCATGGAATGATTCGCACTCGATGTCGGCAAGATCATTGCCCACCAGCTTGAAGTGGGGAGCCTGATTACCCGCCTTGATTTCGAAGCCCACGAGCGTTAATGGCTTCCCCTTGAAAGTCACGGCGTTCGCTCTTTCCGTCATTTGTTGTGTCTCCTTTGCCTGTACCTTTGCCTCGCTTGAATGGCTCAGGTTTCGCCTTCGAGCCTATAGAAAACATCCAGCCGCGAGGGCTACAGACATCGCAGGAACGCAACAAGATCCTGCTTCTCCTGCTTCGTAAGTTTGACACCGGTGATCAGGTTGAAGAATTCAACGGTGTCTTCCAGGGTCAACAACCGTCGGTCGTGCAGATACGGCGGCGAGTCCTTGATGCCGCGCAGCGGGAACGTCTTAATCGGTCCGTCGCCGACCGCCATTCGGCCGTTGATCATCTGCGGCTTGAAGAACCGCTCGGTCCGCA
>CAZJTP010000186.1:0-8928 GCA_964548955.1 uncultured Phycisphaeraceae bacterium
GGTGCCGCCCATATGTCGCAAAGAGACAGGCGGGCTTCGCCCGCAGCGGCGTGTCGAGGACGGGCTTCCCTGGGCGGCAGCGTCGTCGAGCGGTGGGCATCCTCTTGACCGGCATGAGCGCGGACGGGCCCAAGGGCCTGCTCAACATGCGCGAAGCCGGCACAGTGACAATCGCTCAGGACAAAAGGTCCAGCGTGGTCTACGGTATGCTCAAGGTAGCCGTCGAGTTGGGTGCCGCTCAGCACAACGCCGCACTCGCCGCCGTACCTCGCACGGTAGTCCAATCGCTCAAACAGCGCGACACAAAGCCGTGATCCAGTAGGGAAAACCGCTTTCGCACCGCACGACCACTTTACGCACTTGGGTATCACTCCGCCCGTCTTGATACCGATCGTCGCACATGGCACATTTGCCCTCGACATGCATCGTCGATCCGGGCGTTGTATCGCTCCGGCGGATGTTGAGGTAATCTTGAATCGATGCAGAAACGATTTCGAAAGACAAAGGCGGGCAAGGCGGCTGAGGTCTGGGCCGAAACGGGGATGCTTCGCTACACGATCGAGCTGTACGAGAACGGCCGGTTTGTCGAGAGAAAACGAGGTTTTAGGCCCGGGGCCGACGAAATTGACGCTTGGTTATCCGGTCAAAACTTTGCCGCGCTCGTGCGTATTCATCCGGACGGGACCGTGCGTTGCACGTGGTCGCGTTGAGGGCCCGCCGGTGGGCTTACAGTAAGTCTGGATCGGGCGATGGTTACCGCCGAGTCGCTCGTCCGATTACGTATCCTTTCCGTCGCTGATTGACTTGATTTCACCACAGGATTCCGTTATCATGGGGCTATACAAAGGGGAAGTTTTATGCGCAGGGGGAGTCGGCGAGTCCATGTCCCAAGAGGCATGGTGCCGGTATATTGCCAATCCTATATTACCCAGCTTCGAATCGGATCGATTCCGCAAGCTGGTTGGGGGCAAATCCCGGTGCTCCGGGCTGCGGATATGCAAACCGTCATGTGCCGCCGTCAAAACCGAGCCCGCCCGGGTGATTGTCGTCAAAGTTTCAGGACCCGCGGGACTCTTGGACCTCGCGGACTCGATTCTCGATGAAGGGAAACGCATTGTGATTCACTCACGCGCCGGCAGGTGCCGCAATAACGATGGACGCAGCTTCGCCCGGCTCGCTTGGACTTTCGGTCTCGTCGCGTTCACCTTCGGCGCCGGTCCGGTACATACCGACGGTGCCGTTGCCGCGGTCAAGATGGACCTGCTCAAGGCCGAAGCGGATCTTGTCGTGCTTAACTACGACGTCGCGGACTTCTCAATTGAGACGGTCAAGATCGGCGGGCGCAAGTACGCGCGGATTGCGCTGGGCAGTGAGAGCCGGATGAAAACGGTCGGGGCGCCGGCGCTGCCGAATGTCTGCCGCAGCATCATCATTCCCGACGACGCCCGGATGGGTGTCAATGTTACGGCGTCCGAGCATTACGACCTTACCGACATAGATGTGGCACCTTCCAAGGGATTCATTCCGCGTACCGTGAATCCGAAGGACGTGCCGTACACGTTCAGCGACACATATGATACGGATGCGTTTTATCCGGGCGAGTTGGCCACGCTTCGTGATTCCTATATTCTGCGGGACTATCGCGGCACCGTGATCGAACTCAATCCTTTTCAGTACAACCCCGTAAGACGCGTGCTGCGCGTTTACACGAGTATCACCGTCTCGGTGAGTCGCACCGGGCCGGCACGCATAAATCCCCTCAAGCGTGCGCCCCGACCCCGTGCCGTCAGCCGCTCGTTCCACCAGATCTATTCCCACCACTTCATCAACTACACAGCCGCATCGCGCTACACGCCGCTGGATGAAACCGGTGACATGTTGATCATCTGTCATGATGCCTGGCTGCCCAATATCCAGCCTCTTGTGGATCACAAGAATGCTCTGGGCATCAGCACGACGGCCTTAGGCGTCTCGACGATCGGCAACAACCCTACGTCGATCAAGAATTACATCCAAGGCGTGTACGAGGCGAGCGATCTTGCATTCGTGCTGTTGGTCGGCGACGCCAACGAGGTCGCGTCTCCTTCGGTGACGGTTGGGACGGAAACGGAGTCAGCCGATCCGACGTACGCTCTTTTGGCCGGTGACGACAGCTACCCCGACATTCTTGTCGGGCGCTTCTCCGCCCAGACGGCCTACCACGTTGACACGCAGGTCGAGCGCACGATCGAGTATGAGCAGATGCCCGCCATGATGGAAGAGTGGTTTAAGCGCGCCACGGGCGTCGCTTCGGCGGAAGGACCCGGCGATGACGGCGAGTATGATTTTGAGCACCTCGATAACATCCGCACCGATCTGCTTGCCTATGGATATACGCCGGTTGATCAGATTTATGATCCCGGCGCGTCGGCGGCTCAGGTCACCAGCGCAGTGAACGCCGGACGCGGCCTGATCAACTACACCGGTCACGGAAGCACCTACGGGTGGGGCACGACGGGATTCTCCAACGCGCATGTCAACGCCCTGATCAACGACAACATGCTCCCGTTCGTCTTGAGTGTGGCCTGCAACAACGGTACGTTCGACGGATACACGTGTTTCGCCGAAGCCTGGCTTCGAGCAACCCACGGTTCCGAACCCACCGGGGCGATTGCGATATACGCCTCATCGGTCAGCCAGCATTGGGAACCGCCAATGTGTGCGCAGGACGAGTTCGTGGACCTGCTGGTCGCGGAGGCCTACGCAAGCTTTGGCGCGCTGTGCTTTGCCGGGTCGTGCCAGATGATGGACGAGTACGGCACGGGCGGCGTTGAGATGTACAAGACCTGGCATGTGTTTGGCGATCCGTCGCTGCGCGTATTCAGCCACTGTAGTCACCAGGGGACCGTCTGGCTCGGCAGACCCAAGTACGGCTGTGAAAGCGAGGCGACGGTCTCGGTGAACGATTGCGGGCTGAACACGGACGGCGGCCTCGTGGAGTCCGTGTTCGTGACGATTGCCTCCGGCTCGGAGCCGGCCGGTGAAACCATGTTGCTGACGGAGACGGAAGCGGCGTCGGCGGAGTTTGAGGGCTCTATCATGCTGAGCGAAACCAACGCAGCCGGCGTGTTGTGGATTACCGAGGGCGAGACCGTCACAGTTACCTATATCGATGCCGACGACGGTTCGGGCGGCACGGACGTCGAGGTGACCGCCACGGCCGTTGTTGACTGTCACCCGCCACAGATCTCGAACGTTCAGACCACCGACATCGAGGCACGCAGCGCTACGGTTACGTTCAGCGCCGACGAACCGGTGACAGGGACCGTGCACTACGGCGAGAGCTGTGACGTGCTGTCCGGGCAGGCTGTCGGCGAATGTTACACCGCATCGCCCCAAGTGCATCTTACCGACTTGAGCGATAATACAACGTACTTTTACACGGTCGAGGCCGAGGACGAAGCGGGCAATGTGGCAGGCGACGACAATGGCGGCGCATGCTATACGTTCAGCACGTCCGAGGTCCCCGACTTCTTTACGGAGCTGTTCCAAGGGGACAACGACCTGGACAACTTGACCATTTTATTTATACCCAACGGATCCAACGATTTCTACGCCGCCTGCGCCGAACAGATCGTCGAGCTTCCGACCGATCCGGCCGGCGGAACGACCCTGTACCTCGCTGACGACGCGTCGATGGCCGTCTCGCTCGGCGGCGGTCAGACGGTGACACTTTATGGCACTTCGTACTCGACATTCCATGTCGGAAGCAACGGATACATCACGTTCGGCGGCGGCGATGAGGAATACTTGGAGTCGTTCCAATATCATTTTGACATGCCGAAAGTCTCAGGCTTGTTCGACGATCTGGACCCGTCCTCGGGCGGGACCGTGAGTTGGCGGCAATTCGAGGATAGGGCGGTGGTGACCTGGCTTAACGTGCCCGAGTTCGACAGTTCGGATTCGAACACGTTTCAGATCGAGCTGCATTTCAACGGCGACATTCGGATCAGCTACCTGACACTGGCCGCTGATGACGGACTTGCGGGCCTGTCGCAAGGATACGGCGTAGACCCGGACTTCTTCGAGAGCGACCTATCGGCCGTCGGCGTTTGCGGGCCTCGTCCGCCGGTTGCTCACTGCACCAGGGTGAACACACCGGTCGAGACTCCGGTGACGATCACGCTGACGGCGAGTGATGACGGCCTGCCCGATCCGCCGGGAACGTTGACTTATACGGTGCAGACGCTCCCGGAACACGGCGTACTGGCCGATGTGGGTGCGGGAGCTGTCTCGGCCGTTCCGTACACGCTGGTCGGCCACGGCGACCGGGTGGAGTACGACCCCGAGTTGTGGTACGCCGGGGCGGACAGCTTCCACTTCCAAGTCAGCGACGGCGGAACCGCACCGGAAGGCGGGGATTCAAACGTAGCCGATGTATCCATCAGTGTCGGCCAGCACCACCTGGTCCACGGATTCTCGCTGGATTTGAATCCCGAATGGGACACCAGTGGTGAGTGGCGGTGGGGGCAACCGACCGGCGGCGGATCATACGACGGCGATCCGACAAGCGGTTACACCGGTCCCTATGTGTATGGCTATAACCTGGACGGGGACTACGGCCTCAACATGCCCGTGCATTACCTGACCATGACGGCGCTCGACTGCTCCGATTTCCTCGATTCGGAGCTTCGATTCCGGCGATGGCTGGGCATCGAACCCGCCGCCTATGACCACGCGACGGTGGAGGTGTCAAGCGATGGCACCAACTGGACGACGGTGTGGAACCATACCGGCGATGCGATCAGCGAGTCCTCATGGTCGCTTCAGACGTATGACATCTCGGCGACGGCGGATGGTCAACAGCATGTGTACATCCGCTGGGGGATGGGGCCAACGGACGGGTACAGGACGTATCCCGGGTGGAACGTCGATGACATCGAAATCTGGGCGATCCGGCCACTCTCCGACTGCAACAGCAATGGCACTCCGGATTGTCAGGATATTGCGGACGGAACCAGCCGGGACTGCAACTGCAACGGTATCCCGGACGAGTGCGACATAGCCCAGGGCTCATCCACGGATGACAATGGCAACGGCATCCCCGACGAATGTGATTGCGTGCCGGCTGACATGGTCCAGGTTGAGCCCACTGTGGTGCCAAAGAATCGCTTTCTGTCGTTCGTACCCGGAAGCGCCGGGCGCGACACTGCCTTACGCGTGACCTTCACGGATCTGCCGTCACCCTTTGAACTCCTTGAAGGCCAAAGCATGTGGGTTGGCCAGCCGCGGGAAGTCACTGAGAATTCCGGCAACGTCGATCCTGCTGCGGTGCCCGGCTGGCCGACCTTCACGGCCGCAACCCTGCAGTGCAAGCCGTATGTCACCGATTGGAGCACGTTTGGAACCGTGTACGTGTGTCATGAGGGTATTGTTCCCGGCGCAGTCTATGAAATTCAAGCGGTTGACGTAAGTTGTAACCCGGCTGCCGAGAGCAGTTACACGCCGCCGTTGGGGCTGACTACGAGCTTGTGGGGCGACGTCGTCGAGGACTGCGCGACGGTGCCGTGCGGACCGCCGGACGGTATCGTGTATGTGACAACCGATGTCACCGCAGTGCTGAACAAATTCAAGAATGCGGATGGTGCGCCGATCAAGACACGATGTGATCTGTACCCCGCCCTTCCCGACTTCAAGATCGGCATCGTTGATGTGACGCTGTGCCTTGACGCTTTTCGCGGATTGGATCCTCCGTTCGAGGGCCCCGGTGCGGGTGGTTCGTGGTGTCCATGACGCCCGCGTCCCGGCCTACGTCACGAAGCTTCCGGACAAAACCGACCACAATGATAATGATATCGCAAACGGGGATCGGGCCAAGCGCAACGTATATGGCACTCGACCTTGCCAACCTGCCGGGGACGTTGCCAAAGACTCAGGTCCACGTGGTCGTGCGCCGGCGTTCGGATTGCCTGCGGCGGCTCATCTGCTTTCGGGGATGTGTTGGGCGGAGGCTTCGATCGCCAAACCGGTCGCCTCGTCAATCGTCGTTGGCGCTTCGTGCAAACGCCTTTTCATTACCCGGCCGACTTTAAACTTCACAGTGCGTCTCGACGGAACCGGTACTTTGTCCATCGTCTTGGGATTTTGGGCCTGACGTGGACCCCTGATCTTGCTCTCAAAGACACCGAAGTCTCTGAACTCCAGCCGGTTGCCATTGCCGAGTTCCTCCACGATCGTATCCAGAAAGGCCTGGATCAGCCGCTTGACAAAGACCCGCTTGCAGCGTTCTTTCTCCGCGATTCGGTCGATGAGTTCCTTCTTGGTGATCGTAGCCATTTAGAGACCCTGCTGCGCTAAGAGCCTGCTGAGCGTGATACTCGGACCTAGGATCGGCGACCGGTTCGCCCACCATTTCGTCGAGGCCGGCCGTGGATTCGCCTGCCGATACCCGCAAGTGACCAAACACATGTGCGGTCCCAAACGAGCGCAAGTTATACTACAGTAAGGACTTCCGGCGATCAAGCTTTCAGGAGAAGCTTGTCAGCCTACGCCGGATATCAGGTTCGCCGGTGCGGATTTCACCGTGCGCGCCCGTGCGTCACCGACGGCCCCGGCCGGTTCGTATCGAGGTGAATCGGCGGTAGTAGGTCTGATCCCGACGGCCTGCGAACTGACCCTGCCGGTCGATGATCGTCTCGCGGTAGGCCAGCTCCTCCCCAGGATTTGAGAAAACCACGGTCGAAGGCCAATCGGTGCGGGCAACGTAGAATGGCGGTATGCCTGTCCACTCAGGATTGAATATAATACTTTTCGCTGAAACATAGTCCGGTGTGGGCCTACGCGCGGGAACGTAGCATCCAGCCATAGGCGTCGATATGACGAGCAGTACCAATGCCACGAGTATATGCTTCACGAGATTCTTCCCCGCTCCTGGGAACACACGTGTCCCGTCCGATTGCTTTCCATTCAGCGTGCCAGGCTCGAACGCGACGGTTGTGTCCGATACAACAGGCCCGGACTACCGCTCCGGTACGATTGATGGTGCGCCTATGCCGGTTGGCCTGGATGCACCGGATGGGCCATCTGGAACGGGAGAATGTGCTGTAGCATACCGATGGAGGTAGCTGCTCCATCGGGCTCGGCGGCAACGGTGATGGGCGGCTGTTTGCGGCGTCGTCTCGTGGTTAATACCATGCGGCCTCCGGCTACCGACCGGCTGAATCGAACACTTTCAGGTAGATGTGTCTTGAGCGATACGGTCTTCATCTTGGTGGGCCTGGTCGTCGGTGCGTTGCTGGTGCTCGCAGTGACAGCGTTGCGTCGTCGCCACGAGTCGCGGCTCACTCAGCAACTCATCGATCAAACCCAGAAAGACAAAGCCGAGGAGTTAGCCGCCACCGTCGAGCAGCTCAAAACCGCGTTTGCCGCCCTGTCGCGCGACGCCCTGTCGAGCAACACCGACGACTTTCTGAAACTGGCCGAAACGAGGCTCGACAAGCAGACCGCTGACGGACAGAAGTCACTGGAAGAGAAGAAGAAGCTGATCGACACCCAGCTTCAGGAAATGAGAACTCGGCTAACTGAGTTGAACACAGCGGTTCAAGGCGCGGAGAAGCGGTGGACAAAGGATCATGGCTCGCTGACCAGTCAGCTCGAACAACACACCGAGGCCGCAAAGCTGCTTCGTGAAACAACCGGGCAATTGCGCGAGGCGCTCGCAAATCCGCAGCGCCGCGGGCAATGGGGCGAGCGCATGGCCGAGGATGTGTTGCGGTTGGTCGGCTTCGTCGAAGGCATTAATTACATCAAGCAGCAACAGATCGCAGGAGGTACCCGACCGGATTTCACGTTCATGCTGCCGCGTGACCAGAAGGTCCACATGGACGTCAAGTTCCCGCTCGACAACTACCTTAAGATGCTCGATGCGCAGGATGATCAGGCACGCGCAGTTCGCGGTGCGCAGTTCCTGAAGGATGTCCGGTCGAAGATCAAAGATGTGACGACGCGCGATTACATCAACGTGGTGGATGGGACGGTGGATTACGTGCTGGTATTTATTCCGAACGAGCAGGTATACGGCTTCATTCACGAACGGGACAACCGTCTGCTCGACGACGCGATGCGCAGCAAGGTGGTGCTGTGTTCACCGATGACGCTCTATGCGATCCTGGCTGTGATCCGCCAGGCGTTTGAGAACTTCCAGATGGAGCAGAGCTCGCGACAGATTCTCGACCTGCTCGCTGAATTCAAGAAGCAGTGGGGCAAGTACGTCGAGGGCATGGACAAGATGGGCGAGCGGCTGGGTGCGGCCATGAAGGAATACGAGAGCCTCGTCGGTGTCCGCACACGCCAGCTTGATCGCCAGCTCGACAAGATCGAAGACCTCCGTGCGGACCGCGAAGAGGGCGATGCTCCTCTGCTGATCGAGACGAAAGATTAATCTTTGTGGAAGCGCACGCTTCACTGTATGAGTCTCGTCTTGGCGGTGTCCGCACCCAGATCAGTACCGCGAGTGTTAACGAGCGGTCCTGTCGTCCCTGGTCGGTGTGCCCGCTCTCCCGGCAGCCTGTCCCGTGCCATCGGGACGCCGGGATCGCGGCTGATCGATACCAACGGCGGCACTTGGCCGATCGTGCGATCAGCAGGATAATCCGGTTGCAGGTTTCAATGAACTGAACCACGCACACCCGGGTGGAGGCCAGGACGGACTGATGTCGGGGAATCCAACGGACAAGTACACGCCGAGCGGCTTCTGTCCACAATGTCGATATCCCATGGATCCCGGAGTCTGCCCTGAGTGCGGCAGCAACGTATCGGCCGAAGAACTCGATACGTCGCCCGGAAGAAGAAAGCGTCTGCGCGGCATCCGACTCAGCCTCAGACTCATAGGTATCCTGATCGTAACAGATCAGCCGTCTGCAATGCAAGACAGGGCCGGGAGATGTTAAA
>CAZJTP010000187.1:0-8874 GCA_964548955.1 uncultured Phycisphaeraceae bacterium
CGCGGCTCTATCAGGACGGCAAGCTGGACATGATCGCGAATCTGCGCGATCCGCAGCAGCTTTGCGACCTACTCAATGTGTTCTTCTCCCACACCGAGCCCGCCCACGAGGACTTCAACAAGGCCGTCACGGAGTTCAAGCAGCGCGTGCCCGATCTGGCCCGCGGCCTGGTCGAAGAGTTCGCGATGGCTTTCAGATGACGGACCAATGCGGTACGATGCGCCCGAGCGCGAAGGAGCCAGACCATGAACGGACGAGTGGGACATCGGAAGCGGCTGATTTGCGTCAACGCGGCGAACCTCCGTGCGAACCACTTGTACCTAACCGGCCACGCTGACTTCTTCCCCGGCGACTGCTACGGCGCTTCGTCGGAAAGCGGTGGCACGGGCAAGCCCCTTCGGCTGGACGTGCTGGGCCTTGCCGCGCCGGTCTACACGGACATCCCGACCGAGGCAAAGTCCGGCAAGCCGCGCCGCTTCTTCCGCAAACGGGCTTGGGTCCGTGAGTTTTTCGCCAAGCACGGCATAAAGCCGGGCGACACGATCGCCATCGAGCGCCTAGGTTCGCACCGCTTTCGCGTGCTCCCAATCGATGCCAAAGAAGAACGCCAGCACCCCGCAGGTAATCCCAGCGCCACTCGACGGCTACAAGACGGCGGTGAACGTGCTCATCAGGACGCTGTAGCTCTTCAAGGCGTACTCCGTACCGCGTACGCCGGCGCGGAGAATATGACGCGCATGACGGGGCGTGGTACAATATCAGGGATCTCCAAACAATCTTCCTTCCCGTTTAACCTAGCGGCAAAGGGCAACGGCACCCTGGCGGCCTTCAAGGACCCGACTTTCATGGAGAACCGGACGGCGCCGGTCCATCGGTGGGTCCCGTGGATCGCCGGGTTCTCTGGGGCTTTTGTGGATTCGGTCCTTGCGGCTTATCTGGGCCGTCGCAAGTCCGCTGTTGTTCTCGATCCCTTCGCGGGGGTTGGGACAACGCTTATTCAGGCCGCGATCCGTGGCCACAATATCGTCGGCTTCGAGATCAATCCGTATGCGGCCCTCGCGGCGGAAGCAAAGCTGAAGGCTCTTTGCGTGGAAATGAAGACCCTCGACGCCGCCATAAAGGCGATGCGATTAGATGCGCGCTCGTGGTGCAATGGTCGAGTTGCTACGGATATGTCACCCCAATCCTTCCAGTCTCGTATCCCCTTCTACAGCCCGAAGGTTAAAACGCAGGTGCTGCACGCGCTCGCGTTCACATCAAAGATCAGCGATCACCGCGTGCGCGATCTTTTCCGGATCGCATTTGGTTCTGTGATGGTCTCATTCTCTAACTATACTTATGAGCCGTCGCTAAGCTCGCGCCCGGGGGCGGGGAAGCCCCTTATCGAAGATGCAGACGTGGCCACGACACTCCTGGAGAAGTTACGGGATATGCGAACCGATATCGAATGGCTCCGATCCGAAGCAAACGAAACTAGACCGGGAAACGGGCGCATCTACAACGAGGACTTTTTTACGGGGAACCACCAGGTAGAGAGCGGATCAGTTGACTTGATGGTCACTTCGCCGCCATATCTCAACAATTATCACTATGCGAGGAACACACGCCCACAACTCTATTGGCTTGGCCTCATCTCATCACCGCAGGAGCAGAGGCCGCTGGAGGAAAGAAACTTCGGGACATTCTGGCAGATTGCTAGAGAGAAACATCACGTTCCGCTTGCCTTAGCGCATAGCGGTCTAGAGTGCATCCTTGCCCGACTTCGGAAACTCAACCCGAAGAAAGGGCAATATGGCGGGCGCGGTTGGGCAAACTACGCCGCCTCCTATTTCAACGATTGCGACCGCTTCCTTGCAGCGCTCAAGCGGGTGCTTGTTCGCGGTGGAACCGGTGTGATCGTTGTAGGAAACTCAATTTTGCAAGGGGTCAACGTTCCGGTTCAGGATTTGATCGGTGACATCGCCAAGATGCGCGGCTTGAAGGTCGAAGGCATCTGCCGCCTCCGCGATAAGCGCGTAGGCAACTCGATCACGGCCTCATCGGTGCGGAACGGCACCAGCAAGGCGACGCTAGATGAATCGGCGGTTGTCGTTCGCAAGCGGTAGGTGGCGTTGATGAAGGCGCTTGGCGAAGAAGTTTTCAATCCCCTCGACAAGACGCACCTCGCGGAGAGCGTAAGGGATCACCTACTCAAACGGCCGGTTGGTCAGTTGCCGCCAGACCGATTCATGGGGGCCGGGATATACGCGATCTACTACACCGGCGGGTTCGAGCCCTATCGAAAGATCGCCAAGACTGCGCCGAGCGACGAGAAGGCGATCCCCATTTACGTTGGTAAAGCTGTTCCGCCAGGATCAAGGAAGGGCGGCTACGGACTTGGCGCCGATCCCGCAGATGTTTTACATCGGAGACTGTCGGAACACGCATCCTCAATCGAGGGAGCCCGAAACCTAAAACTCGCCGATTTCCAATGCCGCTATCTCCTCGTCGATGACATCTGGATACCCCTCGGCGAGTCATTGCTTATCGAGACGTTCAAGCCCGTGTGGAACATGCTTGTTGACGGCTTCGGGCACCATGACCAAGGGAAGGCGCGGAGAGGCCAGAAGAAATCAGCGTGGGATACGCTTCATCCTGGGAGGGCGTGGGCCGAAAAAGTGGAGCAACCAAACGACAAATCTGCCGAGCAGATCGCAAAGGACGTTGTTGCCTACCTCGGCGGGTGAACTTGGTACAGCCTACGCCCTTGGGTCGCGGAGTGATTCCCAACATGGCCTTCGCTGGCTTTGGGAGTCCTTGCCAGTGCTTCCCCTTCTACATCTGCGACGAAGACGGCACGAATCGGCGCGAGAATATCACCGACTGGGCGCTGGAGCACTTTCGCGAGCACTACGGCGACTGCGGGATCACCAAGTGGGACATCTTCTATTACGTCTACGGCGTGCTCCACCACCCGGGCTATCGGGAGAAGTTCGCCGACAACCTCAAGCGCGAGCTGCCGCGCATCCCGCTGGCACCGCCACTCGATCCGAGCCGCGACCGTGATCAGGGCGGCGACCGTGATCAGAGCGGCGACCGTGATCAGAGCCGCGACCGTAAGGGAGCGGTCCAACACGCCGGACCGCTTGCTCACGCGCGCGGCTCTGACAGCAGGGGCGATCCCGCCTCCGGCTTCCGGGCCTTCGCGAAGGCCGGCAAGCAGCTTGCCAAGCTCCACATCGAGTACGAGTCGCTTGAACCCTGGCCCCTGGAGTGGATCGAGACGCACGACGAGCCGTTGAGCTATGTCGTCGAGAAGATGCGGCTCAGTAAGGACAATAAGTCGATCGAGGTCAACGACTCGCTCACCCTGGCGGGCATCCCGCCGGAGGTCTTCGAATACCGGCTGGGCAACCGCAGCGCCATCGAGTGGGTCATCGACCAGTACCGCGTGAAGGAAGACACGCGCACCGGCATCCGCTCGGACCCCAACAATCCAGACGATCCCGAGTACATCGTCCGCCTCGTCGGACAGGTCGTCCGCGTCAGCGTGGAAACGGTCAAGATCGTCGCTGCCCTGCCGCAGCACTACGCGCCGGAGCCGGAGGTACCACCCTCTTCCGGCTGAGCCGCCGAGGGCCGGGTACCTCTGCTCGAAGCTGGCCAGCACCCGACTGTGGCACCGATGCGGCCCGCCACCAACGAGGCCAGGACTTCGTTGAACACCTCCGTCCTTATCCGCTCCTGCCTGCCCATCCGCAGTCCGTCGCACGCTAAACACGTACCTGCGGGTGGTCGGTTACTCGGCCGTCGGCAAAATTGGCCACGATTTCTTGCCGCTTGAGACTGGAAAAGGTGAGCTTGGTTGCGGTACAATCCGTCGTATTCAGGCCTCCTTGCCTTGCGTAAAGGATTCATTCAAACCCTATGTCACAAGACCGGGAGGCTATTCCCGTGCTGAAGCGACGCAGATCCGATGCAATATCCGGGCCAGATGGTTAAAGAGAAATGGTACAAGGCGGGTCTGAGCTTTGAGTGCATCCAGTGTGGAAACTGCTGCACCGGAGAGCCGGGGTACGTCTGGACCACGAAGGAGGAAGTTCTTCGAATCTCCGAGTTTCTTGGCCGAACGGACGGATGGCTGGATAAGGAGCATCTCCGCCGGGTCGGCTTCCACTATAGCCTGACGGAGAAAGCCAACGGCGACTGCATCTTCTTAGAACGCAAAGACGGCAGAACCGGGTGCAGGATCTATCCGGTCCGGCCTTTGCAGTGTAGGACCTGGCCCTTTTGGAGTCAGAACCTCCGCTCGCCGGATACGTGGAACGAGGCCCACCGGAAATGCCCCGGCGTCAACCGCGGCAAGCACTACGATTTCATCCAGATCGAGACAACGCGGACGCGGAGATCATGGTGAGACATGCCCCAACCCTGTGACGGTGTGCACTGCCCGAAGGGTGGTGCGGGCAGGGTGTCCCGGGTGAGCGATTAAAGCGCGGTCTGTCCGGATTAACCGACAACGGTTTGTAGCACGAGCAAGGCCAGGACAGCCGCAGCACTTCCCATGGCGCAGCCGACCAGGAACCCGCCGATCGTAAACTTTTCTCTCCTTTGCCCGAATTGTTGTGGCGGTTTCAGTGGCAATGCGCTGGTTTCTTTGGCTGTGCGTGGGAACCGGATGACCGTGTCGGTGGCTGTTTCGGTCTCGCGTAGCGGGGTGGTCCGCTCAGTGGTTGCGGACCGGTCGGCGTTGTCGGTCTTATCGCGCCGTTTGAACGGCAGCTCAAGTTGTTGTTGGACGGGTTGCGGTGTTGATGTCGTGACCTGCGCCACGGAGGGCAAGAACTCGTTACGCCCGCGAATTGGAATGTAGCGATCGTGACGTTGGACCAGTGGGTCGGACTCGAGATACTCCGTGATCATCTGCTGCGCATGGAGCCGCGCCACGCGATTGCGGTAACGAACTTGCCGGGCCTTACCGGACAATCCTCCCTGCCAGACGCGTTCCATGGTTCGACCTCCCTGCCGATGACTGGCTTGACCACACCTCATGCGCCGTGACGCCCGCGCGACCCCTGTGAGCCATTATCGTCCCGGCTCGACCGAATCGGCAAGGGAAAATGTGTCGCGCCGGAAAGCGAAACAATTCGGGGGTGACGGCATTTCCAGCCTCAGCGAGATCGCCGGCATGGCGCACCGTTTCCACACAGATCGCGACGATGTCGAGAATCCCGGGGCAACGGGTCTACTGCTGCCCGAAGGCTGTTATGAACTCGCTGAAGTCGCGCAGGTCGAGGTCGTGATCTTCGTCGTAATCGTAGCAGCCGATGATCGTCGGATGCTGAAGGACGCCGGGGCCGCCGTAGCTGAGCCACCGTATCCTGAAGATCTTCCAATCCGGCAGGTCAACCACGCAGCTTTTGTCCTCGTCGCCCATCGGTCTGCCGTCCGCCATGACTCGCAGCCCCTGCGGCGTGTAATTGCAGTCATAGCTCTCGTCCTCGTTGGCAACGCCGTCATTGTCGATATCGGGATCGCACCCGTCGACAAGCCCGTCGCCGTCGAAGTCCGGATCGCATTCGTCGGGGACCAGATTGCCGTCACAGTCGGGGCTGATGCCGTCACGAACCTCGCACTCATCAACGAGATCGTTGTCGTTGCAGTCGGGATCGCATTCGTCCGGGACGTCGTTTGCGTTGCAGTCTGCACTCGTGCCCTGGACCAGGTCTTCGTGGTCCGGGATGTTGTTGTTGTTGCAGTCGAAATCGCCGATGCGCAGGAAGTAGATGTCCTCTTCGCCGTTGAATGTGGCGGCATAGGCAACGCTCACACCGAAGTTATCCGAGACCATATCGTAGTAGTCGCCGAGCTTGTTTTGCTGTGGATAGCCGAGAGACTGTTTGAAGGGCGGGCTGAGAGGCACATTCTCCGACCAGGTGATCCCCGCATCGCTTGACGACGAATAATACAATTCGGAGTACCATGCGAGCACGTCCTCCCGCGTATCGTTCCAAATGACGTCGATCCGTCCGTTGGGCGCCACCGACATCGTGCCGAACCACTGCCAGGCTCCATTACCCATCGGGTCATCGTTTACACGTACCGGATCGCTCCAGGTCAAGCCGCCGTCGGTGCTGCGGACGAAGTGGACGTCAAGCGGATCGGATCCCGGGGGATCGACTGAGCCGAGTATGTACACGTTTCCACGAGTCGGTCCGTTCGAATGGTCCACGTCAATCCAAACCTGCCCCAATAGCCCGGCCGGATTAACGCCACCGCTGGTTGTCACGCCTCCGAGGTACACCGTCTTGACGAAATCAAAATAAGGCGTCTGAACCGGGATTTGCGCATTGATGGATTTGGCCACAAGGTGCGTGTCAGGGTCCAGTGTCGATCCAGCCGCATACAACTCCCCCTCGGGTCCGACCGCGAGCGTGCCCCACTTCATACTGGGTTTGGGGATGGCAATGGGCGGCATGAAAGACAATCCACTGTTCGTCGACCATGTGAAGTCGTTGGGAGGGCAACAACTGAACTGTACGTTCCAGATACCGTAGATGTTGCCGCGACCGATCCGGTTCGTCTGATCGATCGTCATCCACTCCTTATCGCCACCGTAGCCAAGTACGGGCCCCGTCCAGGTCACTCCGCCATCGGTGGATTTGAACAGTTCCGCGGAGCTCAACGTGCTGAGGCTGTAGAAGTAGAAGTTCCCGTCGGCATCCGCGCCCAACACCGGATCGCTGCGAAATTGGCCGGGTTCCAGAACACCCGGGAACGTCCACGTCTGCCCACCGTTGTGGGTGTATGCCCATCCGGCCTGTCGGAAGTTCGATTCGATAGTGTCAAACTGCCGCCACCCGATGGCCATCCGGCTCGGGTTTGTCGGGTCAACCGCAATCGAGGGTTCGTTCGCGGCGTCTTCGTCGATGTTGTTGCCCTGCGCGTCGACATTCACCTGGATGCTCTCATAACCGTCGCGGATCCAGACACGGGCCGGCGAGCTCGTCCGCCCGCGCAGCACGACGGATTTCGGCACCGGCGCGTCATCGGGCACCTCATGGTGAACGGATGGTGTCGGCGGACCCTCGGACGGCTCATCTGAAGCTAGTGATGTCGGCGGATTATCGGGCGTGTCGCGGTGGCTGGAAATCGTCATCGAACCGTCACCGGTGGTTGCCGTATCGAGCGGAGTGTCCCCTCTCGCGACGGCTGAGTTGGCAACGAACACGAGCAGACCGAGCGCCAGGTTACGACACATGATTGCCAGCTTCATCAGACACCCCTTTCGATCGGCAGGCCACGCACAAGCAACATCTGCTTCCGCTATTTTCCTCTACCATTATACAGCGGATTCCCACAAAGGCGACGGAGACCCGGAAAAACGCGTAAGGGAGAGACTGTAGCAAAGCCACCTGGCAACAGGCCGCTCCGGCAATGACGCCGACCTTGGCGAACTAGGCAATGGATTGGACGAACGCCCATTCCGCTACTATGACGGCTGTGCAGCGTCGACAAGCGAGAGTGGCTTTTATGTAAACCACTGCGGCATAAGGCTTTATGAAACATATGCTCGGCGTCGCTGCTATAAACTCGTTTTTCTCGATGAATCCGGGGCCAAGACCAACATAACACGTTTGCGCGGGCGAGCCCCACGTGGCGAGCATGTCGTCGAACACGTCCCGCACGGCCAGCACACTGGTACGCGCCATCGGCAGTGTCCCGCGCTCCGTCACGGCGAACGACCGCAAGGGATGCAGCTTTCCCGCTACACAAAGACGGAAAATGCTCAAGACACGGCCGGTAACGCGATCGCCGTGGCGGACAGAGCCGGTCTGTGCAATCCCACCGGTCGGATCTTCGGCCTCATGCCCCACCCCGAAGGCCACTTCGATCACACCCATCATTCGCTCTGGACCCGCCGCAGTCCGACCGGCACCCCAACCGGCTTGACCGTCTTCCAAAACGCTGTCCGATATTGGGCATACATTCACCGTAATTCTACTACCCAAGTAAAACTAACTGTGGTACAATTATTTGGACATTATTCGGGACATAATTTGCATAAATGACGATATAATAAAGAGTTACAAGGGACATCAGTGCGTACATTCGAGAGGACACATCCCTGGCTTGCGTTCACGATCGACCTGGAGCGAGCCCCGAATCACCTCTGGATCATGCTAGGTGAATGCCAGGGACGCTGCGAACACATCGCCTGGGTACCCCTGCGCCCGACAACGGCACAGGAGCTTCACATGATATACCTAGCCAAGGGCGTCCACGCAACGACAGCGATCGAAGGCAACACGCTGACTGAAGAGCAGGTGCGTGCCCTGGCAGAGGACCGATTACAGCTTCCCCCGTCCCAGCAATACCTCAAGCAGGAGGTTGAGAACGTCATCGGTGAGTGCAACAGCCTCAAGGAGCAGGTATTCGAAAAACGGGATCTGCCGCTGACACGTGAGACAATTGAGGCCTTCAATCACTCCGTGCTCGATCGGCTTGACGTCGATGAGGATGTTATCCCCGGCAAGATTCGCAGGTACAGCGTTGGGGTTGCACGATACCGGGGTGCTCCGGCTGAGGATTGCGCTTATCTGGTCGATCGATTGTGCGAATGGATGGGCGGCGAAGTCTTCGATCCACCAGAAGGCATGCGCATCGTGTACGCAATCATCAAGGCGGTCCTCGTACATCTCTATTTGGCGTGGATTCACCCGTTTGTCGACGGGAACGGTCGCACGGCCAGGCTTGTCGAATTCCAGATACTTATCACGTCCGGTGTTCCGGCCCCTTGCGCGCAGCTACTCAGCAATCACTACAATCTTACTCGCGACGAGGTAACTCTTCAGCCGTTTGCAATGTTGGTGTCGGGTAACGGTGGGAGTTGTC
>CAZJTP010000188.1:0-8864 GCA_964548955.1 uncultured Phycisphaeraceae bacterium
GACAACTCCCACCGTTACCCGACACCAACATTGCAAACGGCTGAAGAGTTACCTCCGTGGAAGGCTTGTTTTGAAAGGTCTGCGCATATTCTCAGATCTGAATGGTCGGTCCTACGATGATCTTCCGCCCAAATTCAAGAGTGTGATCTCGACTCGTCCGACTCTTCGCTCGCTGATAATTCTGCGGCAATCGGATCGGGATATTAAGTTCGAAGTGTTCAAGCGGCTGAATACCGGGGGAATCCGACTGAATGCGCAGGAGATTCGAAACAGTACTTACCCGGGACCATTGAATGACCTGATCCTAAAGCTGTCGCAAGATCGATTCTTTCATGAACTGTTGCGTGTGAAGAACCAGAAGAACTCTAGGATTTGGCGTGAAATGCGAGATGCTGAATTTGTCTTGCGTTTCTTCACGTTCCGCGAAAACTGGGCACAGTTTGACGGCGGGATGATGAATCATTTGGATCGCTTCATGCAAGAGAACCAGAGGGTTAATGAACCACGGTTGCGTGCGATGGAGCGGGACTTTCTCTCCACTCTGCAAACGGTCGGGGCCGCGTTCGGTGAATATGCATTCCGCCGGTGGCAGAAAGATAAACAGACTTGGCGAAAACAGGTACTCGCGGCACTCTATGATGCACAGATGTTTGCATGCCGCAAGCTAGACCGCGTTCAAGTGCGTGAGAAACGCAACAAAATTCTAAAGGGTCTCAAGGCACTCTTCGCCAACGACGAGTTTAGGCGATCCATCGATTCCGCCACTAACACACCCAACTACTTTCGTCATCGCATCGGCTGTGTTCGCAACGTCGTCCGCCAATCTCTAGGGTAGATTGTCGCAATGCCATCTTATCTGGCGTTGAAAGATTATAAAGGCACGTGCGCGATGGTTAGGGAACTAATCGCACTTGCGGATCGCTTGGGCAGTGCTCGAAGGACCGGCGCGCAAGTGCACGCTGACTCTTCCTTGGAAGGCGGCATTCGTGCAGGAGCGGCTGTCCTAATGGTCGCCGGTTTCGAGAGATTCATCCGCGATTTGATCGTCGAGCAATTTGGCGAAGTTATTACCAAATATCCCAACTTCGAGTTTGCTGAACTTCCTGACAGACTGAGAGAAGAAGCAGCGTTTGCTCCTTTCAGGCAGCTGGTGAAACCCCCATCCTACTTGAGACTTGGCAAACTTGTTGATCGCATACCTCAGCTGCGAAGTGCTTGTCGAAACCTGTTGCAAGACAAAATCCAGGCAGACAAGCTGACCGACATACGAGGCAACCCGGGACCAGATGCAGTAAAAGACACTCTTAAAAAACTTGGCATGAATGACGTCTTTCCGTCATTGAAGGCGCGTTTTGAAAAAAAATGGAGCGGATCAATAACGGATAGGTTTATTCGCGACAAGTTGGAAGAAATAGTCATACGCCGCCACGAGGTTGCCCACAGTGCATCAAGTCTCAATGTGTCTGTGAGCGACCTGCGTAAATCCGAGAGATTCCTTCGGATTCTTGCTGAAGTTCTTTGCGTCAGCGTAGCGGAGCATCTTCGCGAGAAGTTCCGTGAAGCAAAATAGGACGGGTGGCACTGACGGTGTGCCACTGCTCTTGAGCAGTGCGACCTCGAAAGGTCCCCGAAGGGCACTGCTTGAAAGCCGTGGCACCCATCGAATTCTGTACCCCGAACCCCGAACCCTGAACCCTACGTCCGCCACGGGGGGCGGACGCTATAGGCTGAACCCTCCATCTCTGATTCGCGGGCGGGACGCCCACGCTACGGGAGGCCTTGGGCGGGAGCGCCAGAGCGGCCCGCCGGCCGGCGTCAAGCGGGTGTGATCGGGGCCTTGCCCCTGACGAGGGAATAAACCGCGGGGATAACGAACAGCGTCAGCAAGGTTGAGGTGGTCAGGCCGAAGACCACTACGACGGCCAGTGGCCGCTGAACCTCCGAGCCGATACCTCGGGCCATCAACAGGGGCAGAAGGCCGAGGATGGTTGTGGTGGCGGTCATCAGCACGGGACGCAGGCGTAGGAGACCGCCTTCGATCAGGGAGTCGTGCAGGGACCGGCCCCGGGCCCGCAACTCGTTGATATAGCTGACGAGCACAACGCCGTTCTGTACCGCAACGCCGAAGAGGGCGATGAAACCGACCGACGCGGGAACCGACAGGTACTCGCCCGTCACAAAGAGCCCGAAGACCCCGCCGATAAGGGCCAGAGGAACGTTGACAATGATGATGAGGGCGTGTTGCACGTTGCCGAATGACATCCAGAGCATGATGAACACGGCCGCGATGACGATCGGAATGATCATCGAGAGGCGGGCCATCGCGCGCTGCTGGTTCTCGAACTGGCCGCCGTACTCGATGTGGTAACCGGGCGGCAGCTCGACCTGATCCTCGATGCGTTTCTGAATCTGGGCGACAACGCTGCCCATATCCGCCCCGCGGACGTTGCCCTGGACAATCCAACGACGCTGGTTCTTCTCTCTACTCACCTGGATCGGGCCTACCACCTCTACCACGTCGGCCACCTGAGACAGCGGGATTAGGGATCCGTCGTCCGTATGAACAAGAAGGCGGCGTATCGATTCGGGGTTCACTCGGCGATCTTCCCGAAAGCGCATGTGAATGGCGAAACGGCGAGTGTTGACGTACAGCGTGTCGATGACCTCGCCGCCGATGGCGAGCTCGACCATCTCCTGAATCCGGCCAACCGCGATGCCAAAACGGGAACACGCTGCTCGATCAGCCACGATCTGAACCTGCGGCTGGCCAAAACTCTGCTCGACGGAGACGTCGACCAGACCGCGGACGCCTTCGATGGCTCCGTGGATCTCATTGGCCTTGTCGCGTAAGACATTGAGGTCTTCGCCAAAGAGCTTGATGGCCAGTTGCGCCTTGATGCCGGAAAGGAGCTCATCAAAGGCATTCTGGATGGGTTGCGTGAAATTCAAGTTGACCCCTGGCCACGAGGACAGTTCCTTGCTCAGAGCTGCCACCAGCTCCTGCTTGTTGGTGTACCGATTCCACTTGGCCAGTGGTTTCAGCTCAATGTGGACTTCCGCGTAGTTGACCGGATGCGGATGGCTCCCGGCCTCCGGACGGCCGATTCGTGAAACGACCTCCTCTACTTCCGGGTACTTCATGATGCGTTCTTCGAGCTTCAGAACGGTCTGGGTGGCCTTTTCGAGGGAGATCGAGGGCGCCATGGCGACGCCGATCAGGATGGAGCCTTCCTCGAGCGTCGGGATGAACTCCGTTCCGATGTGGGGAAGGGCGGCAACGCTGGCAACGAAAGCGGCCAGGGCAAGCGCGATGACCACGCGCCGCCTGCGAAGCGCCCAGGTCAGCATCGGACGATACAGATGTTTGAGCGTAGCGACGAGCAGTAAGTCCTTATTATTGCGCGCCGGCTTGAGCAGATACGAGGACAGTACCGGCGCCACTACGAGCGCGGTGACAACGGAGCCGAGGAGGGCAAAGGCAATGGTAAAGGCCATCGGGGAAAACATCTTGCCCTCAACACCCTCGAGCGCGAAGATCGGGAGGAACACCGCTATGATTATTCCGATCGAGAAAACGATTGGACGGCTGACCTCCCTCGCCGCATCGAGGATAACGGTCGATCTCTTCTTGCCTTCGTTTCCATCATCAGTCAGATGCCGGTGGATGTTCTCCACCATGACAATCGCGCCGTCGCCCAGCATGCCGATGGCGATCGCGATTCCCCCGAGCGACATGAGATTGGCGGATATGCCTTTGACGCCCATGCAAATGACGGCCACCAGAGCACAGATCGGCAGGGACACGATTACGATAAACGCCGTTCGGACATTGCCGAGGAACAGAAGGAGAGTCAGAAGAACGAGACTCGCTCCAAGGAGCAGTGCCTTCTTGACCGTCCACGTCGCCTGCTCGACAAGTTCAGCCTGTTCATAATAGGGAACCAGTGTGACCCCATCGGGCAAGGATGCCTGGACGCTTTCCACTTTCTTGTACAGGCGATCAATCACTTCCGACGTGTTTTCGCCGAACAGCTTCAGCACCATACCCGAGACGACCTCCTCCTTCCCGTCGCGGGTAACGACTCCTCGTCGAATTGCGTTTCCGTAAGCCACTTCCGCCACGTCGGAGATTCTGACGGCCACGCCGTGTTCCACCTTGATCGGAATGTTGCGGATGTCGTCCAGGCTTTCCAGGAGGCCAAGTCCGCGCACCAGGAATTCCTCAGATCCGAGCACGAGGAACTGGCCTCCGGCGTTCTTGTTGTTCTCCTTGACCGCGTTCACCAGATCGTCGAGGGAGAGGCTGTAACGCAGGAGGGCATCGGGATCGACGCGTATCTGGTACTGAAGAACGTGACCACCGATCGACAGGATATCCGCCACCCCCCGAACCGTCTGCAACTGGAACTTGACGACCCAGTCGTTGAGTTCGCGCAGGTAGGTGTTCGCATCCTTGCCCTCGGTGTCGACATTCTCATCCAGTTTCAGGTAGTAGATGAAGATCTGCCCGAGTCCCGTTGAAATGGGGCCGAGGATCGGAGGCTCCTCCATCTCAGGCAGTTCCGCGACAGCCACCGCAAGCCGCTCCGCAACGAGCTGACGGGCAAAGTAGATACTGATGTCGTCCCGGAAGTAAACGTAGATCACCGCCATGCCGAAGGCGGAGGTCGATTTAATGTGGGTTACGCCGGGAAGCCCGTTCATAGCGGACTCGACGGGATAGGTGACGAGCCTCTCGACCTCCTCCGGAGCCATACCATGGCACTCGGCAAACACGGGAACCATTATCGGGGAGATATCGGGAAAGGCGTCGACAGGCATCTGGTTGTATTCGTAGGTCCCGTACCCCATCACCGCGATGATCATCACGATGACCAGGCCTTTGGCCCTGAGTGATGCCTCGATCAGTCTATCTATCATCCTGCTCTTATCCCAAGGCGTTCATTCATCGTTTGATCTCCCGCGGGCGTCTTGTTTACGCCGAGAACAAGACGCGGAATCACCCCTGGCAATTGAGTGTGTCAGTGCCCGTGGCCCGCGTGGACGTCAAGGTCACTCGTGACTAGCTTGGCTTTGAGCTCAAACGCCCCATGAGTAACGTAACGCTGCCCCGCGCCTAAGCCCGAGAGAACCTCGATATGGCTTTCATGACCGCGTCCCAGCTGGACCGGTGTGGCCGTCAGTCCCTCCTCGGTGTCCAGAAAGACGACCGACTCCTCGTCCAACCTCTGCACGGCTGTCTTCGGAATAAGGACGGCGGCGCTGTCCTCCCCGATCGATACTTCGGCGGTTACAAACAGACCCGGTCGCCACAAGCCATCCGGATTGGATAACACCACGCGGGACAGGGCGGTTCGCGTTCTCTCGTCGACGATGGGCGCCACATACGAGATGACCCCCTGGGCCTCGGCCGTGCTGCCACCTGCGACAATCCGCACCCTCTGGCCGTCCTTCACCAAGGAAATGTCTTTCTGGTAGACGCGGATGTCGACCCAGACCGAACTCAGGTCCGCAATCGTGAAGGCGTTGGAGTCATCGCTGTGCTTCTCGCCGAGGGTCAAATGCTTGTCGATCACAGTTCCGTCAAAAGGGGCGCGGAGGGGATACCAGGCCAGCTTCTCCTTGGTTTCCCGTAGAGCTGCGACGGCGGTGCCTTGACCGACACCCTCATCTTGCGCGCAGCCCTTGCAGTTGGGGTCGTTGCACTTGTGCGTCTCCATCGTAGTGTTGGTCTGAGGTTGTCCAAGTAGCTCGAGTTGCGCTATTGCCTCGGAGGTAAGCCCCAATACATAGAGACGTCGCCGGGCACCTTCGAGCTCGATCTCCCGGACGCGTTGGGCCCGCTTCGCCTCGAGCAGATCCCGTCGGATCTTGAAGGCCACACTGTCGCTGGTGGCGGCGTAGGCCGCATCGGCTTTCTGGTACTCGGCTTGGGCCGCTTGGTAGTCGCGCTCGCTCACTACCTTCTTCTCGAACAGCGGCCTCTCCCTCAGGTACGCGGCCTCGGCATACACGAGCTCGGCATACGCGGAAACGAGAACGCTGCGATTCTCCCCCATTTCGCCCCCGTTCATTTCCTGGAGGGTTTCTCGCGAAGGAGATGACTTCAGAATCTCCAGAAGCCGGGCCGTGTTGTCGTGGATGGCCTGGGCGCGGGCGAGATCCAGCCTGCAGCAGCCGAATTCCGTCCACTTGGCCAGGTAGTCGACCTTGGCTTCCCCGAGGTCCGTGCTCTCGAGCCAGGCCATCACTTCCCCGGCCGTAACAGCATCCCCCACCGATTTGAGGACATCCCGGACAATACCAGGGGCTCGGGGAACAATGTGCGCGACGCGATCGGCGTTGAGGACAATCTCTCCCGGAAGGCTGATCCGGGTAGCGATCGTCCCTGGACCGGCGGTAGCCACTTCGATGCCAAGCTCGTGTCTTTCGCGCTCGTTCAAATGGATCGCCGGTTCGTCGTCGTGATCGCCGGGATTATCGTGGTCGCCATCTTCGTCGTGTTCGGGATCGTGGTCCTCTGCGGCATCCTGGTGATCGTGATCTTCCTCGACGGGCGTGGCCTCCTTGTGAACAGGTTCGTCCGGGTCGGCATCGACTGGCGCACAACCACCCTTCAGGGTCAACCCCAGGACCATTAAGGCGGTAAGGGCCAGGATGCTTCGCCTAGCATTTTCTAGTGTCATGGTTCCACTTTCTCCTCTGCTTGCTTCACCTCTGTGCTAGTTGCCGGGTCGGCATCGGCTTCGGCGACAAGCGTTGCAATGGTTGCGCCGGTGGTTCGTTCCAATTCGGGTATGGTCGTGGCCGCGGTTGTCGCTGCTGCCACATACTGACTGCGGCTGTCCAGAAAGAACCGCTCGGCCTCGAGAACGGAGAGGAATGATGCCCGTCCGGCGCAGTAAGCTTCGCGCGAGAGATCGAGATTGCGCTGCGCAAGAGGGATGGAGCGGTCCCGGTAGATCCGCGCAAGCTTCCATGCCGTCAGCGTCCGATCGACCGCCCCGCGAACCTCCTGGACAACCGCCCGGTCGAGCGCATCCAGCGTCTTGCGGGCCTGCACATAAGCGTACCTCGCCTTGGCAATCCCGGCTTGATTCTGATCGAAGATTGGCAGCTCGATGTTCAAGCTCGGCCCGATACTGAAGTCTGTATGCTCATCCTGCTTAGACCACGATTCGATTTCCGGTACGGTTGGAGCGCCTTGTGCAATCGACGCGCGCGCTGTATCGGCGAGAATGTCCTGGCTATGGCTCCGTTCTCGCCCGCCTCGCTCCAGCTCCACGCCAAGCTCAACGGCAGGGAAGAGACGGCGGTACTGCTCCTGCAAGCCCGCTTCGGCCAGGGACACCGTTTGCCGGGCGGCCCGGATGTCGAGACGCTGCGCCGACGCGATGTCGATGAGACGCTCCACATCGAAAGACTGTGGAGCGACCTCCGGAAGCTGATCTACGAGCGTTAGCTCGTCCCCATCCGTGGTAACTCCAAGCAACGTGGCCAGCTTGCGGCGCGCCTCGGCAGCCTCCAGCCGGGCGGACCCCGCCGACAGTTCGGCTTCCAGAGCCAGGCTGCGGGACAGGTTAACATCCAGTTCATTGGTGGCGCCGGCCTGCTGGCGCGTAAGGGCCATCTCGAGCAGGCTTAGGGCGATCGTGAGGTTCTCCTGCGCGATCCGGTGTTGTTCATCTGCACCTATGGTCTTGAAGTAGGCAACCTTCGCGTCCACCGAAAGGCTTGCCGCTTGGCGTGCGGTTTCCAGGATCGTCCGATCGAGCGATCGCTGGGCTACGCGCTTCCGTACCGGAATGTGCCAGAGGTCGGCGATATTCTGCGCCAAACCGGATTCCAGAGTCGCCAGACCACCTCCCGACGGAAAGCGAAGAGCGATTCCGAGTGATGGATTGGACAGCAGGCCGGACTGCACAACATCCGCGCGAGCCATCCCGATGTCCATCAGCGCCGCCTGGAGAGTCGGGTTGTTGAGCAGGCAGATCTGCGCGGCTTCGCCGGCAGTAATGCCCTCACGGAGCAGTTCCTCAACGAGACCGGGAATCAGGTCGTCGTCCTCAGGTTGATAGACCCGCTCTTGCCCGGTGGCTTCGGTAACCTGCCGGCCGAGTAGCGCATAGTCGAGGCGCGGGTCCACCGTGGCACAGCCGGTAAATGACGCGTCGCCGAGCAACCAAAGACCGATTACTAGGTATTTTTGTATCATGAAAATGATTCCTTGCCGTGGTCGATAACCGTCAGCCGCCGAGTACGCGCAACGCAAGAACAGCCGCTTCGGTTGTCGAGACAAATCCCTGTCGACACCCAATTGCCGCGGGGACTAGAGGCGAAGAATCAAATCAGTAAGGGGATATCGCTTGGGGAAAGCGGAAGTGGTCCAAGAAGTGCCAACCGCAAATGGTCGGCACATGGTTGAAGCGTTTGAGATTTAGCCCATACCAACGCGATGAACACTGGGACTGCTTGGTCCGGGTGAATCGGCTCGCCGTTGGAATCGCCAACCGGCCTGTCCCATCGCGCCACGGCGACCATGCTGCACGGGTCCTGGGGGCATGCCTGTTCGTTCGAACAAGGATCATCGTGATGATAATCCGACTCTGGCTCGTGGTCGCACGGGTGATACAGAATCCCCGCGACGCACAGCGAGCGCGTCGCGGTCAGGCTCCAGACGACTAACAGGATGCTTACAATTCGCACCATACCGTGTATTCTATCGACGCGTCGGTCGCGGGGCAATCTGGAGCCGTAACAGTGGCGCAACAGGACTTCACAAGTGTGCCACCCAGACACCAACCCATAAGGTAACTCTTCAGCCGTCTGCAATGTTGGTGTCGGGTAACGGTGGAAGTTGTCCG
>CAZJTP010000189.1:0-8832 GCA_964548955.1 uncultured Phycisphaeraceae bacterium
TGCACACCGCCAATACGCAGGATCATGTCAAAAGCGCCGTTGTATTCAGCCTCCTTCCACGCTCGACCAGTCGCCATAGGGGGAGCTATCCGAACATCTACTTCGCTGGCCCTGTCCGAGTGACCTCGAACGTGCAACGATGGAAACGCCATGTGTGTCTCCAGCCAATCCTTGAAGGGAGACAAGCCAGAGATCCGAACGGGTGGCGGTGCGTCCCTCGGTAGGATCTCCATGTCTCCGGACAGGATCCGTTGTTGGGAGTAGACCGTGCGCATGTCTCCCGGATCCCTGCTTACCGGAAGTGCCAGAAGATATGTCGTACTGCACTCGACGACATGAGGGCCCGGCGCTAGTGTCGAAAGGTCGAACTGTCTATCAAGCGCGTCGGACGCCAGGTCGACCGTACAGGACTTTTCCGGCTGGTTTGCGATGCTGGGAATCTCATCCTGTTCGACAGGTGAAAAGTACGGATCATCAAGTAGGAGCTTGCCGTCGATGGTCACCCGCAGACCCTGCAAGCTACCTTTGAACAGCCATTCTCCACGCTTGCAGCGACGCAAGCGGATAGGAAACGGGTCACTCTGCCGGACTTGAGGCCGCACTTTCATGGTGATCAGGTTCATCTGCCCGTAATAGAGCTGTGTCTCCTTCGGTGTAAGCGCATTCTCCTCACGCAACCGTCTTAGCAGTTTGAGCCATTGGGACAGGTTGAGGGGAGGCGGCATTTGGGCCTGCTTGGTCAGTGCAGCCTTAGCTAGTTCTCTGACCTCAGCATGACTCAGGCGATCTCGACTCCATTCGTGAAACAAGCTCGCCAGCGCTTCGTTATCTCCTGCTATTGCCGCTTTGAGTTTAGAGTGAAACAATGAATCAGTCTTGTTGCCAACGCTCTCACGGTCTCTGGCGTTGGCTTCCTGTTGGGCTGCAGATATTGCCGGCCTTTCGTGCTTCGGAGCTCTGGCTGGCGTCCCCGCCAGCCGTAATCGACGTAGAACACCACTTTACCACCCACGGCCTGCGAGACGCAGGCCGCTACGGACTGCGGACCAGCGGCGGGCACAGCCCGCCCCCCTACGGCTAGGGGTAACACGATCGCCAGCGATAGCCCAACCGCCACAGGAACGAACGGGATCACCACGTTCCACCCGCCCGACGGCGGTGTGCCTTTACCGATAAGGCGTCCGAAGACCATATGAGGCATCGTAAACACCCGCCGCAACTGTGCAAATCCGACGGGCGCGACAGGTGTAGCGGCTGGCGTCCCCGCCAGCCGTAATCGACGTAGAACACCACTTTACCACCCACGGCCTGCGAGACGCAGGCCGCTACGGACTGCGGACCAGCGGCGGGCACAGCCATGTAGGCCGAGTCCGCAGACCCGACACCCTTTCATTTATGCTCGGCCCGAGAGCCTTGCTATTCAATTGCTGTTGCCTCCAGATCCTCAAAGCATGGCACGATAGCCGGCGGCCTTACGCATTGGCAACACCAAGACCGATCATACACACCTCTTGCGACCCACTGCGCGAAACTTGACCACGCCCACGAGTGTGGGCATGCAACATACCCGTGCTTGGCCGGGTTGTAATGAATGTAATCCACGTGCCGCTCGAAATCGAGCTCATCGCGGATCGTGTGCTCCCAGAATCGCTGTTGCCACACGCCGCGAAGGCCTTTGCGCCGCTGGCCGGGCGAGATGGGACAGATCAGTACCGCGACAGTTATGGAGCGGTCCGGTGGTTGGCCTGGCACCGTGACCGCTCCATAACTGTCGCGGTTCTGAGCCGTCAGCCAGATCCCACCGAAAGTGTCACGGACCCGGAGAAGTCTGCGTCTCCGGGCGAGAGTGTCCAAAGACAGTGCATGTGATCCGGCAGGAGGACGACAGCGTCAACCTTGAATGGGCGGCGCGATCGTACGTCCTCGATGGCTTTGTGGAGAAGGTCTCGGGCTCGGGCATCCTTGAAGATCGGACGGCGATGATATGTAACGAGCGTGAAGAAGAACGTCCCGCCGGGAACGAACGATCGAGTGTACCTCGCCATGAAACCCGTTCTTCAAGAATGTCGGGTCTGTTGACCCGACCTACCCGATTTGCTGACACGTGGACGTTGTGCGATAATTCAGGTGAGGAGCTTGTCATCGTCGGAAAAGAAGGTTCATTGCGCGGGCGACCTCAGGAAAGTCATTCAGAATCCTCTCCATCACACAGGTGATTCGAGTTCCTCGAACATAGCCGTATTTCTCGTGCCACGTGTGCTGAATCCCAACGAGCGAGACCCTGTCAGGCGATACCAATTCCGATCCTCGATGAGATCGACCCCGAATCAGCCACACTCCGCACCCGCTTATTCCCTTGGGCGTGGGTAGAGACGTGGGTGTGAGATCCGACATCTCAACGGCCTCCCGACTGAAGCTCAATGCGAAGTGAACGCTGGGCTCGTGGTTTGCGACCGCAGGGATTTCACCGTTGTATGGGGCGCACAAATAAATCAGTGGATCAGAGTACCAATACTCCTTTGTCTCGTGCGGGTGTGACCACTCCATCGGATACCCGAACAAGATATACCATCCTGAGCCCCAGTTCTTCACAACAACAACTTGATTCTGTTGGATGAACTGTTTGTGTTGAAGAATCTGCGACGCAATACTATCGGGTAGGCGAACCACGGCGATATCACGAGGCTCAACCTTAGTCCCGTAGATCTCAACACCGCTCATCAAAATAGGAAGAACATTGGCTACGTTTAGCGAAACGTACCAATCAATCGTGTGTTCGTTGTAAGCTCGTAGGTCTTTGCCTCCATTACCCGCATGGGATGCCGTGATAATGAAGTGATGTCCAGCAATTCGGTACAGAACACCAGTCCTATCATGAACGATCTTCTCGTTTTGGATGCCGACGAGCGCGACAGTGGATTTTTCGATTGTCGGGATACACTTCTGAGCAATCTGGTTTGACAAGTCTTCCGCCGGATGAGAAGCGTTGTTCAATGTCATCTGTCGAACTCCATTTCGAGTATTCACGCGATCGGCTCAACGCATTGTAGCTGGATGACCTTCGGACGTTCCGCCTCGATTGAAAAGCAACGTAGGTCGGGTCCCCAGACCCGACCTAGGTGGCTTGACGGGAAAAAGCCTTTCATGGATAGGGCGCGTTTCACCCGCCATTATGATGCATTTGTAGGGTGCGTCATCCACGCGCCTACCTTTCATTTTGGTCGCTGGATCACGGACGTGACAAGACTCCAGAAGTTGTCCACCAAGAATGCAAACACCGAGCATAGTCGCAAAGAATGACGTACCACTCTTCTTGTCGAGTACAAGAGCAACGGAGGACTGGCGAGAATCAGCCAACCGGCTGCATGGCTTGCCGTTCCAGTGAGATGATATCTTGCTGGCTCCCGGGGCAACTCTCGTCAGCCAGTTCGGTGGCCAAACGGGCGAATTCGCACTCATGATTGCGGAATGCCTGGACCACGACCGGGTCAAACTGTGTTCCAGAGAACCCGCCAATGACGGTTACCGCTTCGTCATGGTCAACCGCTTCCTTGTAGACTCGCTTCGTGGTCAAGGCGTCGTAAACATCGGCGAGTGCAGTGATGCGCGCGGACAGAGGAATCGCGTGAGCTTTGAGCCCGTGTGGGTAACCAGAACCGTCATACCATTCGTGGTGATTGCGGGCTATGTCTGCCGCCATCTTAAGAAAGTCAACACTTGGCGAACGCTCGATTAGCGCGTCGATAGTATTGGCGCCGATCACTGCGTGCGTACGCATCACCTCCATCTGTTTCGCATTCAACTTGCCAGGATACAGCAGGATCTCATCGGGAATGGCAACCTTGCCAATGTCGTGAAGCGGTACGGAGCGAACCAGATTGTGTATGAAAGCCTCATCGATCTGATCGCGGTACTCGTCTTGGCCCCGAAGCTCTTCCGCGAGGATGCAGCAGTACCGGGTCACCCGATCGAGGTGTAGGCCGGTGTCGCTGTCACGATGCTCGGCCAACTTGGCAAGCGCCACCATGATTGAGTCGGAAGCCTGAACATGCGCCTCACGGCTGAGGATTTCCTGCATTGCGGTGGTGGCGACCTTGGCGATCAGCTTGATGTATTCAAGTTCGTTTTCCCCAAACGGCTGCCCTCCGATGCGCTCGGTCACATTGAGTACGCCGATTACTTGGCCTGCTGCCCCAAGCGGTGTGCAGATCAGCGGCACACTCGCGAAGAAGCGGGAATCATAGGTTTCCCGGTTCGCAGGCCCCTCTGCCTCGCTGTTGATCACAATCGACCTTCCCGATACGAAGACCTGTCCCGCGATGGGTTCTCCGACCGGAACGGTAATCGTGCTAGCCAGCTCCACGTCCATGCCGCTGGATGCGGCGATCTTGAGCCGCTGTTCCTCTCCCTCGGGGAGCATGATCGAGATGCGACGACTATGGGCTAAATCACTGATGGCTCCAATGGTGTGTTCCAGGACTTCGTCCAAACGACGGCTTGTACCGACGACGCGGCAGAACTCGACTAGACACATGAGGATCCGTACGTGCTCACCGCGCACCTCGTAGCCTCGCAACAGATCTCTGTGATCCTGGTGTTGTCGAGCCATCGATCGAACACGGAGCACCAGTTCCGTTGTACGCACCGGCTTCGTGAGATACTCGTCGGCACCGGCCTCGAGACCTGCTAGGATATCATTGCCTTCACTGAGGGCACTTAACATGATGATAGGAATATCACCGGTATCGGCGTTGGCTTTGAGCTTTCGGGTACACTCCAATCCATTCATGTCGGGCATCATCACGTCCATGATGATGACGTCGGGAGGATTTTCGTTGACACTCGTAATCGCGGTGCGCCCGTCTATTGCGTCGCGGACCTCGTAGCCCGCTCGTTCCAGGCATCTTCTGCAGATTGCGCGGTTTGTTTCTTCATCATCGACGACGAGCACCTGCGCCCGCTCGGCGTTTTCGTCCTCAACTGGGCCGAACAAATCGGTGGATCCACTCGAAGTCGCTCGCGCCCCCGTTTCCTTTGAGGTTTGATCGGCGCAGTAGACCATGTTTCGCCCAGCTCTCTTGGCAACGTAGAGCGCTTCATCAGCTTCCTTCAGAACGTCCTCCCAGGAGCCGGCAACGATTGCAGCCACACCCAGGCTGACCGTCACTCGCCCTGCGCCTATGGCGGTAGGATGGGGCACGCCAAGCGCCCAAATGCTCTGTCGGATGCGCTCCGCTAGTTTGACCGCCGGCTCAACCCGCGTTTCCGGCGCCAAAACGACGAACTCTTCGCCTCCGTACCGGCCAACCCGATCAACTCGTCGGCAGGTAGACACGATACGTTCGGCAATACGTCGGAGGCATTCATCGCCCGCCAGATGTCCCCGGGTGTCATTAAAACCCTTGAAACCGTCTACATCGATCATGATGATGCTGTAGGGGCTGCCGTGTCGCACAAAGCGATCGTGCTCCTGTTCCACGTCCTCTTCCCACGTTCTTCGATTGAGAAGATCCGTGAGTGGGTCGATGCGGCTCAGTTCTGCGAGTTTGGTGTTGGCGTCGGTGAGCTGTTTGGCCAAGTTCTCCAACTGCTTGTTTTGTCGGCGCAGCTCAACGTGTGCTGAGACGCGGGCCAGCACTTCTTCCGATCTGAACGGCTTTGCAATATAGTCGCATCCACCTGCCGCAAAGGCTCTGAGCACCTGATCCCTATCCGATATTGCGGTTACGAAAAGGATCGGAACCGCGGCCGTGTCTTCCTGCGCTTTGAGGATGCTGCACACCTCCAGGCCATCTCGCCCCGGCATCATCATGTCCAGAAGAATGAGATCCGGGTGGTCCTCAGTGGCCGCCTCGATGGCTTGGAAGCCGTCGTTGGCAGTGAACACCTCGTATCCGGCCTTCTCCAACGCCCCAGCAAGTACCAGACGGCTGGTGGGGTCGTCATCTGCGATGAGAATCCGAGAGGTCATACTCACCTTGCTCTACTACTGATCGTTCAATGCGGCTGCGAAATCCCGCAACCTATCGACGTGATGCTGAAGCTCTTCCAACATCACGCTGGCGCCCTCCAAGCTGTTCTGTTGGCACATCTGTTCAAACCTCTGCGCCACGTTGCGTGTCGGCTCGGCGCAGATGTTTGACGCAGCCCCTTTCAGACTGTGGGCGACCAGGTGCGACTGCGTGACGTTGCCGTCGGAGATTGCCGATTGGAGGTCGCTTAGGATACGAGGGATGTTATCCAAGAAGGTTGCCAAGACCATGTCAAACAGCTCGCGGTCACCGTCGAGTTGCTCCAGCGCTCTCTGGATGTCAATAGGGATCTCACAACTGGACTTCCGATTCCTATTCGACGCGATCGTTTCCGTAGGTGGTTGGGCAATCTCATCCGAAGTTTCCAATGATGGCAGCCATCTCTCCACCATCTGCTGTAGTTCGTCTACGCTGACGGGCTTAGTGATATAGTCATCCATCCCGGTTTCGACGCACCGCTCGCGATCGCCCTTCATGGCGTGGGCCGTCATGGCGATGATCGGTAGATTTCGCCACCGGGCATCTGCACGTATCCGCTTGGTCGCTTCGAAACCATCCATCTCCGGCATTTGCACGTCCATGAGCACCAAGTCGAATGACTTCTGCTCTAGAGTCTCGAGCGCAGCTTGGCCATTCTCCGCAGATGTGACATCGTAGTTGTACTTTTCTAGAATGCCGGTGGCGACCTGGCGGTTGATGGGATTGTCTTCGACAAGCAGGATGCGCGCCCAAAAGCGATGCCGGTGAACGCCCGGGTGTTGCTTGTGTGGGATCTCTTTTGCTGAGGGCATCTTGTCCGGCGCGAAGATCTCAACCAGTGTATCCAGGAAAGTTGACTGCTTGATGGGCTTAGTCAGGTGCCTGGTGCGTGATGCTTGTCCCTCCTTCACTGAACCTCTCTCACTTCCCAGTGAGCTGAGGAACACGACTTCCGGATCACCGCATGAGGCATCGCTGCGGATCGATCGTTCGACTTGGAATCCGTCCATTACGGGCATTTGAACGTCCAGAATCACAAGATCAAATGGGCGGTCGTTGGTTTTGGCGTTCTGCAACAGCTTGAGCGCTGTTGCGCCGTCGGGGGCTGACTCAGGTAAGCAGCCCCAGGACTCAAGCATGCGGCAGAGAATGCGGCGGTTTGCCTCGTTGTCATCAACGATCAGAACGCGTCGCCCGTTGAGGATGTCGTGTGGGTCGGGAATCCGCGTGTCGGACTCGGAGCTGGATCGTGTAGTTTTGCTCACGTCGAGGATCACACGGAAGCTGAAGACACTACCTCGCCCGACTGTACTTTCCACCCAGATGCTCCCACCCATCAACTCAACGATCTGCGTGGAGACCGCCAGCCCCAGACCGGTGCCGCCGTATTTACGCGTAATCGTCCCGTCCGCCTGGGTGAAGCTTGCGAAGATTTCTTGCTGGCGATCCTCGGGGATGCCGATCCCCGTGTCTCGGACCGAAAAGAGCATGACAACGCGCCTGCTCTCTCGACTCTCGACTTCGGCGGAGACGACCACTTCACCGTGCTCGGTGAATTTGACGGCATTACCTGCAAGGTTTACGAGCACTTGGCGCAGGCGGGCGGGATCGCCACGCAATGTGGCTGGCACATTCGGATGGACATCGCAGATCAGCTCCAGTCCCTTCTCTGCAGCGTGATGTCTAAGCAGGTCCATGACACCTTCCACCATCTCGACAGGCTGGAATTCGATCGCATCGAGTTGCAATTTGCCGGCTTCGATCTTGGAGAAGTCAAGAATGTCGTTGAGCAGCGTCAGCAGCGAGTTCGAGCATTGCATGGTGGTCGTCAGGTACTCACGCTGCTCGTCCGTCAGTTCCGTGCCCAGAGCAAGCTCCGTCATGCCCATGATGCCGTTCATCGGTGTGCGGATCTCATGGCTCATGTTGGCCAGGAACTCGCTCTTGCTCCTGTTGGCGATCTCGGCGGCCCGTCGGGCCTCGACCAAATCGGTCACATCAATGGCGTTCAGAATCACACCCCTATAGTGCCCGCCACCGACGATGGGCTGCACGCGCAAGGACAACTGCATGTCCAGCAGTTCACGATGGACGACGAAGCTCTCGCGGCGCTCGCCGCTCCGGAATGCCTCGAGGGCGGCGCGTAGGCGAGCCGTCCCCTCGGCGTCGGGGTGCAATTCCCAAAGCGACTTGCCGATGATGTCATTCAGGGCCAAGCCCACCTTGCCCAGGAACCAAGCGTTGACCTCGGTGATGATGTCGTTGGCATCGGCGACAACGATGCCTTCATCCATGCCCTCGATCATCGAGCGCAGCTTTTGGGCCTCGGTCTTAGCCATGTGATGGGCATCGGCGAGCCGCTCGTCTGCCCGCTTTCGGTCGGTGATATCGCGAAACATACCCTGGACAAGTTTTCTGTCGTCGATATAAAGTGGATTCGCTTTGATGGCGACATCCTTGATCTCGCCGCTCTTGGTAATAACCTGCGCTTCCAGAACCTGTCCCTGCTCCTCTCCAATGTGTTTCCGGAAGGTCTCGGAAACACCTCCCTTGATTTCATCAACAGGATGAAGGATCGTCTGATGTTGTCCAATCAGTTCAGATTTGTCCCTGCCGATGAGTTCAGCAGCCGCACGGTTGCAGTCGACGATTACGCCGGTTTCCGCGTCGGCGACGACGATTCCATCCCGCGCTTCTTCGAACAGTTTCCTCTGTGTTTCTTCACTCTTCCGCAGCGCCTCCTCGGCCCGTTTGCGTTGAATTAGTCTCCACATTCCTTGCATTAACAGGTTGAGCTGCCGAACGTCCGCTTGATCATAGT
>CAZJTP010000190.1:0-8741 GCA_964548955.1 uncultured Phycisphaeraceae bacterium
GGACGCCGCACGGCGCATCTCCACTCCCTAACGGTCGCGGCTCTGTTTTGCAGGCTTGATCGGGAACCCATAGTTTTGGGTGTGAGCGAGCACTAGTGAAGGATGGCGCAACCGTTGCCGGGTGACGATCATCGTCCTACTGTCTGCGAAACACGGTGCCCGGTGTGTCATGCGCCGAAGGGATTTGAGGTCGGATCGATGCTTCAACCCTCCTCGAGTTCCCGGCTGCATAGCGCGTCGAGATCGCCGCTCAGTCGGGCAGCGGTCTCTGCAAGGATGTGCTCATCGTCATAGGCGTTGTGACGCAGTGCTTCCCGTGTGGCGGCCACCTTGTCCATGCGCACCGCGGGCATACTCCGCAGCATCATTCTCCACCACCGCATGTCTTCGTGAAGCGAATCTTCCATCTTGCGCCGCTCGCGCTCCATAATTCGGGAGGCCATGTCAACGGTCTTGACGCAGGCGGAACGGTATCGGTTGTGTTCATCCTCCCTCGATCGTGCCCGCCCGATCTTTGTATCGTCCCGCCAACAGAGCCGGTTGAACAGGTTCCGATATTCACGGCGAACCGGGTCGTTGATCGAGCTTGGCAATCCCACATGACGAACCCGCCCACCAGGACACTCTGTTCTTTTCCCTTGACGCCGATCGGTGTTATGACCGATAACCTTGGCGGAAGGGATTGTGTTTGATTCTCTGTGTGCTATCGTTTCCCGGGAATTCGTAAATGCGGCGATTCCTTATCGCGACTTCGCTTGTTGCCTGCTTTGGAGTTGCGTGCATATCCGGCGACCCGGCACAACCCGAAACACTGCCATATTCGCTCTATTCGATTCACGAACACCGAGGCGACACGCGATCGAAACAAGCTCCTGCTCGCCGGATCGGAAAAGTAAAGCGCCGCTATGACCGCTCGTGGTATCCACGGAGGGGGCGAATCAGTCCGCGATGGACCACGATCGTAATCCACCACAGTGCGACCGCGACCGGCGGGGCCAAAGTCTTCGACAAACACCACCGGCAAAACAACGGTTGGGATGAGCTCGGTTACCACTTCGTGATCGGCAACGGCACGGATACGCCGGACGGCTATGTCGAGGTCGGATCGCGCTGGTACAAGCAGAAGCACGGCGCCCACTGCAAGACACCCGACAATTACTACAACGAGCACGGCATCGGGATTTGTCTGGTGGGCAACTTCGACAAGACCAGGCCGACGGGAAAGCAGCTCGCTTCGCTGGAGCGTCTGGTACGGTTCCTGTGCGATGTTTGTAACATCCGGCCGAAGCGGGTGACGACGCACGGGGCCTTGACGCACAAGACACGATGTCCGGGGCGTCATTTCTCCCTGCCGGCCCTGCGGCGGGCGATTTCAACCCCGGCGACGGTTACAAGCATCCAATAGCACCGGCCACAGAGCGGATCACCACATCGCCGCACGGCAAAATATCGGATGTTCTAAACCGCAATCACCGGCACGCCGATGGGTACAAACAACCGATAAGCGGTGTGGACCCGGTCCGATAAGTTTAGGGCGACAGACCGTACGGGTAAACTCCGGTTTGTATCGCGGGCTGAATCGAATCACGGACTGACGCGGGCTCGCATTCGACGCCCCGGCTAGGAGTAAAAGAATGACAAAGCGAAGTCTTCGGCAACGTCTCGTGCGAGCAGCCATGGCGCTGGCCATCGGCGGGTCGGCCTTTCAACTAAGCGGCTGTGACCCGGCCGTGCGCGATACACTGCTCACCGGCTTGGAGGGTACAACTCAGAGCCTGTCGAGCGCGTTGATCTCCGCGTTCTTTTTGAGCCTGGAGGACAACGACGACGGCAGCAACGGCGGCATGACTATGCCGTAGGGAACGCCTGTGGCTACTGTCCCCCGCGGTATTGTACCGGGCTGCAGACCGTCGCCCGCGCAAACGTACACGGCGTGACAAACCACGAGGACCGCGTGCAGGCAAGCGGAATCGTCTACGCGCGGTCCTCGTTGCTTGATGCGCAGAGTACCGCCGGGTTGCCGCGGGCGGATCCGCCAACGTTTTCCCTGCCGGCTGGAACGCCTTTGCCATTCAGAATGTGTAGTACGCGTGGTAGTGGTCGCGGATGGCGACATCCACGTTGAAGATGGAGGCAATCAGCGCGGCCCGCATCCACATACCGTTGTGGACCTGGTCCCAGTACTTTGCATGTGGAAGCGAGTCGAGACTCTGGTCGACTTCATGCCGTCGCGGTAGCGGGTGGAGAATCGCGAGGTTGGGTTTGAAATCCTTGGCCATATCGCGGGTCAGGCTGTACCGGTCGTAATCGATGGCCTTCGACTCGCCCGCGACATCCCACTCATCCTGAAGACGGGTCATGTAGATCCCGTCACACTCGCCGACATGCGCCCGCAGGTCGTCACCGAGCTGGGTTTCGATCCCGCGGTGCGACATGTATTCAAGTATGTCCTCACCGATCTGCAACTCCGGCGGCGCTACGAACAGCAGACGCACGCCCGGGTATCGGCAAAGCAGGTATGTCAACGAACGGACCGTTCGTCCGCGCTTCAGATCGCCGACGAACGCGATCGTCTTGCCCGCGAACGGGTTTTGCGTGTAGCGAGGCGCCACGGCGCGTGCCGAAGGTGTTGACCCGTGCGGAGTCTCCGCGCCGGATGATCCGAACGGCTCGCGGAAGGCCCTAAGCAGCGTGTAGATGTCGAGCAGGGCCTGGGTCGGGTGCTGATCCTTGCCCGAACCGCCGTTGATGACGGGAATCGTCCGCGGCATCTCGTTGAGCATGTGTGCGACGTGCTCGGCGAACCCTTCGGCCGGGTGGCGCATGATGATCAGGTCGAAGTACTGGCTAAGAACCCGGATCGTGTCGTCCTCCGACTCACCCTTCACTTCCGACGACGTGGACCGGTCCCGGACTTCGTTGTACGGCATGCCAATAACCTGGCACGCGGCCGTAAACGACAGGAAGGTTCGCGTCGATGGTTGGATGAAGTACAGCATCGCACGGCGGTGACTCAACATGGTTCGCAGAAACTGCGTTCCCTGCCGCGACCCGCCGATTGCGCGGATCATGTCGGCGAGCTGACAAAGCTCCTCAATGGCCTGGCGGTCAAACTGCTGGGCGAGAACAACGTGAAAGGGTTTGTCGTTGCGATTTAGAGCAGGAACACGTTCGGCGCTCTCCCGCCCTCCGGCGGGCGTTGCTTTGTCCACACCGGTTCCTGCCGTTTGCATATCAACCGTGAGTAAATGTCAAAAAGCCGAAAGTTAAAAAAGCCGAAACGTCAAACACCTACGGATCAGTCATTTCGCTCTTCTGATTCCTCGGTCTTTCGACTTCTAACCGGTCTAGTAGACCCGGGCGGATGCGTACTGTCAAATCCACGAAACGCAGCCCACATCCGTTGGAGGTCACCCGTGGTCTTTGGCACGGTGGACCGCCGGCGCGGAAGGATAAGCGCCCGGTGGATGCAGTGGGTATCGTCGCACAGGGCCGCCTCGACGTGGGAGTGGTGGCGACATGTCCGCCGCGATCGCCGATCGCCGGTAGCTACGTCGACGGCCGGTTCGACGGACCTGCTGACTTGGGCGATTCGTTCATCGGGCTCCACTGGAACCTCGGTGGGTTCAACGGGCTGTGGCTGGACCGGACTCAGGGCAATCCGAGCCCGCGGGGGCTCTGGTCTTCCCGTGATAGTGGGATCCTGCGGCCCTCGTAGTTCCAAAAGGCCGAACAAACCCACGGCGATAAAGACGGCTGCGGCTGCGGCGTATTGTGCGAGCCGGCTCCAACCACCTCGCGCGGGCGCCGTCGGGATCGGCTCCGGTTCATCCGGAATGGACACGCGCCCTGTGAGTTTCGCCCCCTCGCGCAGGGCTGTCAGTGCCTGGGCATCGGCACGATCTGCGAGGTTGACGTCGGGCTTGGACGCAGACAGACAGCGCAACGCGGTCGAGACACCTAATAGCTGATCCGCAAGAGCCCGACAGGATGCACAACGGGAGAGGTGAAACTGGAGACCTCGCGGCAGGGTTCCGTCTTCGGCAAGCGCCTCATCATCCGAGAGCGTCATCATCACCCAGAGACGCTTTGGACAACCGGGTGCGTCCTGCTCCTGTCGCTCGACGCCCGTCATGACTCGTCCCCTTCGCTGAGGAACTCCGCTAGCTTGACCACCGCGTGATGCCGGTAGACCCGCGCTGTAGTTGGTTCGATTCCGAGCATCCGTGCGACCTCACTGTACGACATACGACTTAAGTCGCGCAGCACCACGACGTTACGCAGGTGCGTGGGTAACCTGGCGATGGCATCCCGCAGTCGCGCTAAGCGATGCTCCGATTCGCCCTCGCCACCGTCATCCGCTCGTGTATCACTTCGCTCCGCCGCGATCACCGGCCGGTGCGCCGCACGACGCCTCCGAACTCGGATCATCTCGATGGCGATGTTCGCCGCCGTTCGATAGGCATAGGCTCGCACGCTGCGAAGATTACCGCGGCGGCGGCGGGCGGCCAACTTGCAGAAACAGTCCTGATAGGCATCCAGGACGTCCTGCTCGCGGCCCAACAGCCTCCACAACATCTGCAGAATCCCCGCCCCTTCGCGCTCGATGAGTTGTGTAAGCCAGCCGAGATCCACGTGATCAGCATCGCAATGGGGCATATCGGCCGGTCTTGGAAGCGGCTGCGGACTTACCGTAGCAGCGCTTGCCATCCGAGGTTCAGACGCGCTGCGCTGCTCAGCGTTAGCGCCGGAATCCGATTTGTCGTGGATGCGACCAGCCATCAACCGATCAAATGCCTCCGGTAGGTCCCATCCCATTATATCCCGGACCGCCTTCCGAGGGATGGATTATCACCCTCGGGATACACGTCAACCGTCAACACCGCCCCAGGCTGGTGCGGGAATCCCGCAAGGGCCCGGCCGCCCGACCCAACCTACTGCCGTGCGACATGCCGGTTGATGGATGCGATTGGATCGGGTGGCACGGGTCCGCTTTGGCGGACCCGCGTGGCAGACCCCCAATACGAGTATCAGATGAAGATTGCCGATTGTTCGCAAGCGAGCCTTGGGCTTACAGCCCGCGCGGCGCTGCAAAATCCGATAGAGCCGGAACATCTATTCGGCAGTCTATGCCTAGAATCCGTATGAGGCGCGGATAAAAAACCCCTTACCTATGCGGCCGAACCATCGATTGAAGGCAAACGAAGCACTACGGGGGGATTGTTCGGTGCATCCGCCGCCGGACGGTCTACCCGGTCTATTGACGAGGAACGAGGCAGCCTCCGGATTGTTCGGGGCGGTTGGGGTCTGAAAAATCCCGCGGCCTGCCTTTGGCGGATTCAAAACTTCCGCTAACATGCATTGCTCTCGCGTTCGCTGCGATCTTTCGGAGAGGAACTGAGCCGCGGCGGGTGACATGCTTGGACTGGCCGACTGGGCCGAGCGTGTGAGCCGAATGCATGCTCGCCCGACGCTATGCGTCGTGAGCAAATCGCACCCGAACCGTCGTGAGCCCGCATACGCACAGGAGTAACTGATGGCTGTCTTCGAAGTGGATCATTATCGGAATATTGCGTTGGTAGGCCATGGCGGAAGCGGCAAGACGTCGCTGGCTGAGGCGTTGCTTTTCAAGACCGGCGTTACCAACCGGCTCGGGAGCGTGCAAGACAGAACTTCGATTCTCGACTATTCCGACGAAGAGAAGGAGAAACTATCGTCGCAGGATTCGGCGCTTTGCCACCTTGAGCACGGTGGATTGCATGTCAACATCATTGATACGCCCGGAACGCCTGCCTTTTGCGGCTTTGGGATCGCGGCCCTAGCGGGTGTCGAGTGCGCCGTCGTGGTCATTTCGGCATCCGCCGGCATCCAGGTGAATACGCGCAAGATGGTGGAGCGTACCCGCCAGTATGGTCTGGGCATTTGGATCGTCGTGAACCACATTGACGCATCCAGCATCGACCTGCCCACGCTGGTCACACAGATTCAGGAAATCTTCGGACAACAGTGCGTACCGCTCAATCTGCCAACCGGCGGCGGCAAGGGCGTCATCGACTGTTTCAACAACGAATCGGGCGAGGTTGATTTCTCCGACGTTGGCAAGGCCCACACGGCACTGATCGAAGCGGTCGTCGGCGCCGACGAGGAACTCATGGAGAAGTATCTCGGCGGTGAGTTGTCGGATGACGAGGCGCAAAGTGCCGCCGCCAAAGCCGTCGCCGAGGGTGAGCTTATCCCGATTCTGTTCACCAACGCCCGCGGCGACATCGGCGTCGCCGAATTTCTCGACGCCCTCGAATCCTTCTGTCCCTCACCCGTAACCGGCAAGCAGCGCATGCTCGTGGACGGCGAGTCCGAAACGCCGATCACGCCGACGCAAGACGCGCCGTTCATCGGTCAGGTGTTCAAGATCACCACCGATCCCAAGAGCAACATCAAGTACTTGGCTGTCCGTGTCCATTCGGGCAAGCTGACATCGGACATGACGCTCAAGTCAGTCGAGGCCCCAAGAGGCACTAGGCCGGGTCACGTCATGCGAGCCCTAGGCGCCGACCAAAGCGAGCTGGAAGCCGGCGTCGCCGGCGACATCATCTCGCTTGCCAAGTTGGACTTCAACATCGGCGACACCGTCTTTTCAGACAAGAGCGGGAAGATCGATATGCCCGCCTTCCCGCAACCGATGTTCTCGCTGGCGTTGCAGTCCAAGGCCCGCGGTGACGAGGACAAGATCGGCGTCACCCTGAAGCGCTTCATGGAGGAAGACCCCTGCTTTGTGTCGGATCGGGGTACGGGGGGTGAGCTGGTCGTGCGCGGTATGGGTGAGATGCAACTGCGTACTTATCTCTCGCGCATGGCAAGGCAATACAAGCTCGAGGTAGTAACCAAACCGCCGAAGATTCCCTATCGTGAGACAATCACCAGCGCCGCCCGCGACGTCGAGTACACGCACAAGAAACAAACCGGCGGCGCGGGGCAGTTCGCCAGGGTCATCATCAACATGCTGCCCGCCGAGCGAGGTGAGGGGTATGAGTTTATCGACAAGATCTTCGGCGGCGCGATTGACCAGGGATTCAGACCCAGCGTTGACAAAGGCGTAAGGGCCCAGATGGGCGAGGGCGTGCTCGCCGGCTACCCCGTCGTCGACGTCAAGGTCGAATTAATCGACGGCAAGACACACCCGGTTGACAGCAAAGACATCGCATTTCAGATTGCCGGCCGTGGGGTGTTCAAAGACGCCTTCATGAAAGCCAAGCCGGTTCTGCTCGAGCCGATCGTCAATGTCGAAGTGACGGTGCCCGCGGGAAACGTCGGTGACATTCAGGGCGATCTGGCCTCTAGGCGCGGCCGCCCGCAGGGGCAGGACATGCTGCCGGGCCACATGGCTTTGATTCGCGCCGTGGTCCCGCTGGCCGAACTGGCCGACTACAACTCGCGCCTCTCCAGCATCACCGGCGGCGAGGGCAGCTATACGATGGAGTTCTCACACTACGAGGTCGTGCCCGGCAACATTCAGCAGCAGATCGTCGACCAACACAAAAAGGCACACGAAGCCGCCGCCGGATAATGGACATTCACCGATTGCATTTACGTGAGCCTAGAGCAACTCTCGCTTTTGTGTGCCGCTCGACCCCCCTTTTTCCCCCCTTGGTAAGGGGGGATGAAAGGGGGGTTCCGGTACGCAATTTCGGGATCTGCTCTAGTGTGCGAAGGCTATCAGCACATAGGTCGGGTCAAGAAGACCCGACAGGGCCTGACATATTCTCCCGGCGGGTTTGCTGATCCACCCTACAACTTGATCGACGTGCCGGCCAAGTGGATTGATCGCGCTGGCCAACACCGCTCCCTGGACAAGCTGATCCTCGACCTGAACAGCTCGGTCAGCGAGACCTACGGACGCCGGGAACGTCACCCTTCAGCGGTCCAGCGGCGATGACTCTCCACTTGAAACGACTGCAAACGCCTGCTCCGGCGCATGCGTGTGTTAGGCATCATGTTGTGAAGCCGATCCATTCGTTGGAAAGGTTGAACCTGAGCCATACATTGTCTCTAGCGTGGAGCCAAAAACCGACCCATTCATTTGATAAGTTGAAAACATTCCGGAAGTCGTCCCGCGCCGAGATGATTACACCTGTGAACTGGCAATCGGGTGTGAACAGCAAATCTACCCGATCGTTCGCTCGCACAGTAAACCCAACCGCACACAAACCCAAATCGAAGACATAGAGCCCTTTGATATTGGAGATAATGTTTGGATTTATGGACGGGCTCACCGTTGGATTGATGCTTGAACTTAATGCTGGGTTGATGTTGCTGGACACGTTGTAGTTCAAGCTACTTGCGACGTTCGGATTAATGCTTGAAGCGACGTTTGGATTGAGACTCGATGCGACGAAGGGATTCTTGCTCGACGCAACGTTAGGATTCAGGCTGCTTGCAACGTTCGGGTTGAGTGAAGACGACACGAATGGATTCAAAGTGGATGTTGTTGCTGGATTCCGGCTCAAGGGGATATTCACAGCTTTGTCTCCTGATGCCTAACAATAATCAGCTTGATCCGCATTACGTGCGGAACTTCGTTCTTCTGTCCATATAACACGACCCTGGATCGTCTGCCAGAGGCGCGCTACTATCCCGTCACAGCTCAAGTGATGGGTTTGGTCGAACTGAGCCGCGACCGTCAGGGAGTGGTTTTCTCGCTTTCCGGTAATTTCTAATCGTCCGCTCCCTCACGGTCGCGGCTC
>CAZJTP010000191.1:0-8738 GCA_964548955.1 uncultured Phycisphaeraceae bacterium
GCAGAGCAGCGGTTTTGTAAACCGCAGGTCGACGGTTCGAATCCGTCCGGTGGCTTTATCGCTCTGTGTCGCGCCGACGCTTTGAGCTTTTCGCCTGCAATACAATCGTCGGCGGGTGCGCGTCCAGGTGGAAAATCGCCGGTGTAAGCAGGTGGGCAGGTCGATGACCTGCCTTGACCATTTGGGTTGAAATGAATGTAGTCGCCGTGTCGAGGAGATGGTGAAGTCAGGTGAATCACCTGCCCACCCGGATTGCCCTGCGTAGCTGTTACGCGTCTGCCTTAGCTCGGGTTCGTTCCACAGTTCGTAGCGATATCCCGCTTCGGGTCGGCTGCGTGTGATGGCGAAGGCGCCCGCATGTCTTCCCAACCGGCCTTACGCGGTCTGTAGGAACCGGTCATCGTGACCAGCAGTCCGGGAAGGGAGCAGGTCAAGACAACCAACCGGGCGAGGAAGGCCACGCACACGATTTGTGAGGGACTCCCGAACGGCGCCAGGAAGTAACGGTACACGAGCTCGACGGTTCCGAGCCCCTGCGGCGGGCCGGGCAATGCCTGGACCACGGCACCGGTGTAGAAGTACGCATAATATTCCAGCACGTTGCCGGCATGGGCGTCCAGGGCGAGCGCGACGGCGATCGTGAAATACGCCCCAATCGCCAGAACCTGAAGCACAAGCGTGACCAACACCGAGGCCGCCACGATCCGCTTGCAGGTTGCCAACGCCTGAGCGGCGTTGTCAATACGCTGGAGCTGCTCGAACATCGGCAGCCGTGCCAATAGCCGCCTGGGAATCAAATACTTCCGTAGAGTTGCAGAGTAATAAGCGAACACGCACACCAGGCCGATGCCGACCATAGTGAGGACATACGGCCGGAACGTTGCCAGGTGGCTGTCACTCGCGCTGAAGGCCGTAATGGCTGCTACGCATACGATCAGAGTGCCCAATCCGATAGCGCGGTCGAGGGCGATTGTCGTAACGGCCTCCGTCTTGTGATCGGTGTGCGTCGTGACGAAATAGGCCTTGAACACGTCGCCGGCGTTGGAGCCCAGCGGCGTGGCGAAATTCAGGAAGTTCCCCGCGAACGAAAACTTCACGCACTCCCAATAGCCGATGTGAATGTTCTGGGCGCGGAGCAGCCATTGAAGACGGATGCCCTGGAAAAGACCGACCGGGAGATGAAGCAGTACAGCCAGCAGAAGAAGCGTCTTTGTGCTATTTGACCACGCGGTCTTCAGGCCGTACGAAATCCTCGGTTGTCCCTGCTCGTCGACGGCGATATCCGCCCAGGGCACCTCTCGCACCTGACCATGGGGAAGCCGGATGACGACCGGATCCTGCCCATCAGTCACTGCGCCGACCAGCTCACCACCCGCCTCAAGCGCAATATGATCGTCGAACGTGACGCCGCGAATGACAATCCACAGAGCAACGCCGCAGATCGCGATTCGTATGGCGTCAAACAATCTCTTTTTTACGCGCGGTGTCATTCAGCGGTCCCGTGTGTATACGGATTGTACGTCGGCCAAACATGCCCGGTCCTATAAATCCTTTGGCGTAAGCCGACTGAGAAACTACGGATCAGTTGACCAGGGCAGGACTGCGGTGTTGTCTTCCGGAGGATTGTGAAGCGGGTCGGCGCGTCGGACAGCCGATAGCCAACGCGACTCCAGTTCGGCAAGAGTCAAGCCGTCGTAGTTGGCGGCCAGGGCACTCTCCGTCGCCTTCCCCGCTTTCAAATCCTTGAGGAATCCGGCGAAGCGCTCACGACCCCAAGCTTCCAGGTGCGCGACCACGCTGTGCGCCAGCGGGTATTGATGAACCTCGATGGGCCCCGCGCTACGGAGCAGCTCCGCAATCGGCCAGTCGTAACGAGCGAACTGTCTCGACAGAAGTTCCGCGGTCTCACCCGTATGGCACCGATCCTTAAGTACCCGTTCCGCCATCAAATCCGCATACCCCTCATTGATCCAGTGAGGGATGAGCCGCGACGTGTAAAGCCGGTGCAGGAACGCATGGGTGCCCTCGTGAACCAGCGTGCACGCGAAGCGATCGAAGTCCGCCTCTGACCGCCCCGACCTCAAAAGCACGATGTGCACATGCCCGTTCCTTTCGATAGACCGGGCATAGCCAACAGCGTTGGCAGCATCGTAGCCGTCGAACTGCCGGGCGAACGCAAGAAACCGCGACTTGGATCGCCAGCAGAACACCGGGCACTTCGCCAGAAAAACGTTGTCCGTCGGATTCAGGTCAAATTGCGAGCACAGGGCGGCGTACATCGATTCGCACCAGTCCGTCAGACGATTCCGATATTGCGGTTCAAAGTCCGTCCAGATCAGAAAATGATCCGAATCGATCAACACAACATCCTTGCCGATTACTTCCTGAACCTTCGCCCCGAAGGTCTTGTAGACCTTGAGAACCTGGGCACGGCTATCGGCCAACGGTCCGGGCGCTAGCGTCGCTCCCTCCGTGCGGGCGAGCTGCGCTTCGACGCGCGCCGCCAGGCCGGTTTCACGCGTCGTGCCGATCGTCTCGATCGGCGCGCTGTCCTCCAGCGGATCGTTATAAGTCTTCGATGCAGCTTCACTCCGGCGATACTCATCAAAAGCGTCCCTGATGATCCGCCTGTAGGCGTTGTCGAGCTTTCGGGCCTTGCGGAATTCGTTGGCTGCGAGATCCCTGCGACCGTTCCGCAAGGTGAACAACCCGAGCTGGAAGTGATCCTCGGCCGACAGATGCTTCGCGCCGCCGCGATCAAACGCCACCAGCACCTGCCTCGTGGCGTAAGCGCTTCCGGATTCGAGCTCATCCCAGGCAAAGACGTACGGCGTGCGCTCATGGACTATGACAAGCCCGTGTTCGGTGTGGTCGACAACGAGGCCGCTCAACGCACCACCGGTACGCAGCTTCAGGTCGACCCGGATCGTTTCGGTCTGTGCGTGTGCGACCGAAGTGACAAACGTCATGGAGAATGCAAGAGTAAACAACCGGCACTGGACGTTTCGTCCGTACGATGCTCCGCGCGGGCAAAAGCCCGCGGCTCGCTTTGTGCTTGTATGTCCGCGCGGGCAAAAGCCTGCAGTTCGGGGATTGTTCACACACCTAAAGTCTGCTGTGAGCATACGAGAAAGTCTCATGCTTGCTCATCGAGGCTGGACTCGTCGGGTGGATACGAGGTCTCTTTCACGACGGAAAGCGTGCGGTACCGTCCTCGAAGCTGTGAAAGCTGGGCACGGTCGATGCGAATGTCGAGCTGAACGCCGTCCGAGAGATACCGCCGGTCGTGGACCTCCGCCAGGCGTCCGATCTCGTTTAGAAGTTTCCCTTCGGCGTGCGGGATGAGCACCGTCACGTCGGCGCTGTCGCGTTGCATCTCGTATAATACCGCTTCTACCAGGCGATCGAGACCCTTGCCGGTTACCGCCGATATGCACAATGTGTTCGACCGATGGCACGCAAGCATCTCTGCCATCGAAGTGTCATTGGCAATGTCGACCTTGTTGAGGAGGGTGATCTGCGGAATCGCATTGCATGAAAGACTCGACAGGACCTCGTCCGTCGCTTCCATCTGCCGCGACGCATTCAGCGAGGAGATGTCGACGACGTGCAGAAGCAGGTTCGCGTGGATCGCCTCTTCCAAAGTTGCGCGGAAAGACGCCACCAGATGATGTGGGAGGTCGCGGATGAAACCCACCGTGTCGCTGAGAAGGGCCGAGCGGCCGTCACCCAAATCCCAGTGGATCGTTTTGGTGTCGAGGGTTGCGAAGAGCCGGTCCGCCGTGAACCGGTCCGCGCCGGTCAGCTTGTTCATCAGCGTGCTCTTGCCGGAGTTGGTATACCCGACCAGCGACACGGTGAACTGATCGGCGCGCGATCGGACCTCTCGCTGTTTGCGAAGATCGATCTGACGGATTTCACGTTTAAGGTGAGCGATTCGATCCTTCACGATCCGGCGGTCGATTTCAATCTGGCGTTCACCCGGCCCGCGCGTTCCGACACCGCCGACGACACCGGCTGCAGTTGCTCCACCCGCGCCGGCGATCCGCTCGAGGTGTGTCCACATCCCGCGAAGCCGCGGCGCGGTGTATTCGAGTTGGGCGAGCTCAACCTGCAACTGGGCCTCGTGCGTCCTGGCGCGCGATGCGAAGATGTCGAGGATCAGTTCGCTACGGTCGATGACCTTGCGCTCCACCCGCTTTTCCAGGCCGCGAATCTGGCGAGGTGTCAGGTCGTTGTCGAAGATGATCACATCGGCCTTGGCGGTGCTTGCACGTTCAACAAGCTCGGCGAGTTTCCCCTTGCCCAGCGCGTACGCCGGGGTCAGGCTCATCCGCTTTTGCACCGTCGCGTCAACCACTTCAGTGCCCGCCGCCTCCGCAAGGGCGGCGAGCTCCTCCAGGGGGTTGCTAAAATCCGTGTTGGCGTCCGGGAGGATCACGCCGACGAGCACGGCGCGTTCCGAACGCTCCGCAGCGTCCTCCCCGGAAACCTCCGGCAACGGCCGGGGCGATCGGTGGGAGGCACGCAGATCGTCGGAAGGATGTGAACGAATCGAGTAGCGCATGGCCTTACTTATCATCATATCACCAAACGCCGTCCGGAGTCAACCGACAGGCGGGTGCTTCGTATCACCCGATCGGTGTCGCGGAGGGTCAAGGTTTCGCGGCGTCGATACTCTTGTCGGCATCCGTATCGGGCGCGAAAACATAGACGCGGCGCAGAGATCCTTCGTCGACATCGCTCTTCACCGTAAGAATCGACAGGAGTGGATTGTCGCGGTTGGGGGTAACGTCCGTCACCTTCCCAATTGTCATGGCGGATGGCAACACGCCGCTTGCGGGGTCTGACAGGACGATGTCACCAACTTGAATAAGATCGGCCTCGACGTCCCGGCGCTTGGCGTCGCCAATCTCCATCACACCGTTTCCACAGCCGGTAAGCCAGAAATACTGGTCCAAAGGCGCGAATCCGTCATCGGTCAACCGCCCGATCCGGACCTTCATTTCCACGCCGACATCGCTCAATAATCTCACCCGCGCGACGTGCGTACCTTCTTGCTCCACCAGTCCCACGAAGGCTTCGCCCAGCAGAACGGCCATACCGTCGACCACGCTGCTGCCTTCGCCCTTATCGACCATCAACGACCGCGAGGTGACGGGGGATCCCCGCTGCACGCCCTGCAGAGTGCCCGCGTTGACCAGCCGAGACGATCGCCAGGGAAGCAGGTCCTCCGTGATCACCGTGGCTGGGATCAGCCGCCCGCGGGCGCCGATTCGCTGACCTTCGACATCCCACAGGCGCGCCGCCGTCAAGATGTCCACCTCCTTTTCCAGCTCAGCAACGTAAACCGCCAGGGCGGCGACCTGCCGCTGAAGCACCACCTTCTGCCGCTTAAGGGCTTCATGGGCCTCCGAAGAAACGGCCGGATTGTTTGGGGTCAGTGCATGTTCAACCGAATCGGCCGCAAACGAGGCGGCGTGCTGAAACGGAACGATAACCTGCACCAGGCTGATGAGCTTCCCGGTCCATTCCGCAGGCAACAAAAGGGCCGTAATGCAGATGGCGACGAGAACGGCCAGATAGGTCCTTCGGGCGGGTCTTCGTGGCTGGCGTTTGCCCATAACAACCGCGTGGGGAATCACAATCGCCGATTACACAGCGAGGAGTCTGGGGCTTTCGTCGTTTGCAATTCCACTTTTGACATTCGTGACTCGTGATTACCTAACGATACTCGTCCACGTCGGACTCCATGGTGTCCTTCCAAACGCCCAGGTTTTCGAGGTAGACACTGGTGCCACGCGCGACGCAACTGAGCGGATCATCAACGAGCGTCACCTGCAAGATACCGGTGCCCTCCGAGAGCTTCTGATCGAAACCCCTCAGAAGCGCCCCGCCGCCGGCAAGGTGAACGCCGTTTTCGACCAGATCGGCCGCAAGCTCCGGCTCCACGTTTTCCAGCGTGCGGGTTACGCACTCGATGATCTGCCCGACAGGTTCGGCAAGGGCCTCGCGGATCTCCTGACTTGTGACCACAGCCTTACGCGGCAAACCGGTGACGACGTCCCGGCCGCGAACCTCTCGCGTCAATTCCTCCTCCAGCTCGATCGCGGAGCCAATCTCAATCTTGACTCGCTCGGCCGTCTGCTGCCCGATCATCAGGTCGTGTTGGCGGCGCATGTGGGAAGTGATGCTGGCGTCCATCTCGTCCCCGGCTACGCGAATGGTCTGCACCACCGCGATGTCAGCCAGCGACATGACGGCCACCTCGGTCGTACCGCCGCCGATGTCCACGATCATCGACGCGGTCGCTTCGCCGATGGGTAAACCCGCTCCGATCCCGGCCGCCATCGGCTCCTCGACCAGATAAACCCGACGCGCACCGGCCCGCTCAGCGGAGTTGTAGACGGCCCGTTTTTCGACGGCGGTGATGCCCGACGGAACGGCCACGACCACCCGAGGCTTCACAAAGCGGCTGCGACCGTGGACCTTGCGGATGAAATACCCCAGCATGGCCTCGGTGATGTCGAAATCGGCGATCACGCCGTCCTTGAGCGGTCTAATTGCGCTGATGGAGCCCGGGGTCCTGCCAAGCATTTCCTTAGCCACCTGCCCGACCGCGTTGCCGTTGCGGAGTACCTGATTGGTACCCCGTCGAACCGCCACCACCGAGGGCTCGTTCAGCACGATCCCCTCACCCTTGACACACACGAGCGTATTGCATGTGCCCAGGTCGATCCCCATGTCGACGCTGAACATGCCAAGAAGTGAGTCAAAAATCACGGGATGTCCCTTTCCGCCGTCCATCCACAGCCGGATGGATCCCGCTATTGGCTGAGCGTAGTAGCGACACGCTACGGCCGCCTCGTTGTGGACCGGCCCACGCAGCTTTCAGCATCCCGCCCGCATCACTTCTAATGGGACGACGGTGAACCGCAGAACCGCCATCTCGACGATAACCGCGCCGCATAACGCCGCACGACCTCACACGCCGCCGAACGGGCTCCAAGAGCCAAAAAGTTGCTGGCTGCGTATCGCCAAAAACAGCGTCGCCGCCGCCACCAGAACCGTGGCGAGAATCAGCAGGACGGTATAAACGTTGCTATCAGACCGCTCATCAGCGGGTTGTTCACTCATCCAAAGTCCGCTCCGTCAGGTCGTTGGCTTTGGCGCGATGTCCTTCACAAGGCCGGTTCGCTCTCCGCCGCTTCAACCGTGCCCTATCCGCCCGATCGGCTAAGCCGCATCTCATCGGTCACGTCATCACCCGGTGCGGGGGTGCCTGTCGAACTGATCAACCGACCGGCCGACTCATTCGGGTCGACCAGGCTGAGCTTCAGATCGCCGATGTAATTCCCGTCCCGGTGGATTACAAAGACCATGCCCTTCTTGACGCCGTCCGCGCTACCGACGCCGATGGTCACGAGGTTGCCCGACACTTCGAGCACTTTCCCGCGTACGGCCGTGGTCGCCACCGGGGTAAGCGCTGTGACACCGGTCATTGCCGCCCCTTCGGGCTGCTCGAAGGCCACACCCGCCGACGGCGTTTGCGCCCGTCGGGCCAGCTTCTCGTTTTGCGCAAGGAGGATATTGATCTGCTGCTCGTATTGCCTCCGCTGCTCCGCCAACACAGTGACGCGTGCCGTCAGTTCGTTGACACGGTCGTTCAGGTCGATGCTGCGGCGCTCGATATCAATATTCCGGCGTTCGAGGTCGTCCCGCTGTTTTCGATACTCAGCGCGGGCCGCCTCCGCAACCTGAAGCTGCGTGAGCAGACCGTGATTGAGCGCTTCGTCGCTGCTCTTTTCCGACGTAACCCTGGCCACCTCCGCGCGCAAACGAGAAATCTCCGTCTGACCGGCCTGGCGCTGGATCTCGAGGTCCGTGATCATCTTCAAATGGTCCCGCACCCTGTCGTTGGCGGCCGCGAGTTCGGCGGCGCTGGCAGCTTGGATGTGGCGCAGATTGGTGTCCGCCACGCGGGCGTGTTCGCCATATCTCTCGGCATTCTCTCTCCAGTTCGTCGTCTGGGCGACGATGGCGACGGTCATCGAGGTAAACGCGATGCTGAACACGACCAGAAGAACGATGAACACTTTCGTCAAGGTGCTCACAAACACATCTCCGTAGCACAAGACATCTAAAGTTAACCGCCAAGCCGTTTGCCGAACCCGGCAATCCGGTCGGTCACGAGCCGCAACTCAAAAGCCTGCGCGGGTCCACAGGCACCCAAGCCCGCGGCTACTGGGATTCCAGTCCAAGGAATACCCGCTCCGTCCCATGGTTCATTCGCTTGGGCAACGGCATCCAGCATACGCCAAACCAGGCGTGCCAGTACTGCGCACGACCCTTGCCCCAAAAGGACAAGCTACCTATATCGTAGCCGGGCGAATCCTGCAACCCCCGGACTGTGAAATCGGGTGCGTCCCGAAAAATGTGGCGGTCAGGCGGCCGTTTGGAGCGGCGGGAACGCCGGAACGCATCCCAGGTCCGGTTGATCCGCTGGGCGATAGCGCGTTCACTCGGCGACATACCAGCACAACCGTTCCCGCCGTCCGTTCGTGTAGGCCCGTCCCTCGTGGACGGCGCCACAACCCATCACCCGGCCAATGGGCGCCACGCACGAGACGCGGCGCTGCGGCTCCTCTATCACTCGCCATCCCGCGCCTGCGTGACCGCTCCATGACAGTCGCGGTTCTTCTATGAAAGCCCGTTGCGTGTCAAGCGATTCTTTGGGT
>CAZJTP010000192.1:0-8274 GCA_964548955.1 uncultured Phycisphaeraceae bacterium
CAAACACGGAATGAGCCCGTCGATTGCGAGTACGAGGCGAGCCACGGGGCTAGAGTTGTTTCTGTTGTTGTGTTGCGAGCCGCGGGACCTGTCCTTGACGCGCGGTTCCACGGGGCGAAGCCCCGCAGCGAAGCTGCACCGCGTGTCAAGGATTGAAGCCCGCGCGGAATCCGGGAGGCAAGCGTTTCTTCCGAGAGCCCAAAACCGCACGTGAAACGTAAAAACGCTCTAATGCACGACAACTGACGATCTGCCGGCGCGCCGGGCCACACTGCCGTTCACGTCTGTTCACGGTCTCAACGCATCCATACAATCACACCCGATCGAACGGTCACTTGGCGGCTCGGCGATTTGGATCACGGAGATTCGGGTATGTCATTGCACAGCGCAGTCGGTGTCATCGCCACTCTCATCTGCTCCACACTCCCGGCAGCGACGGCTGACGTCAAGCAGGTCAAACTCGAGCAAACGAGGCTGCGCATCACGGAGAACGTACGAATTACGCCCGGAGTCTACGAGCTTTTCGATCGAGACGATCAAGGCGCGGTCAGTATCATTGGCGATGATCTGACTGTCGATTTCCAGGGGGCCACACTGGTGGGCAGTCCGGCCGGTACCGAGCCGGACGCTTTTGTCGGAAGTGGGCTTGTGATCCGCGGGCGAAACGTAACGCTCATAAACGCCAACATACGCGGTTACAAGGTCGGCGTTTTCGCGGAGGATTGTCCCGGCATCACAATCAGCGGGTGCGACGTCTCGGGCAACTACCGGCAGCGACTCAAGAGCACCGTCGAGCGCGAAGACCTGTCGGATTGGCTGTACGGGCACGAGAACGACGCCAATGAGTGGCTGCGATACGGGGCGGGCATCTATCTGTTTCGATGTCCCGGCGCGACCGTGACAAACTGCCGGGCGCGCAACGGCCAGAACGGCCTATGCATGGTGCACTGCGACCGTGCCCGTGTCGTTGACAACGACATGTCATTTCTGAGCGGGTGGGGACTGGCCATGTGGCGGTCGAGTCACTGTGAAGTGTTCAACAACAAGTTCGACTGGTGTATACGTGGGTACAGTCACGGCGTCTATTCCCGTGGGCAGGACTCGACCGGAATCCTCGTATACGAGCAGTGCCGCAACAATCTGTTCGCCTACAACAGCGCAACACACGGTGGTGACGGATTCTTCTTGTACGCCGGCAACGAGACCCTGAAAAAGACGGGGCGCGGCGGCTGCAACGGAAACATCCTCTACCGGAACGATTTCTCGCACGCCGCCGCCAACGGCATCGAAGCTACGTTTTCCGACGGAAACATCTTTATCGAGAATACTCTCGACGAATGCACCCACGGCGTGTGGGCCGGCTATTCGTACAACACAATCATCGAAAGCAACAACATTCGCAACTGCACGTACGGTGTGTCGATCGAACATGGTCGCAACAATCGCATCGCCGGCAACACGATCAGCGACACGCGCCTCGGGGTTCACCTGTGGTGGGATGATGACGATGACCTTCTGACTTCGACGTTTGGAAAGGTGCACGATCGCTGCGCGTCCAGCAACAACACCGTAGCCGCCAACTCTTTCAAACGCGTAAAGACCGCCGTCCATCTCGTGGATGACACCAACAGTGTGGTGGCAGCCAACAAAATGAAAGAGGTAGATGTGCCCGTGCATCTCAAGGGCAGTACAGACGGCGTACGCCTAGGACTGAGCAATGCTCAAAGGATGGCCGTAAAAAAGGAAGCCAGTGGATTCGCCTCATTTGACGTCGGGGAGGCCTTCAACTGGAAGCCACTCGATATCGTCGCTCGCCAACCACGTTTGTTGACGAAACAAGGGAAGCAGGATGCGTTCCTACCCAATGGGAATCGTCGCGGGCGGAAGTTCATCTTCGTCGATGAGTGGGGTCCCTACGATTTCACCAACCTACGCCTCTTTCCATCGAAAGTGCTCGGTAGCGGTCCGAGGGCGGCGATCCAGTTGCTCGGCCCGGATTCGACCTTTAGGGTCACCAGCGTGACGGGCCGCGTGAAAGTGTCGCCAGTGGAAGGTCGCTTGCCGACGAAGCTGATGGTCGAGACGGCCGGGCCGGGCCTGCACACATTCGCGATCGACGTCAAATGCGACGGCCGCATGCTTCACGCGACCGGAACATTGCTGAATACCGGATGGCGCGTCACGTTCTATCAATGGTCGAAATCCAACGACCCACGCAACGGTGCCGAGGAGTGGCACCGAATCATATCCTCAACCCCGCTCGACGAGATAACGGTCCCCGCCGTCGATTTCATGTGGTACACGCGCGCACCAAGTGACAAGGTCTCGCGGGATCGCTTCGCAACGGTGGCTACTGCAAACGTGCAGCTTCCGGCAGGAACGTGGCGTATTGAGACAACTTCCGACGACGGCGTGCGTGTCTTCGTCAATGACCGCCCTGTGATCAACAACTGGACCTGGCACGCAGCCACGAGCGATGAAGCCACGGTCAAACTAGAAACCGGCGAACACCACATCCGCGTCGAACACTTCGAGGTCGACGGCTTCGCTCAGCTACAGTTCCGGCTGGAGCCGGCTCCGCCGTGACCGCTCGCCTTGGCGGGAAGTGCCCGTCTCGCCCGAGCCCGGATCAGCCGGACACTCAGCCTGGGCGTTTCGCCATGAGATGACCGACGATCCTTTGGAACTGAAACCGGATCGGCGGGGCTTGTGTGCGGCCGTTCCAGGTGGATATGATAACGCGCATCCTTTGACGGGCACCGGTTTGGGCCGGCTGATAGCGAGGAGCAGATCGTGTCACCTGATACACCCGAAATGCAACATGCGGCTTTGTGGCTTGTCGGACCGGACATGCCGGGGCTGCTCAATCTCGGCGCGAAATTCGTGGCCGATCGCGGCGGGAACATCGACAAGGACATCGCCGACAAGTTCGGTGAGAAGGCGGTGGTCTTTATGAGTGTCACTGCCAAACCGGTTGACATCATGAGAATGGACCGGGATAAGGAACATCTGAAGAAGGAGAGCAGGTGTGGTGTCGTATTCCAGCCCATGTCGCAACCGACCATCCCAGACGGCTTCCAGGAGGACCTGTACGGTTTCGACATCGTGACCGACGATGCGGTCGGGCTTATTGCTGAGCTTACGAGTCTGGTGACGGGATTCGGAATGATAGTCGTGGGGCACACCGGCGAGCGAAGAGTCGTTCCCGGGCCAAGACGCCATGTCCAAGCCGGTCAGAAATTCGTTGTGATTCTGCCTCATGAGTTCGACCACGCTGCCTTCAACCATGAGCTGACTCAAGTCGTCAAGAGATATAATGGCACCATGGTGACACCACTTCGAATCGTCCCCGGACTGCTGTGGTGGTGGTGACGCAGTGCGCTGCGGCGTCGCGTCGTCAACCGCGTGCGCACGACACGATCACAAGCTATCGGACGAGCGGATCGCGGGTGTCGCGTTGGAACTCCGCAGTGCAAAAGCGCACAATGTGTCGGTGCCACGTGAAGGCTCCGATAATGGAAGTGCCGGAACCGCAAATCGCCTGCAGCCGGGTCGCAGTTGTTTGCCGTCACTTGATGATGAAGACGGCCAATCCGTTCGCCGAACTTACTGGGGTGGATCGTGGGTGTGGGTCAGCGGAAGTCTGATGCGGCGTGATCGGCGTCAATCGTGTCTAAGTCTTCGAGTTGGTGACAGGCATTGAACACCCGCCAGACTCGGTCAAGGATTCCGCCGCCCCATACGTACTTTGTCCCGCGCGGCGGCACGCTCGTTCAGGTCACAGCCCATAACCGAGACGAGCTGCGCATGTGTGGACGGAGTTGGAGCTGCTGCGCAGAATCCGCCGACGTGTCCTGTCGCAACAGTTGTGCAACCAGCGGGTACGAGCACACGGATTGCTGACATAGGTGTGTCAGCCGAAAGACAGGCAAGAGCTGGGAGAAATCCTGCGGGGTGCGGCTCATCCCATTGTCCAAGACATGATCGCGCTGTTCGACCAAGAGTTCGGCGAGATTCGAAAGGAAATCATGATGTCCGTGGTCAACCAAGAGGCCCAGAATATCGTCCAGGACGCAATTGAGAACGGCGCACTCGACGCAGCCGGTGCTGCCGGTGATGATCGGGTTGCCGACGGACCGGCGCCTTCGGCTGACGAAGCGCTCGCCGAGGCGGAAGCGGAACTCGCCAAAGCCGTTAGTGCCAAACCCGAGCCGAAGAACGTACAGCAGTCTTCAGCGAAGTCGGTCCAACCGGCGAATACTCAGGTTGAAGCAGCCACTCCGATGCCCGGTGCCAAGACCGCCAAAGGTGACACATCCGGTGCGGCCCGTGAAGCTGAGACTGCGGAAACTCCCGATGCTGAAGCTGCCGTGTCACCTGACATCGACGTTGAGAGTACGCCCGAGACCGACACAGTTACTGCGGTGCCTGAAACCGACGAACCGAAGAAAGAAACTCCGACCACCTGCGCTGAAACAGCGCCTACCGACGAGGAAACGAACACGGCTTTGGCCATGGGCGAGTCCGAAGCTGTCGTATCCACGCCCGATTCCGCGTTCGATGCAGCCTGTGCGCCCAAACAAGTCGAACAGGCGGTCTTTGAAATCGAGAAGGGCATTCGTAAGCTGGTCGATCTTTTGAGCTCGGAAGTGAAAGATCAGTGGCAACACACTCACGAGGCGTTGGATCAGATCGCCGATTCGCGAGTCAAGGCGGACGAAGCCTCTCAAAAGGCGCGTGTAATGCTTGATGAGATCGCGCGAGCCAACAAGGAGGCTGAGATCGTGCGCAACAATGCCAACGTCGTGCGTCGAGAAGCAAAGCTGCTCCGCGAGGATGTCAAACGCGCGAAGGAACTGGCTGAGACGAGCGCCGCCGGCGCTGAACTCGCCGCCGACCGGGTTAGACAAGAAAGCAAGTATGTCGCTACGTCAAAACAAAAAACGCTTTAATCCGGCTCTCGCTGATCCAACCTCTCCCGAAGAGCATCGTAGGACTGTTTGGCCGACGGGTGGTTCGGATTGTAATGATAGGCCAGGCGGAACTCCTCGAGAGCTTCCACGAGCTTGCCTTGCAGTCGCAGTGCGCGACCGAGATTGAAATGGGTGTTCGCGTATCGCGGATTGATGCCAAGGGCCTTGCGATAGGCCTCGACGGATTCGTCAATCCGGCCCTGAAGCTGCAGCGTGTTACCCAGGTTGATGTAGGCAATTAGATAGTCCGGGTTGAGTCGCACCGCGTTTTGGTATGCTTCGATCGCCTCATCCCTCCGGCCCAGCTTCTTGAGCGTATTGCCGAGGTTGTAGAAAGACTTCGGATACCGTCCTCGCAATTGCAGACTGCGCCGATAGGCTGCCTCCGCCTCGTCCAGCTTCCCATTCTCCGCCAGCGCGTTTCCGAGGTTGTAATGAGCGTCAGCGTAGGTGGGTTTGAGCCGGACGGCCGTAGCGAACTCCGCCTCCGCTTTCACAAAGGCCTGTGTCGCTTCTGCGGACTCCTTTTTGGCCTTTGCCGATTTACCCTGCTCGAAAAGGGCCGTCCCCATACCCAGATGGGCGCGGGGATTCTCCGGACGTTTGCTCAACACGTCTCGCCACATGACAAGGTCATCGTGGTAGTCCCGATTGCGGTGGATCGTTCCGTAGATCGAAAGAGCAACGACAACGGCAGCGGCACCCGCGGCGATCAACCGGCGCGGACCCGCCGCCCATGACATGCGTGCAGCAGCGGCCTGCAACGCCGCGTAACCGCCGGCGACGATCACGACAACCACCGCCGCCAACGGAAGATACATTCGATGCTCAAAGGCCGGATCCTTGATCGGAATGAAGCTCGACGTCGGGGACAGGATCAGGAAAAACCACGCACCCGCAAACCCTAGCCATGACCTTCGCAGCAGGCCCCAAATCGTGAGCGCCAGCAGCAAAACGACGATGAGTCCGGGCGCTGCAATCTCACGCAGACTTCGCGTTACGGCCCAACCGTAATCAAGACACAACGGATCGGGCCACAGAGACAGTTTCAAATAGTGCGCGACGACTCCGAACTGCGTGGCCAGATACTCAAGCGGTGCGATCCCCTTGTAGCTGAACCCCACTGTCGCTGCTCTGGTATCGAGGTTCAACACACCGCGAATCACCCCGCATATCCCCAGAACGATCAACGTGGCGCCGAGACCGAGATACAGTCCCCAGCGCCGGCGCAATGCCTCAACAAACGATCTCGATAAGAACGTCCAGTCGAACAGGAACACGACAAGCGGTGCCGTCACCATTACGGCCTTGCTGCCCATCCCCAGCGCGCAGAAGACGACAGCACCCATGTACCACCCGGCGCGATAGCGGGCATCCACGCCGCGGATCACGCAATACACGGTGAGCAGATAGAACAGTCCCATCAGCGACTCGCCGCGTTGGATGAGGTAGGTAACGCTTTGGGTCTGCAGGGGATGAACCACCCAGATCAGCGCGATCGCCAGCGCCAGCCACGGTGCCGCCTGTTTGACATGATCTTGAAACGGCCTGCGCAGCAGGGTCCGGCGAACGATGCCGAAAAGTGTTAGACCGGCCAAAAGATGCACGGCCAGATTGAACGCGTGATAGCCCCGGGTGTTTAGTTCGCCGAACCTGTAATTGACGGCCAGTGAAAGATCGACAATAGGCCGCCGGCCTGAAAGTGTCTCAGATAGCGGCAGGATTTGTTTGATGCGCGCGTTATTGACGATGTGCGCGTCGTCGTCCAGAACGAAAACGCCCGAGTAGCTGTTGTGGTAGGCTGCGCCACCTGCGATCACGATCAGAATCGGCAGCAGGTTCCGCCAGTCAAATGATGCGTGATGCACCTGCGCGTAGCCGACATCCTTTGAACGATCGGCCGTTCGGGCTTTGTCCGACTTTTTCTTGCGTGATTTTCCGGCCGACTTCGCGCGTGTCAAGGAACTGACCCTCCGCACGCATCCAGAGTAGCTGGCTGTTGAAGAACCCACAGCGCCTGTGCGATTGCGCCTGTGGGACCGACTTTCCAGTCAGTCTCCGTCCTGCACGACACCCACTCCGACAGGCTGGAAAGCCTGTTCCACACACTTTTTCAAGAGGCTCGCAGGGTCCGCCGTGTAGACTGTCCCGACTACAGACTCAACTTGTCATGTAGATACTCGACGCAGCGGGATTTGTCGATCCGGATTTGCGAGGCGTCGTTGCGGTCGCGGACGGTGACCGTGCCGTCCTCCTTCGTCTGCCCGTCGATCGTGAAGCAAAACGGCGTACCGGCCTCGTCCATCCTGGCGTATCGCTTGCCGATCGACTGCTTGGCGTCGTACTGACAGGGGAAGCGTTTCTTGACCTCGCGGTAGATCGGCTCGGCGATCTCGGGTAGACCGTCCTTGGCCACCAGCGGGAAGACGGCCGCTTTGATCGGCGAAAGCCGCGGGTGGAACATCATCAGCTCGGGGCTCGCCCGGTTCTCATCAACCGTGTAGGCCTCGGTGATGAACGCCAGAACGCTGCGATCGACGCCGCCCGACGGCTCAATCACATAAGGTACGTACCGCTCCTTGCGCTGATCGTCGAAGTAGGATAAATCCTTGCCGCTCTTCTCGATGTGGGCCTTTAGGTCGAAGTCGGTGCGATTGGCGATGCCCTCCAGTTCGCTGAGGCCAAATGGAAAGTCGTACTCCACGTCGGCGCAGCTTTTGGCGTAGTGGGCCAGCTCGTCGCCCTCGTGCTCGCGCAGCCGGAGCTTCTCGCTTTGGAGGCCCAGATCGACGTACCATTTGTGTCGCACATCGCGCCAGAACTCGTACCACATCGGAGCCTCCGACGGGTGACAGAAGAACTCGATCTCGTACTGCTCGAACTCGCGCGAGCGGAACGTGTAGTTCCGCGGGTTGATCTCGTTCCGAAAGGCCTTGCCGATCTGCGCAATCCCCAGCGGCAGCTTCACCCTCGACGTATCGATGACGTTCTTGAAGTTTGCGAAAATACCTTGCGCCGTCTCCGGACGAAGGTATGCCAAGCTGGCTACGTCCTGCAAAGCACCAATATGGGTCTGAAGCATCAGGTTGAATTGGCGTGGTTCGGTGAGCGAGCCCCGAGTACCACACGCCGGGCATGGTGGGGGGCCCCACCCAGATGGCTTCCGCGAGAGAGGATATGCAACATGTTGAAAGGGCGGTGTGATCCTTCGCTTCTGAGTATTGGATAACGAGTCGTAGCTGATTTCAATCTTAGCACTTTCCTCAGAATCAGCCTCGACAGCTAAGTAGACAGGAGGGTC
>CAZJTP010000193.1:0-8243 GCA_964548955.1 uncultured Phycisphaeraceae bacterium
CCATGACCGCTCCGATTGCTACCGGCTGGAGCGACCCAGTTACCGGGCGGGATTCCGGCTGAGGCGGTAGTTGGGGCAGCCAAGCGAGAACGAGAGGACACACAATGACGCTTGGGTCACTCCTAACGATTATCGGTGTGATCCTCGCCATCTACGCGCTGGCCAAGCCGCCGCAACGAAAATCCATTCGCCTTTTCGTCCCCCTGTGGGTGGTCGTTGGTGGTCTGAGTATTTCAGGCGTTTTGCTTATCGTCTTAGAGGTCTTCGCCCAATGGGACATCAGATCGCCGGGTTGGAGCTTTGGCTTTGGGATAGCTGCCTTTCTGCTCCCCATCATGGTGACACTTTGCGCTGTCGTGAGATGGCATCGCGCTAGGCTCACGAACAAGTCCGAGCCTATGTTCAAGGCGTTTCTGCTCAGTTGTTTGAGAGACGGAGAGTACGACGAGTCCGTTCGCATCCTGACACGCAACCGTGACCAATTCGCACGGGTTCTTACGGAGGACACGGCTGACCTGATCTTCGACCCAAAGTTTATCCATGCCTTGGTATCCGCGCGCACATGGTTGCACCTGGAGTTGTTGACAGATGAAACATTCCTGCAGGTGTTGCCCAATGTGCAGCGAGCTGTGGACCGGACGATTCGCGAGTTTCTGGCCGCCGATTACTCTCCGCTAAGAGCCGCGGCCCTTCTCGAAGAAGGGGGTGATGAGACGATCGGTTGCACCGATGAGGAAATGGCCGTTATTGATCGCACGTTGCTGAACCCTGCGTGGTATCATCGCTGCCGTGCAGGATACCCGTTGGTCATCGCCGCCTGTGAGAGAATTGACTCGGGCGAGTTGGATGATGCTTACAACCGGCCGGATGCCAGGTTTGGAGCACTACAGGGAATCACTTCTCGATCCAAGTGCCCTGTGTTCCTGGCGGAGAAGACAATAGCTCATGCCCTAAAGGCCGCGATTAAGCAGAATAGCGGCACGACCAGAGACACCCACAGTGACGCTGCCGACCTCTGGGACATCTTCAAAACCGTTTACAAGCACAGCGTCTATCGACCGGAGACTTGGGATGAACCGTTCGGTTTTGGAGACTATCCGACGCCCTTTGGTTTCCTTTTGGCCGAGATTCTCAGTGACTACTACTTCATCGGCGAGGAGGCGTTGCGAAAGTCGACTTTTGGCGCAAGGCCGCCGCCGGAGATTCTTGCACACGTGATCCGAATCTGGGCGTGCTGCGTCGTGCGGTTTACGAAGGATGAAGGACATGTTTCACCGCAGCTCCGTCGTAGCGCTGTTGTGCGACTGCTAGAGAAGGTCCTGGAGATGAAACAGGCCGAAGTGCATGTGACGGACGATCGGGGAAACAGAGCTTCCTGGACACGTGCATACGTCGACGCCGTCAAAGGTGTCGTAACAAGCACCTGTTCTTCTGATCAACGCCAGTATGTTCGAGAAGTGATCGACGGGATGGATGTGGCGAAGGACCACATCAGTCAGAACCGAGACTGGCTGCTCCAAGAGTTGGGATTAGATGGAAGCGGAGGTGCCGCACGTGCGAGATGATCGGCGACTCATCGAGGACTACCTGCCCATCCAGGCTATCAGCAAGGAGGCCTCGCGGGAGAAGAACATCCGCAAGGGGCACATCTCCACGCTGCATTTGTGGTGGGCGCGTCGACCACTCGTCGCGTGCCGGGCGGCGGTGTACGGGGCCTTGGTGCCCGCGTCACAGTTCGTGCCGGCCAACGGTCCCGACAACAAGAAGCAGAGCCTTGGACGGGCGAATGCCGCAAGATTCGTGACCGACTTGTGCAAGTATCCCGGCGGCCCACGGGTCATTGCCGAGGCCCAGAAGCACATTCTCGATGCGCATGCGGAACGGCTCACGGCCGAGCTGGCCGAGGCGGCCGAGACGGACCAGTGGCCGGCGTGGGTGGATGAGTTCAAGTGGCCGAAGGACGAGAAGCAGGTCACGCGTAACGACATCGAAAAGGGCCGGGCACCTCGGCCGCGCGTGCTGGATATGTTCGCCGGCGGCGGGGCCATCCCGCTCGAGGCGCTGCGGCTGGGCTGCGAGGCGTACGCCCTCGACCTCAACCCCGTCGCGCACATCATCGAGCTTTGCACGCTCGTTTATCCCCAGAAGTATGGCAAACCCGACTCGACGGCGCGCGGCATGACCGGACCGAAGAACGCGAATGGGGAGACTACCTGGGGCGGTCTGGCCGAGGAAGTTCGCCACTGGGGCAACTGGGTGCTGGAGAAGGTCAAGGCCGAGATCGGCGACCTGTACCCGCTTATTCCCGACCCGGCGTACAAGGGCAAGCGCGCTGCCGCGCCGGACCCGGAGCTGTTTCAGACAGCCACGAAGAAAGAGGATGTACCGCGCGGCTACCTGATTCCCGTCGCCTACCTCTGGACGCGGACGGTCAAATGCAAAAATCCCGCGTGCGGAGCGACGGTGCCGTTGGTCAAGCAGACTTGGCTCTGTAAGAAGAAGGGTCGATACGCCGCACTCCGCGTGGTTGCACCGATGGGCGCTAAGCACGTCCGCTTCGAGGTCGTTGAGCACCCCAAAGAGAGCGACTTCGATTTTGATCCCGCTAGTTTCTCCTCCGCTGGCAACGCAACCTGTCCATTCTGCAAAACGGTGTGTGATGCCGAATACGTTCAGCGCGAGGGCGTTGAGGGAAGAATGGGCCGTCAAATCATGGGATGTGCCTGCGTGCGGGCGGGGCGACCGGGCAAGGTCTACACTGGCAGCCGGGTCGCGTCTGAGGCGATTCCAGAAGACCGTATAGCGAAAAGGGTCGCGTTGCTTGCCCAGAAGCACTCCGCAGCCTTGCCTAGCGAGCCAATCAACCCAGTGCGGCCATCGCCGAATGCGCGGGGTATCTCCCCAATCACGCGATACGGTGTCACTAATTTTGGTGCAATGTTCGATCCCCGGTCGACCGCGGCGCTAATGACGATTGCGCGTACGATTGCTGATATCGGAGAGGCCGAGGACGAGCACGCGATTGGTGTCGCCGCTTGTCTAGCACTATGGTTGGATCGGGTCGCGGACAAGTTGAGCAACTTCACACGGTGGGACAACACACGCGAGAATAGTCAGGGCACTTGGGGAAGGCATGCGTTGCCCATGGTTTGGGACTACGTCGAACCGAATCCCATCGGAAAGTCATCCGGAGGTGCTGACGGCGCCTTGGAGTGGGTCGTCGATGCCTTAGCCGAGCTCGGAGTTGCCACCTGCCCGGCTACGATCATGCGCGGGTCGGCAAGCGCACTTCCGCTTGATGCCGAGTCCATCGATGCCGCTGTCACCGATCCGCCGTACTATGACAACGTCCCATATGCTGATATTTCTGACTTCTTCTACGTGTGGCTGAAGAGATCGCTCGGCGGCCTCTTCCCGACGGACTTTGCTACTGAGCTGACCCCTAAGAAGGCGGAAGCCACAGCGCTCTCAGGTCGTCACGGCGGCGATATGACGAAGGCGACGCGAGAGTACGAAGGGATCATGCAAGCGTCCCTCGCAGAGGCACATCGAGTGCTCAAACCTGGCAGTTGCCTGGTGATCATCTACGCTCACAAGACAACTTTGGGGTGGTCCACGTTGGTTGAGTCCCTTCGCACTGCGGGATTCGTAGTCACGGAAGCTTGGCCCCTCGATACGGAAATGGGGGGAAGGCTAATCGCAAGGGACGCCTCGGCGCTCGCTTCAAGCATCACGCTCGTTGCTCGAAAGCGATCGATTACAGCTGGCGCGGGAGATTACGACAAAGAGGTTCGCCCAGCTCTGGAACGAGTCGTCACTGAGCGTATCGCAACGCTATGGGGGCATGGGGTCACGGGTGCTGACCTCGTGATCGCGGCGGTCGGTGCCGGCTTGCGAGCTTTCACGAAGTACGAGCGGGTCGAGTACGCGAATGGTGAGGAGGTGCCTGCCGACAAATTCCTGGGAGAGGTTGAAGGGGTGGTTCTTGACCTTATGCTGCAGCAGATTGTCGGGAAAGTCGCACGAGGCGTTACTTCGGTCGATGCTCCCAGCCGGTTTTACGTGCTCTGGCGCTACGTGTACAAGGCTGCTGCGATAGAGGCTGGTGAAGCGATTGTCTTCATGTACGGTCAGCATGTAGAACTCGACGGACAGATGGGTCTTGCGAGTGGTCGCAACCCGCTGGTCGAAAAGAAGAAGAGCACCTACCGCCTGCGCGATTTCACCGAACGCGGCGAGGACGAGAAGTTGGGCCTGCCGCCGGAGAACGGACAGCCGGGAGACACGGCCCCGCTCATCGATGCTTTGCATCGCGTCTTGTGGATAATGGAAAACCGCCCGCGGACGATGACCGAGTTCCTGCGCGAGTCGCGCGTCAACCGGGACCAGCTCCGCGTGTTGGCCCAAGCGCTGGCCGGCCCGGCACTCAAGGGCAGCGAGTTGGGGGACGTCTCGGGCGGCGAGGAACTGGCCGCCCTGACGAAACTGACGGCGAATTGGAAGAGCGTGATCGAGGACGCCCTCGGTTCACTTGAAACGGGAAGGATGGAGTCTGCACGTGAACAGTCAAGACGAGGATCCCGATAAATGAATACGATCAGACCCTGGATCGAGGTCGTCTCGTTGCACTCCGACGTACTGTCGGAAGATTTCTCCGAGGACATCTTTGCGCTGGATCTCGGACCGCTAGCCGACAGCAACCCGAACGTGCCGGCCGTGTATCGTGATCCGGAGCATTTCTTCCGCGCGTCATACATGACCAGCGGGCTGAAGTCACTGCTGAAGGATGTGCTGTCCCGGCTTGAAGGCGGCGCAGGAGCCCGAGTGCTCAAACTCATCACGCCGTTCGGTGGCGGCAAGTCGCATACGCTGGCAGCCCTGTTCCACGCGGCCAATCGGCGTGAGGTTCTCAGCGTCGTACCCGAGGGAAAGGACCTTCCGCGACCGCCGGCAGCACGCGTGGCCGTGTTCGACGGACAGTTCTTCGACGCAACCAAGGGCAAGGAAATGCCCGACACTGGCGCGTACGCCCGCACGATGTGGGGCTGGGTCGCCTGGCGGCTCGGCGGGAAGGAAGGCTACGAGCTGCTGCGCGAGCAGGATCAGACGCGCGTCGCGCCGGGCGACGACGAGATGCTCAAGCTGTTCGAGAAGGGGCCGAACCTGATCCTGCTGGATGAGGTGCTGGAGTACCTGATCAGTTGCGGCGGCGTGACGGTCGGGAAGACAAACCTGCGCGACGAAACGCTCAACTTTCTGAAGCGCCTGACGGTCGCCGTCGCCAACACGAAGACCACGGCACTCGTCTTCTCGCTCCAGTCGAGCAAGCGCGAGTCGCTGGAATACATCAACTTGCTGCAAACGGTCGATCACCTGGCTGCCCGCAAAGATCAACGTCGCGAGCCGGTTGAGGGCAACGAGATCATGCTCGTGGTGCAGCGGCGTCTGCTGTCGAAAGTGCCGACGCCGGAACAAGCCTCGCCGGCTGCGACCGCGTACCAGGACGTCTATACGCAAATGCGTAAGGCGTATGCCCAGAGCAAGGCCGAAGTCCAGCAAGCGGAGGACGACGGGATCGCGTTGCGGGATCGAATGCGAGCCGCATACCCGTTTCACCCTGCGTTGATCGACGTCATGCGGGAGCGCTGGGCGGCCATCCCCGACTTCCAACGTACACGAGGAGCGCTACGTTTTTTGGCGGCGTGTTTGCGCGCTACATACCGTGCCGGGCGGAGCTCAACCGTCCTCGGGCCTGGCGACGTGCCGATTCACGACGCGGAAGTGCGCCAGGCCTTCTTCAAAGAAGTCGGGCAGCAGTCCGATTTCCAGGCCGTGCTTGAGCACGATCACGTTGGCGCCAACGCCCGCGCGCGACGGATCGACGATCGCCGAGCAAGGGAGAACCCACAAGAAGCGGGCAAGCGCAACGCGGGACGCCTCGCGACGGCAATCCTGATGTACTCGTTCGGCGGCTTGAAACGCGACGGATCGAAGGACCCTCTCCCACCAGGGATCAACGAGCAAGAGCTGCTGTCGGTGTGCGTAGGGCCCGATCTTGACAGCACGACCGCCTTGGCGTGCCTGAAGGAGCTGAAGGAGCAGTGCCTGTACCTGCACTTCGATGGCGTGAGGTACTGCTTCAAGAAGGACCCAAACGTCACACTGCTGGTAGAGCAAGAGGCTGAGTCGGTCTCGCGCGACGAGGGGAAGGTCCGCGACAAGATCAAGGAGATGCTCGAGGAGCGGCTGGCAGGCCATCATGAGGCGATCATCTGGCCGGAGAAGACAACGGAAGTGCCACACGATGATCCACGGTTTCTCATCGCGTATATGCCGCTGGAGTTCGGCGGGCAACCGGCGGCGTGGCAGGAGAAGCGGGCGAAGGAGTTCTTCGAGCAGTACGGCGACCGGCCGCGGAAGTTCCGCAACGGGCTCGGGCTGGCCATACCGTCAGACGATCAAATCGAGATCCTGCGGCGGTCGGCGCGGTATCTGCTGGCGGTTGAGCAGATCAAGACGAAGTCCAGGCAGCTCAATCTGACGGACGAACAGAAGGGCCAACTTCGGGAGCGGGAGGCGACGGAGCGGAGCGCTCTCGAGGCGGCATTCCTGAAGCTGTACATGGAGGTGTGGGTACCGCGAAGCGAGGCGGGCGGTCTCGTTGTGGCCCCCGTCGCGTTCGGCGGTCGTCCGCCGCAGACGACGCTCAACGACAAGAAGCAGGCGGCCATCCACGAGCGCATCATCGAGCTGATCACGCAGGTGCAGAAACGCGTGTTCACCACGGCGGTGCCGACCAAGATCGTCGAGCTGTTCAAGCTCGGCGAAGGCGAGCCGCCGTGCATGGGCATACGAACGGCGGACGTGGTCGAAGGTTTCTATTCGTTCCCCGGTTTCCCGCGAATGATGAGCCAGGAGGTTGTGCGCAAGGCAATCGCACGGGGTGTTGGCGAGGGCATTGTCGGGTTCGGTTCCGACGCTCGGCGGCGACGGGAAGTTCGAGGTCTCGCCAGATAAGGTGCGGTGCGGTTGCCAGGTTGCTGACGATGAAGTCGACTTGGATTCCGGATTTATCATGCTTCCGGCGGCGATTCCGCAACCGACCACCGCTTCCGGTCCGGGACCAATACCTCCCGGCCCTGGACCCGTTCCACCTGGTCCGGGCCCGGGGCCCGTCCCGCCTGGCCCCACGACACCCGGTCCGACTCCACCTCCGGAACAGTCCGAGAAACGCGTGCAGCTGTCGTTCGCGGCCGACCGCAACGCCCTGTTTACGGCGTGGAATGCGATGGCGAATTTGGCGGACATGGCGGGCAAAGTGCAGGTTACCGTGGACGCAGAGTCGCCCGACGGCTTCGACAAGAGCAAGCTGCAAAACGGTGTGTTGGAGCCGCTCCGCGAGGCGGATTTGATTGAATGATACGACCGCTCTAGCTGCGACGGCGCTTGATCACACTAGATAAGCACCTGCGGAGAAACGTAGCTGGGCATCACGTACACCTCATGGAATTGGGATGCACGTTAGTCCATCCAGGGCGGCGTCGAACGCTGTTGCGTTTGGGGAAATCAAAATCGGTTGTGGGTCTGGCGACCTAAAGACCCCCGAGGACGCAACGGATCTTGGAGGACAACGATGATGACACTTCTTAAGATTCATGTCGGCCGTGACTCGGTCAAACGGCTGATGGAGACTGCGCCGCACAAGCCCATGAGTGAGGGTGGTCCCCGGCCGGTCACAGAGAATCTTCACGAACTGGTTCAAGAGACCACTTAACGTCAGCTCTCTCGATGCAGGATTTGAGCGTAGCTTTCCAGCGAAGTCTGCTTCGAGCGCGGCGACACTGTCGGACGTTCAGCACAAGTCGCGAGTGCCGCGCTATAGGCATCGCCGACTGGTCCAAGGCAGAAGTACTCGGCCCGTCCGCGTCGCACGCGGTTAACCACGGAATGCGAAATCATGGGCGAAACGGAGAGGAACGCGCCCCTTGGGAGCTTGCTTCGTGGCAATTCCAAGACAAGCGACGGCGAGCAACGAGACAGAGAGGATCGCAACGAAACGCGGCCATTGCCGTAAAGTCGGCCCCATTCGCCACTTACGAAACGCGCGGCGCTTGGATCTGAGGCCCGGCCGTGTCAACCACCGGCGATAGGCGGCCCGTTCGGAACCGCGAACCTCCCCGAATAGGACTCGAACCTACGACCTAGCGGTTAATCCCGATGTCCATCGGGACTCGCTCTACCCG
>CAZJTP010000194.1:0-8240 GCA_964548955.1 uncultured Phycisphaeraceae bacterium
GTGGAGCAACTCAAGGCCGGTCGGCTCGAATGTGTCAGCAAGCCGAACGTGGAAGGACACTGGGTGTAGGTAACGGATGTGGAGACCTTCTCATAGTCAGAGAGACAAGAAAGGAAGGGGGTAGTTGAAATGCCAGCGGGCGATGGAACTGGACCGTTTGGGTTGGGACCAATGACAGGTCACCAGGCAGGGTATTGTGTCGGGTACTCCCTGCCTGGCTACATGAATCCGACTCCCGGCCGCGGCTTCCGGAACCGATCCGGTTATTGGGACGTCCCGGCAGCTTATGGTTTCGGACCCTATCGGCAGGGCCTTGCGCTCCACGGATATGGTGTGCCCAACGTGCGTGTTTGGCCCCGATGGTTCGGCGGACGCCGCGGCCGACGGTTCGGACGCGGCTGGGGTCGTGGTTTTGGCCGTGGCCGAGGCTGGGGGCGCTGGTAAGCCCCCAACAATTGGCAAGGTTGTGGTGCGTCGTCTGACGCGCGAAGGAGAACGATGATGCCAAATCGTGATGGCACGGGACCGGGAGGACAGGGTTCCGGGACCGGCAGAGGTAAAGGTGGGAACAAAGGTGCCGGTGCTGGTGCCGGTGGTGGTGGACAAGGCCAACGGCCCAGACGTGGTCGCGGCGGCGGCACGGGGCGTGGTCGTGGCCGGGGACAGGGCGGCGCCGGACGTGGAAATAACGAGTAAGGCGGATTTCAGGGTATTCTGAAAAAAGGAGGAGTAGTATCATGCCAGGTGGAGATGGAACTGGACCGATGGGTATTGGGCAAATGACTGGAAGGGGGGCGGGCTATTGTGCCGGATTCCCCGTACCCGGCTACATGAACCCGATGCCGGGACGTGGTTGGGGAATGGGCCGTGGATGGGGCCGAGGCGCCGGATGGGGTCGAGGCCGCGGATGGCGCCACGGGTATTATCCGATGGGCGTTCCCGGCGAGATACCGGCTTACGGAGTCGCGCCGTACTACACAGCACCCTCGGCTGAGCATGAAGCGCAAGCACTGAAAGCTCAGGCGGTAAGTATTGAAGGTACGCTTGACGAGATCCGGAGACGGATTGCGGAACTCGAAGCAACCCAAGAAAAAGAGGGTTGATCATGCCGCGAGGTGACGGAACGGGACCGGTGGGAGGCGGTGGTCGTGGGCGTGGCCGTGGCCGTAGAATGGGACGCGGGCGGGGACGCGAGCAAGGCCGACGTATGCGGCGAGACCTCCAAGCAGGTGTGGGCAATCAGACGGCAGAACGACCAAGACTTCTGGTGGCGACGCCAGGCAGAAATGCCACGCCTGTGGCGTGCGTTGACGAAGAGGCGTGTACGCCTTGTGGTGCCTGCCAAGCGGTTTGTCCGACCGAGGCGATCAGCCTAGGTGAGGCCGCAGTGAAGGTTAATGCGGAGACATGCTGCGGTTGCGGGGCTTGTGTCGAGGTGTGCCCGAACGGAGCCATCAGGTTGAACTGAAGCATCCGATTGCATTCGTGAAGCCCGTCAAGAGACGGGAAATGGCGACGTACTCAAACATTACCCCTAACGCGGAACAATAGCGAGGGAGGGGGCACATGGGACTTCTGGACAGATTGTTTCATCGTGGACCACCGGAAGCGGCGGCAGACCTCGGCCGTAACGACTTATGCTGGTGCGGTAGCGGTAAGAAGTACAAGAAATGCCACTACGAAGCAGACAAGAAGCACTTCTCTCGCTCCTTGAAAACCGCCTGCAATGTCTCCGCATGAAGCCTGCCAAAGAGGTGAGTTTCACCTCCTGGAAAGGATTGATCACAACGGATGCGGACTTACCTTGAGTGCATTCCGTGCTTCGTTCGACAGGCGCTGGACGCCTCCCGCATGGTGACAAGCGATCCCGCGATACATGAACGCGTCGTGCGCGAGACTCTTCGGCTGGTGGTGGAAATGCCTTTCGATCGTTCGCCCCCCTGGATGGGGCAGCGGATTCACAAGCTTCTGCGCGATGCAACCGGCAATCCCGATCCATACCGCGAAGTGAAACGTCAATCGAACGAGTTGGCCTTGGAATTGTATCCAACCCTGAAACAGCGGGTGCGTGCCTCGGCCGACCCGTTCGCGGCGGCTGTGCGCATGGCCATCGCGGGCAATGTGATCGACTTCGGGTGCAGAAGCAGCCTGGACGATGATGAAGTCCATGATGCAATCGAGGACGCGATGGGCAGCTTGTTTGACGAGGCCGCAGTTTCCGATCTTCATCAGGCGGTCGAGGGGGCGCACGACATTCTGTACCTGGCCGACAACGCGGGCGAAATCGTTTTCGACCGATTGTTGATCGAAGAGATGTCGTATGACCGAGTCACGCTTGTCGTAAGGGGCAGCCCGGTGATCAATGACGCTACGCGAGAGGATGCGGAAACGGCGGGGCTGAACTCGCTCGTAATGGTAATGGACAACGGCAGTGATGTACCGGGCACAATTCCGGAGTTCTGTTCGTCTTCCTTTCGAACCCGCTTCAAGGAATGCGATCTCGTGATCGCCAAGGGCCAGGGGAATTATGAAACACTGGGTGGGGAAGATCAGGACATCTTCTTTCTTTTCAAGGCAAAGTGTCCCGTGATTGCTCGGGACGTCGGTTGTGACGTGGGACACAACGTGGTTTTTCGTCGGACTCGAAACCGGGATGACACCCGCTCAGGATTCCCGACGCCCCAATGTATTGAACAGACCGACGACAATCGCTATGGTGTGCCGGGCGCGAGACTTTCACCACAGGAGGAATCCGAATGAAAACAGCAGTTACAGCTACCGGGTCGACTCTGGATGCGAACGTTGATCCCCGGTTTGGCCGGTGCGCGTACTTCTTGATCGTTGATACGGACACCATGGAATTCGAAGCCATCGAGAACTCCAACGCTGCGCTCGGCGGAGGCGCCGGTATTCAATCGGCTCAACTCATGGCGGCTAAGAACGTGAAGTTTGTCCTCACGGGCAATTGCGGCCCGAACGCCCACTCGACACTCACCGCCGCCGGCATTGGAGTGATCCCCGGTTGTTCGGGCACCGTGCGAGATGCCGTTGAGCGGTTCAAAGCCGGCCGGCTCAATACTGCCGATGAGCCGAACGTCGCCAGTCGCTCCGGCATGACTGATGTACCGTCTCCCTCCCCGGACGAGCCCACGCCGGCCCAACAATCGCCGATGCCTGGTACCGGAATGGGCATGGGCGGTGGCGCCGGTGGTGGCGGTGGTGGCGGTGGCGGCAGAGGCATGGGACGAGGAATGGGTAGAGGTGGGGGTCAAGGTCGAGGACAGGGTGGCGGCGGTATGGGCCAGGGACGCGGGAGAGGCGGTGGCGCGCAGTAGCGAAGTCGCACAGACAGGACGAACAAAAGATGCGCGCGCTTCAAGAGTGTTTGAGAAGCCGGAGCAATCCTACCAACGGGTTCCAAAGGGTGCCACGGGCGGCTTGCCCGCCCGTGTTTTCCTCGCCTCAAGCAAGTGCACTGGCAGTAAGCTGTCAGTGGCACCCAACTTCTCAAACAGCCTCTTAGATGTGGGCAATCAGGATGAAGCAGAGAATCGCGCAGCACGTAGTTGAGAGGTTGAGCGAAAGGAATATTTCAGCTTTACATGTAGACAGCAGAAGAGAGGCCTTTGAAAAGGTCATGGGGATGATACCTGAGGGTAGCGTCGTCGGATTCGGCGACTCGCTTACCCTAAGGCAGATAGGCGTGGTAGATGCGCTCGAGAAAGGTGATTACACATTCCTGAACCCATGGAAACCCGGAACCAGTGTAGAAGAGAACGTCAGGCTCAAAAAAGAGGCATTAACCTCAGACGTATTCGTGACGGGCACCAATGCGTTGACCTTAGATGGGAAAATCGTTAACGTTGACGGACATGGGAACCGTGTGGCAGCCATGCTCTTCGGTCCAGGCAAGGTCATCATAGTGGCGGGAGTTAACAAGATTGTCGGAACCCTGAAGGAAGCGCTAGAGAAGATCAGGAATAGGACTGCTCCACTGAACGTTAAACGCCACGTAGACTTTGATCCAATGCCTCCGTGCGGCGTGACAGGTGTATGCAGCGACTGCTCGTCGCCGTGGAGGATCTGTAATAAGACAGTCATAATAGAGAGAGAATACGACAACGATAAGTATAAACCGATCATAACAGTAGTAATAGTCGGCGAACAACTAGGGATCTAGTGTGTAAACAGCGTGCTGCTGTCTAATGGAGACAGCAATCACGGCGACTGAGGCAGCACGGTTGGGGACAGGTATTTTGAAGATCGCGATCGCAAGCGGCAAGGGTGGCACCGGCAAGACGACGGTGGCCACGAATCTGGCGTATATGGCCTCGCGCAACGGCCGGAGCACAGCGTACCTCGACTGCGACGTCGAGGAGCCCAACGGCCACATCTTCCTGAAACCGGAGATTACGCACCGCGAACCGGTTGGTATGTTGATCCCCCGGGTGGACGAGGAGAAATGCACACTTTGTGGAAAGTGCGGCGAGATCTGCCAGTACAGCGCCATCGTCTGTGTTGGCCAAAAGGTGCTGGTCTATCCCGAACTCTGCCATGCCTGCGGCGGTTGCCGGCTGGTTTGTCCGGAGGACGCCGTCACCGAAGTACCGCGCGAGATGGGGATGCTGGAGGCCGGCCGGGCCGGACCGATACGCTTCGTCCACGGTTTGCTGAATGTTGGTGAGGCCATGAGCCCGCCGGTAATCAAGGCCGTCAAGGCGGCTGCTCCCAAGACTGATCTGGTCATCACGGACGTCCCGCCGGGGACCTCGTGCCCGGTCATAGAAAGCATCCGCGACTGCGAATTCGTGCTTCTGGTGACAGAGCCGACACCGTTTGGTCTCAATGACTTAAAGCTCGCTGTCGAAATGGTCCGGGTATTGAAACTCCCCTTCGGGGTGCTCATCAATCGGGCGGACGTCGGCGATCGGGCGGTGCACGCATACTGTTCTAAGGAACGCATCAAAGTTCTAGCGGAGATCCCGGACGACCGTCGGATTGCCGAGGCGTACTCACGGGGCGAAATGGTCTGCGAGGTTCTGCCGGATTACCAATCACTATTTGCACAACTGTTGAAGGACGTCACTGAAGAAACGTGGGTGACCGTCGGATGAAGTTGAAAGTATGCCCGACAAGACGCTGAAGAAGAACTTCTACGACAGGATCAAGCCTCGCTTGTATCGCCGGATCGGGCATGAATTGCGCCTGGCTGGTCACGTCCTCGACCTTGGCTGTGGCGCGTGCGAGTTGGTGCGGTACCTGACACAGGTATATGGCCAGCATGTCACCGGCGTTGACATCTCCTCGGCTGACTTCCCCAAACGGCCTCGCTCTTCCAGGAACGCGCGGGTTCGCTGCGTTCAAAAAGACGCAACTCATCTTGATTTCGCAGCGAACGAGTCCGTGGACGCGGTCGTAGTGATGTGGGCGCTGCACGAGATGAAGCACGCCAGGAGAATCCTACGGGAAGCCAGGCGTGTCTTGCGCCCTGGCGGTGAGGTCCTGATTGTGGAGTTTCCACGGGATTCACTGGCGCAACGCCTGTGGGATGAGGATTACTACACCCCGGAGGAGCTGGCCGCGATGCTCGACAATGCCGGGTATCAGGAAACCACGGCGCGTTTGATTGAACGACGCCGGATCATTTGGGCCAGAGGCTTCCGTCCGGAACTACTCCGGGAATGGGGGACCGCTTCATGAAAGAACTGGTCATAATCAGCGGCAAGGGCGGGACGGGCAAGACGTCGATCGTGGCTTCGTTCGCCGCTCTAGCCGACAAGTGCGTGGTGGCGGACGCCGACGTTGACGCAGCCGATCTACACCTCGTTCTCGAACCGACGATTGTCCATCGAGAGGACTTCTCCGGAGGTTCTCGGGCGAGAATCATGCCGCAGCAGTGCACGGCCTGCGGCAAGTGCGAGGAAATCTGCCGTTTCGACGCCATCACCTACGATGGGCCGGGCAACGGCAAAGTGGACAAGACGTATCGAATAGACCCAATCGCCTGCGAGGGGTGCGGCGTCTGCGCATACTTCTGTGCGGAGAAGGCCATCGAATTCGCGCCGGTGGTGAACGGGCAGTTATTCGTTTCCGAAACTCGTTGTGGGCCTATGGTTCACGCCAAACTCGGCATTGCCGAGGAGAACTCCGGCAAGCTGGTCAGCCTCGTCCGCACACGAGCGAAAGCAATCGCCCAGGAGCGGGGGATCGATTGGGTACTCATTGACGGCTCGCCGGGTATCGGATGTCCGGTGATCTCCTCGATCACCGGCGCAGATCACGTACTCATCGTGACCGAACCGACGCTTAGCGGGTTGCACGATCTCGAGCGCGTGTCTGATCTGACACGGCATTTCGGTATCGAGACCCAAGTGTGCGTCAACAAGTGGGATTTGAACGGGGATTTGACATCGGAGATCGAAGCCCAGGCTCGCCAACGTGGTATGCGGGTGGCCGGGAGGGTTCGGTACGATCAGGCTGTAACCAAGGCCCAAATCCATGCACAGGCGATCGTTGAACATGAGTGTGAGGCCGCTGATGACGTTCGTGACCTTTGGAGTAATATAAGAGCCATCGGAGACAAACACAAACATGGCATCCGACTTTGAATACTCCGCTGTCGCCATCGACCATGCCCAGAACCCTCGCAATGTCGGGGCGCTGGATTCCTACAACGGCCACGCCCGCATCACTGGTTCCTGCGGCGACACGATGGAGTTCTGGCTTCAGATTCGCGGTGGTCGGATTCACCGCGCGAACTTCATGACTGACGGGTGCGGTTCATCGATTGCCTGTGGGAGCATGACCACGGAGCTGGCCATAGGCGAGACCGTCGAAGGTGCATACGCTATTCAACAAAAGGACGTCCTCGACACCCTTGGCGGTTTCCCCGAAGAAACGCAGCATTGTGCTCTTCTAGCCACCGACACACTGCACGCCGCCTGCGAAGATCTCGTGAAGCACCCCCGTCCGGGGTGTGCGGGCAAAGCAACAACTAAGGAGGTATCCATGACTCAGACATCTGCCTCAAGATCACAAACAGTGGACGAATCCGAGCGACAAGCGGAGGAATTGGCGCTCCAAGGCCGGATGGAGAAAATCGGGCACAAGCTGCTCGTGTTGTCCGGCAAAGGCGGCGTCGGGAAAAGCACAGTCGCCGCCAACCTGGCGTCGTCGCTGGCGCAGGCCGGTAAGAAGGTCGGCCTGCTCGACATCGACGTACACGGGCCGAGCATCCCCAAACTGTTGGGGTTGGAAGGTCGTCAGATCATGGGATCCGAGGAGGGCGGGATGCTCCCTGTCAGGATGAACGACAACCTGGCCGTCATGTCCATCGGGTTCCTGGTGGGAGACGAGAAGACGCCGGTCATCTGGCGAGGCCCGATGAAGCACGGTGTAATCCGCCAGTTCCTCAAGGACGTGGCTTGGGGAGAGTTGGACTATCTTGTGGTGGACTCGCCTCCCGGCACGGGCGACGAGCCGATGTCCATAGCCCAACTTGTTGGGTCGCCGGCAGGGGCTGTGATTGTAACGACACCGCAGGACGTAGCCGTTGCGGACGTGCGCCGTTGCATATCGTTTTGCAATACCCTGTCCTTGCCGGTTGTCGGCATCGTGGAAAACATGAGCGGCTATGTCTGTCCTAAGTGCGGGGAGAGAATCGACCTATTCAAGACCGGCGGCGGCAAGATATTGGCTGAGGAAACAAAGGTGCCGTTTCTGGGAGACATCCCAATCGACCCGCAGATCGTTACTTCCGGAGACGCCGGTCAGCCCTTTGTCGACACGCAGGGGCAGACCTCAGCCGGCCACGCGTTTGCGGGTATTGTCCAGTCGATCGTAGACCAGTTAGGACAAGACGACCTAGCCGTCAAGACCAAGGGCAAACATAAGGAGAATCATCGCATGAAGATTGCCATTCCTATAGCGAACGGACGTTTGAGCGCCCACTTCGGCCATTGCGATGGATTTGCAATACTCGAGACCGATCAAGAAGGCAAAGAGATCGTCAGCAAATCCATGCACGAGTCACCACCACACGAGCCGGGTCTGCTTCCTCGCTGGTTGCATGAGCAGGGCGCCGAGGTGATCATTGCCAGCGGCATGGGGCAACGGGCCCAGCAACTCTTTGCCCAAAACGGCATCACAGTCGTAGTTGGCGCGCCGGCTGAGACCCCTGAACAACTGGCATCCGCATACTTGAGCGGAACGCTGCAGGCGGGAGAGAACATCTGTGACCA
>CAZJTP010000195.1:0-8206 GCA_964548955.1 uncultured Phycisphaeraceae bacterium
CGAGTATGTTTATCCCGACGGTTTCTTCCGCCGGTGCATCTGGGAAGAGGTGGGACACCTCCATGTCGTGAGAAGTAAGCCGTTGTGGGTGTTCCACGCCACCGTTCCGGGTTGTGCCTCCTGAAAACCTCATCCCGGCCTAAAATCGCGGTTTCGGGCATGTTGGCAAGCATTCGGGATTGACCGTTCCTGCACCTCGGCTACGCTCGTGGCCATTCACGCGCATGTGTTAAGGTGGTGGGCCTGGGAGCGGAGCATGGGTTGGTTACAGATGGTCTGCGTTCTTCTTCGATCGCTTCTCCGCAACCAGGCCGAGTTGGCCGCCGAAAACCTCGTCCTCCGGCAGCAGCTCGCCGTACTGGAGCAGAGCTCGAAGCGACCCCGGCTGCGGAACCGGGACCGGATCTTCTGGACCTGGATCGCCCGCCTCTGGGCGAATTGGCGCTCGGTCCTCGTAATCGTGCAGCCAGAAACGGTCATCCGATGGCACCAGCAGGGCTTCAAGCTCTACTGGCGATGGAAGTCGAGAGGCAGATCGGGAAGGCCAAAGATCGACGTCGAGATTCGCAAGTTGATCCGCCGAATGTCTAAAGAGAACCCGCTCTGGGGAACTCCACGAATCCGCTCGGAACTCCGGCTCCTCGGCTACGAAGCGTCGAAGGCTACCGTGGACAAGTACAAGGTCCACCACCGCAAGCCGCCCTCTCAAACGTGGCGCACATTTCTGGACAACCACGTTCGAGACATCGTCGCTGTTGACTTCTTCACGGTGCCAACAGCGACGTTTCGCATTTTGTTTTGCTTCATCGTACTCCGCCATCATCGCCGCATGGTAGTCCACTTCAACGTCACAGCGAATCCAACGGCCCAATGGACGGCGCAACAGATCGTGGAGGCCTTCCCGTACGAAGAGGGACCTCGATTCTTACTTCGAGATCGTGACTCGATCTACGGCGAGTTCTTCCGACAACGCGTCAAGCACCTAGGCATCGAAGAAGTCGTAACGGCACCACGATCTCCATGGCAGAATCCGTACGTCGAACGCCTGAACGGCAGTATCCGCCGTGAGTGCCTCAATCATGTCATTGTGCTTAACGAAGTCCACCTGCGCCGAATTCTCTCAAGCTACTTGGCATACTATCACGAATCACGCGCTCATCTTTCGCTGGAATGCAATGCTCCGGTACCACGTCGAGTCGAGCATCCATCCGAAGGAAGGGCGATCGCGATTCCACAAGTCGGCGGTCTGCATCATCGCTATCGCCGCGCGGCCTGAACTCTTGAACCAGTTCGCCTGTGTCAGCTGTCGAGGTTGAAGTACGCGCGTGCCTCTCAAGCCGGGTGACTCGGGCGCCAAGACGCCTTCGTTCCGCAGACGTTCTCCGCTGTTGGCCGCGCGTGTGTACGCCAACTCTCCACGCGGCACGCCCATCTGCGCCATGATGAGGTTTTCAGGAAGCACAGGTGCACAGAACGGCGTGATCGTCGGATTCCACAGGGTCCGATAAGAGTCTTGCGTGATAGGACTAAACACACCTATTGTTCCGAGAATGCGCGGTACAATAGAGAACTATGGGCAAGTAAGTAACAAGGGGGGGCCAGGGGAATTATTCTGTTTGGAGAGAACGCATTCTATTCGTATGCTTGGATGTCAGCTTCCTCGCTGAGGGGCACGAAGTACGATCCGACGTACTCGGTTGTTGTCGGAGACTTGGAGTCATTGGCTCTGAAAAAGGCTGGCCACTTGAGGCGAGAGGCCTTCGGCGGGCGAAGCATGGCGGGGGGAAGAAACCGTGCATTTCACTGCAGTTTGTCGACCTTCGTGTAGGTCCGCGCGCACTGTTAGTTTCACGCTTCTTTTTCTACTTACTCCACTACTTACATTCACCGGGGGGTGTGGTGCCCTTCCAGAGGGAACCACGGTGACCGGCACGGCTACCGTCGTCGATTCAGATTTGGATGTACTTCCAGCGACAGTCATAGAAGAAGTGGCGGCCCAAGAGGGCTACGAGATCGTTGCGTTAGAAAGCGGCGAGAAACCCGGAGAATGGCTACTCACGGTCAAAACGCGGAGGCCAAGGCCCGATGATGACTTCCGGTTCGAGTGGAGTTTCAGCGACGACACTGCAGGGCACAAAGGAACTGAACAAACCCACACCTTCTCTGAGCCGGGCTCCTATGTGGTAACGGTCACAGCCTTGGACCGCAGGGGAGCAGTGGCGTTCGTTCTTAGTCTTCATCTCGATGTATTGGTCGTGAACGAGCCGCCTGTCGCCAACGCCGGCGATGACCAAACAGTCGACGAAAACACGCTCGTGTTCCTTTACGGTGGCGAGAGCATCGACCCTGACAGCCCTGAGTTGACCTACTTGTGGACGCAGGTTTCGGGGCTGCCTGTTGTTGCTTTGTTGAATGTGACAGAGCCGACCGCGCGGTTTGTTGCACCCTATGTGGATACAGACACCGAACTGGCCTTCTCACTGACGGTCAGTGATGGTGAGTCCACCGACCAGAATAGGGTCACCATTTATGTGCTCGATTATGTTGACCCAGCGTCGTTCGGGCCGACGGCTGACGCCGGACCGGATCAGGAGGTTGAGGCCGGAGCCGTGGTGACATTGGATGGCACGGCCAGTACAGGTTCGGGTGAGTCGCCCCTCGCCTTTTTCTGGACGCAGGTCGAAGGCCTGAGCGTGACTTTGGATGCCCAGAACGCGGCGACCGTAACGTTCACAGCTCCGAACGTCGAAGGCGAGACGGTAGTGCTTGTGTTTGAGTTGTCAGTCGCGCAGGACGACCTCTTTGCACTCGACGATGTCCGCGTGACGGTGCTGCGCACTGACCCGCCGCCTCCACCACCCCCTCCGCCGCCGCCGGACTGCGCGTCGGACGCCGAGTGCGATGACGGCGCGTTCTGCAATGGAGCGGAGACCTGTGTCAGCGGCTCATGCGTGGTAGGCTCCGATCCGTGCGCAGGGCAACTGTGCGACGAAACTGTTGACGCGTGCGTGGAATGCATCAGCGACAGCGACTGCGACGATGAAATGTTTTGCAATGGGCTGGAGACGTGTGTGAATAACACGTGTCAGCCCGGCCCGGCCGTCAACTGCGACGATGGCCTGGCCTGCACCGTTGATTCCTGCAACGAAGCCACGGATTCGTGCGACAACGCGCCTGACGATTCGTTGTGTGACAACGGTCTATTCTGTGATGGTGCCGAAGTGTGCAATCCTATGCTCGGCTGTCAGGCCGGCACTCCCGCCGATTGTGACGACGGCGTAGCTTGCACGGTTGACTCCTGCAACGAGGCAACGGATGCCTGCGTTTACGCGCCGAACGATTCGTTATGCGATAATGGCCTGTTCTGTGATGGCGTCGAAGTGTGCAATCCTGTGCTTGGCTGTCAGGCCGGCACTCCAGTGGATTGTGACGATGGTGTGGCTTGTACCGTAGATTCCTGCAACGAAGCGACCGATTCGTGCGACAACGCGCCCAACGATGCGTTGTGTGACAACGGTCTGTTCTGTGATGGCGTCGAAGTGTGCAATCCTGTGCTTGGCTGTCAGGCCGGCGCTCCCGTGGACTGTGACGATGGTGTGGCTTGCACGGTTGACTCCTGCGACGAGGCCACCGATTCCTGCGACAACGCGCCCGGCGATGCGTTGTGTGACAACGGTCTGTTCTGTGACGGTGCCGAAGTGTGCAATCCTGTGCTTGGCTGTCAGGCCGGTACTCCCTTCGATTGCAATGATGGCGTGGCCTGCACCGTCGATTCCTGCAACGAAGCGATCGATTCGTGCGACAACGCGCCTGACGATTCGTCGTGTGACAACGGATTGTTCTGCGATGGTACAGAGGCGTGTGATCCTGTGCTCGGCTGCCAGGGCGGCGATGATCCCTGTCCGGCCCAAACCTGTGACGAGGATACCGATACATGCGAAGAGATCATCTGCGACGAGGACGTAGACTGCGATGACAATGTATTCTGCAACGGCGCGGAAACATGCGTGAGCAACACCTGCCAGCCCGGGATCCCTGTCAATTGCGACGATGGCACGGCCTGCACTGTCGATTCCTGCAACGAAGCAACGGATGCGTGCGATCACGCGCCGAACGATTCGTTATGCGATAATGGCCTGTTCTGCGATGGGTCTGAAACATGTGATCCTCTGCTCGGGTGTCAGGTCGGTACGCCCGTCGATTGTGACGATGGCGTAGCTTGCACCACCGATTCCTGCAACGAAGCCACCGATTCATGCGACAACGTCTCCGATGATTCACTCTGCGACAATGGCCTGTTCTGTGACGGCCCTGAGACGTGCGATCCTAAACTCGATTGCCAGCCTGGTGCCCCGGTCGACTGTGACGATGGCGTAGCGTGTACGGCTAACTCCTGCAACGAGGCGACGGACTCGTGCGACAACGCACCAGACGATGCTCTGTGCGACAACGGCCTGTTCTGTGATGGCGTCGAAACCTGCGATCCCGTGTTTGGCTGCCAAGCGGGGAATCCAGTCAATTGTGGCGATGGCGTGCCATGTACGATCGATTCCTGCAACGAGGCGACCGACTCGTGCGACAACGTTCCTAGTGACGCAAACTGTGACAACGGCCTGTTTTGCGACGGCGTGGAGACCTGCGACCCCGTGCTTGATTGTCAGGCGGGGACCGATCCGTGCGGTGGTGACCCGTGCGACGAGGAGAACGACGAGTGTGTGCCAGCCACACCGTCAGTGAGTCTTTCAAATCTAGACTTCGGCTCGACCCTACTGAGCCTGCAGTTTGAGGTTTGGAATTCCGGCGGCGACTTGCTAGACTATACGATCGTCGATGATGCCGATTGGCTAACGGTGTCGCCGAACAGCGGCGACAGCACGGGTGAGCATGACACGATCACGGCAACAGTGGATCGGACGGACCTGACCGATGGCTCGTATCAAGCGGAGATCACCGTGACGCCGAGTGTCGTACCTGCAATAACGATAGCAGTTTTCCTGGTTGTCCAGCCTCAATGCGATTCCCTGACGCCGATCGCCCGCTGGGACGTCGTGCCGTATCAGCGGATCAACGCTGGGGAGACGTTCAAGGCTGGCGTGGTGGCGTTCTCCAAGAACGGCATACAGAAAGTCACGTTCACGATTAGTGGTCAGGGATATACCGACCCGGCGTCAATCGACGTGACGCAAATGACGTATAACGATCGAACCGACGTGCATGAGTATTGGATCCCGATTGCCGCCGGCAGCTTCACCTCCGACGGGCCAATCACCGTCGAGGCGATCGTGCATGGGAACGACGGTGGGATAAGAGACAAGAACACCGGCGGCGGCAGCCTGGGCCTGGACGCGTTGCCCCTGATAGTCAATCCTACAGGGAGCCTCCCTCAGCCAGAAGCATGGGTTGATAATGGCGGCAACGATAGCACAGGAGAGGTGAACAATCCCGCGCAGCCGTACTTGACGATTCGCGCCGCGATCAATGCCATCAGGGCCTGGAGGAGCCCTTTGGGCTACGGTGACAATGCTGCTGGCGGCGTGGTCCGATTATACGCTGGTGTGCATAGCGCTGTGAGTTCAGCGCCCTCGGTTTTGGGAGGAGATGAATGGGTCACGGTGACCACAGCCGCTGGAGGAAACACATCTAATACTATCGTGATCGCTGCTTCTGCAATCAGAAACGTTGAGAGAGTGGCGATCAAGGGGATTACGCTGGACCGATCAGGGGGAGGCGGCGCTATAGTCGCCGCGAACTCCACAGTCGGCAGCCTGATGCAAGTCTGGATCGACGATTGTGCCCTTATCGGATCGGGCCGCTGGATTCTGCAATCAAATCCCGTGGGATTGAATCCCAGAACGGTCTATTGGACCGATTCTTCTATCACGGCATGCGACTATGCCACGAGAAACACAGCAGAACAATACCTGGCGCGCGGACTCACCATAAGTACTATTGGACATGATGCTTTTCAGAATTTTCCGATGATAGTCAACTGCACTGTTGATGACATCGATAATGGCGATAACTCGAGCTGGCATGCGGACGCTATGCAGTGGTGGGGTGGACACAGGGACAGTAACGTGATTGTCTACAACTACCGCGCCACTAACTGTCACTACCAGGGACTGTTCATCAGGGGCAGGAGAACTTCTGATCCAGAACCACCCAACGCCCAGGGTATGGCCTTCGTCAATGTGTACATCGATATGGCCGATGACGCCTCTGGGAGCAGCGGGTGGTATCGAAGAGTGGATCACTTGATTTGGTGGCACTGCACTTTCAGGAGCAATCTCGGGTTCTTCGTAGACCCGCTTGACGGTTATTCAAGCTGGCCAGTCGAGATCACAGATTTCTCTGCCAAAGGCAATGTATTCAATGAAATGAGACTCAATCAGCCAGACTCTGGTATCGAGTGGGATGATTGGCACGAGAATCATTTTGAAGTCCAGTCGGGCGGTTCGGTAATCACTAGGGGCACAAGCCAAACGACGGGCGACCCAGGAGTGGACGCGGACGGATATCCTGTAAGTGGCTCTGTCCTTCTCGGCAAGGTAACTCAAGAACTCGTGCCGGCCGACAGCGCTGGGGTGCTCCGCGAGATGCCCGCCTCCGCGGGAGCTTATGAATAAGGAGCCGGCCAATCGCCATGAGATGCAGTTGCGCCCGCGCACCAACCGTTGGATCTCCAACCCGCCAGGGGCCTGGTCGACGATTAGAGGCGATTCCAGGAGATGATGTTTATGGGGCGGTGCGGATCAAGCACGGCTTGTCCCACGCGTACTTGGAGGTTGAAGGGTGGAATGGCTGTTCGGTCCTTCCGGGATCAGCAATGTAGGGCTGTGAATTGCTCCAGAAGGGAATTGCCCTGAAGAGAGACTATCAGATTGTGGATCGGAACGACAGCCAGACGTTGGGCGAATTCCTCAGCCGAGGGGACCAACGCCTGCCCCCGATGCCGAACCTGATTACCAGAGGATGATGGCCGTCGACGGACTCTTCGACGTGCCCGCTCGAGTAACGATCGAAGTCAAAGGTGCGCTTCTACACCAGACCGCGCAGATGTACGCTCAGTTCGGTCATTCGATACATGCTGATCCACGGTAGAAACACCACTTAACGTCGATCGCTAACGCAATTGGAGATCGTCAAGTTTGCCACACAGCTTCTGGGCCAGTAACATGGCGGCGATCTCGTGCGCCTGTGGCGTCCAATGGAAACTACCGCGGCGGCGATAAAGATGCGTGTTGGGTCCCTGGGCGCGCAAGCTTGGCGCGACCTGAACGACTTCCTCAGGCAGAACCTGCTCCAGGGACGTCATCGCAAGGTGTGATTCGGCCAAGGTATGTCGAGGGATATCGAGCAGCAAGAATTCAACACCTCGCTCACTGCACTCGGCCTTGATTCTATCTAACAAACGGCCCGTGAGGATCGATGGATAGCTGTCATTCCTATGTTTGACGTTGGTTGTATCCCTTGCCGTCACCATTTTCCGTTTGACGAACACGGAAATACTCTCACGGGCTAGCGAAAGTAGTTGCGAGTTCTCAGCAAGCCAACGGTAGAGCCAAAATGAGTACAGCTTGTTCCGAATGCCAACGGCTGGAAGATAACTGGAAGAAGCGCGAATGAGACGGCCATCTTTATCGAGTCTGTAGAGGTTCGAGCGAACGTTGTCGGCCAAGTCATTCTGGTAAAACGCTGCGATCACTACGTCCGGGTGGAAGCGAAATCCAAACTCCTTTAGCATAATCAATTCCTCGGCAGTCCCATATCCACTGACTCCCAAATTGATGACTTCAACAGGATACCCGTCAGCTTTGAGCAGTTCCTCGAGTCGGTAGAGATAGGTCTCAGTCACATCGGCCTCATAGCCCAAGGTAAACGAATCGCCGAGCCCGACAACTCGAATTGTATCTTGAGGTTTGTCAAAGCTGTACTCCCGGTCGCTCCGCATACCCATTGAGTTTATTCGAAACTGGACCTTCATCTCAGGAGACGTGTGCCAGTAGCGAGCATTAGCTACATTGACCCGGATGCCATAGCTGCCATCTGTAACATAGCGGGGGAAAGTCATATGTGGTCTAAAGATCCGAACTCCGACCTCAGCAAGAACGAGCACAAGCACGCCAAACAACCCAAGGGCGGCCAGGCGCGCTAACCCAACCTTCGCAAAGTTGAGTGTGGAACCTCGTTTAAGGGGTCGGGAAGG
>CAZJTP010000196.1:0-8117 GCA_964548955.1 uncultured Phycisphaeraceae bacterium
CGCCGCGACTACTGGCGTTCTTGACAGCGCCAGCCGTGGTCCGGAGCGAAAGTAGTGCTGCCACATTAGGCAGGATTAGGTTAGGCGGTCTCGACCGGTGCACCGCTGTTGCAGCATTGTTGCTCCAGCTCGTCGACGAGTTCGGCGAGGTTTTGCTCCTTTTGGCCCGCGGGGGTCATCCAACGGACCGCGGTATTCGCCTGCAGCATCTTCGAGATGCGACGGGAAGCCAGGATAACCGTGGAATGGTTCTTGTTCCCCATAAAGCGGCCGATCTCCGGAAAACTCATATCCGTATGCTTTCTCGCGAGATACATCGCGATCCCACGTGCGAGGGCGATCGTCCGTGATTTCCGCGACGTATGGAGATCGGCCGGAGTGAGGCCGAAGAAAATCGCTACGACGCTCTCAATGTCCGAGAGCATCACCACCGGGGCGGTCTGGCGGATCAGGTCGCGAATGGCCCGCTCCGCCAGCGACCGCGAGATCGGTTGGCCGGTCACTTGCGCCTGGGCGACGACCTTCAGCAGCGCACCTTCGAGTTCGCGGATGTTGGCGCGGAAGTTCTCGGCAATGTATTCGATCACCGGCTCGGAGATGTCCACTTTCAAGCGCTTCGCCCGTTGCCGTAACACGCCTATGCGGACCTCGAGATCGGGTGACTCGATACGCACGACCATGCCCGAAAGAAAGCGGCTAACGAGCGAGTCGGAGAAGTGCCCGATCATCTTCGGATGGGCGTCCGAAGCCAGGACGATCTGCTTGCCGGCTGCGTCGATGGTCTTGAACGTATGCAGAAATTCCTCCTGCGTCGCCCGTTTGTTGGCCAGGAAATGGACGTCGTCGATGATCAGTGCGTCGAGATTGCGGTAGCGGCTGTGGAACGCATCCGTCTCACGTGCCTTGATCGAATAGATATAATCGTTCGTGAACTCCTCGCCGGTGACGTATCGCCACCGCAGGTTGGCGTTTTGCTCCCTCAGCCCATTGCAGATTCCCTGCAGCAGGTGTGTTTTTCCAAGCCCGCAACCTCCATGAACGAAGAGCGGGTTGTAATCATTAGCCGGATTCTCGGTCACATGGCGGGCGGCCGCGTAGGCCATCCGGTTCGACGAGCCAACGACGAAATCTACCAGACTGCCCTTGAGGTTCGGGACGGAAGGCGGCGAGCCGAGTCGCCTTTGCTGGCGGGCGAGGCGTTCGGGGTTGTTGGCAACGAAGTCCACCTGCCTGTCCGGCTGCTTCTTGCCGAGTCCCTTGGCGAGCGCCGGGTCGATTGCGAAGCTCAAGGTGAAATCGCGATTGGCGACCTCGCGGGCCGCGTCGGAAATCACGTCCGCGAAGTGGCGCTCAATCCATTCAACGACGAAGTGGTTGGGGGCGCTGACGCGCAGATAATCGTCGGTGAAGGTGAAACGGGTTGCATTCTTGAACCAGACGTTGAACCGCTGAGGCCCGAGCTTCTCCGCGATACGCGATTCAACCAGCGACACGGCATCCTGCGCGCATATAGCCACCACTAGCTCCTTGAAATGGAACGAACCACATAAACTACCCTGATGTTACGTCAAAAAAAGACTATGGAAAAGCTACGCACACGAGTAGTCGTACGCCAATTCCGACCGCTCGAGCACTGTTCTGCTTCCAGTCCTGAACGTGGAAAATACCGGTTTGCCGAACCTGAGTCAACCATGTTTATCAATACACAAGCGCCGAAGCGCCGATGCTTCCCCAATAGCAAGGAGTTACCGCAACAAAGTTTTTTTTGCCCACCGTGATGCGTGCGGAAAAGCGGAGAATGTGGATAACTCGCTTGCGGACCGTGAAAACCCCGCAAACTTATGTGCGAGGTGAACTTGCGATCCAGGCGTCGCGCGCCCCGGTCTCGACGAAATCCCACCGCGCGTACAGGCTGAGGGCCGGTCTGTTGCGCTGATCCATGGCTAGTGCCAATACTTTGGCACCAATCCGGCCGGCCATCGCCTCCGCACGCCGCAACAACGCGTCGCCAACTCCCGTTCCCCTCGAACCTTGCGCGACGCCCATATAGACTACCTCCAGCGCCGGCTCGTGTGGAACCCGGTTGAGCAAAAGCACACCAACCACCTCTGCGCCTCGCCGAGCGACCCACCAGAGGTCCGGGTCGAAAACGCCGTTTGCGCGGTGACCGGCCAACACATCCACGGTCCGCCGCAAACCCGTAAGTTCCGGGCAGTCCATACTTTGCGCGTACGTCGCCTCCACCGCCTCCTGAAACAGCAACTCATGATCCGGCGCGTACGTCACCCATTCTAAGTCGACGGCTCCGCCGGGTGATGCCGCGACAGACGTACATGCCCGTTTGAGGTACGTCAGGCAGGTCAGGTAGCGAAAACCGGCGTCGTGGAGCGCTTCACCGAGCATGCGCGCTTGCGGGGCGACGAGAGCCTCCAGCAACACGATCGAACGCTGCCAGGCAAGCGTTTGCAGGGTCCTGAGGGCTTCCACAGTCGCCCGGTATACGCGGGTGGGTACAACGTCCTTTGAGGTAAACACCAACGCCGCCGCACCAGGGGACGCCACTCCCAGGCATGCGCTGACAAGCTCGTCGCCGCGATACGCTCCAACGAGAAGATCGATCGAGACCGTCTCGCGGTGTACATTGGCCAGCAAGTCCGCGACCTGTGGAGCCGGCGCAGCGCCTTCCGGCGGCGGCTTGATATCGAACACCCGGTGCAACGCCACATGTTGATCCGGCGTGCCATATGGGATCAGCCGTGTCTCGATGCGATCCCTCCCGTTGCCCATGTCTGCGTGCCCCGCCGTGTTCGCTGCGCCCACACCGGGCGCATGTGAATCGTCCCGCTTCCAAGACCACGTAAGTCTAGCCGGGCAACTCCTTGCGCTCAAACTCCGGCTCACCGTGAGGATTGCTCATGCAGATGGTTTCCGGATCGTCTTACGGCACGATGGCATCTGTGCTTGCGCAATCGCGTGTGTAGGCTGGTCACACGTGATTGATCGGGATAGGCTCACCACGGTGCCGACTGCGCGTAAGCGCGGTGAGGCCCGCAACTGATCGTTGGCTCTCTTTTGTCCTGCGTGGAGGCACCGTCGTTTGTTCGTGCGATCGTTGGATGTAATCGGGGCTGTCTGGCTCATCGCCGCTATGGGCACCGGCCTTGCGCTCGTGGGAACCGGGCTGGGTTGGGCGGTTGCGCAAACCGAGTCGTTGCCACCGGTTCGGCTGGTTGCATGGTGGGTGCGCCGCATCGTCGTGCCGCTGTTGCACTCTCGATCATGGCGGCGGCGGGCGGCGGTGATCTTCGTCAACAACGTGTCGATCCTAGCGGTGCTGACGGCCGTCGGTCGATGGCATTGGGGGGCCCTCGTGAGTGTGGCAGGATTAGGGGCCGGTCTGGGGATCGGACTTAGAATCCTGTCCAACGAACCAACGGCCGATCTGCAACCGGACCGCGCACCCGGCGCCGGTGCAAAACGATCTTTCCGGATCGGGATTGCTTTGAACTTATTGGAGCCACCGGCGATCATTCTGACAATTGGGCTGAGTCTTGGACGGCTGGCTGTCCCACTATCGCACGTGGAGGTGTGGGAGACGTTCGCGTTGTGGGTCGTTCCGGCTACGGTTCTCGCAGCGGGCGGCGAGGCGCTGTGGTTGGGGGCGAGTCAGGATGTGCCCGGCACACAGGACTCCCTCCCGCCGGATGAGACGGATTCGCACACCCATCCGTGACGCTCGTGTGCGCACCGCGATCAGGCAGTTTGTGCAGGTGAATGCGAGCGCGTAGTCGGCCATACCGCGCGGGTTGGGAAAGTCGGAGCTGCGGCGGGACAGACGTTGTTGCACTCGACGTCCTCGCTCAGACTGTCCAGAAGTTGGATCAGTAATTTGCCGTCGAACGGTCTGACGAGGAAGTAGTCGCCGCCGGCGAAGTCGACCATCTGTCCGAGGTACGCGCGGGTCATCTCGTCGGTCGGTTCCGTCACGATGATCACGGTGATATCCGTGCCGCGCATCTGGTGTCGGACATGCTCGCACACCTCGAAGCCGTCCATGTCGGGAAGGTCGACGTCCGTAATGAGGATATCCGGAGGCTCGATACTGCACATCAGGATGACGTCGCTGCCGCTGATAGCGGTCTGCACTCGGAAACCGGCGTCGCCGAGTTGCCGGTACAGGGCATGCCGGGTGTCCGGTTGCGGGTCTGCCAATACGATTCGCGGTAGTTTCCGACTCATTGCTTTTTCCCCTCCGTCTTGCCGCGTGCACAACACCGGTCGCTTGACGTGAGCCGGCGCAGGCGGCGGCGCGCTGCGCAACTGCCACTGTCGAGGCATTCCGCTCTGGGAGCCGCAACGCGGCAAACTCGAACCCACCTGAACCATCGTGCGCTCACTACCGTGTGGAGGGAGATCGTGGCTGCCCGTGACCGTGTCGCTGCACCATCCCGATGTCGGATGGTGGGTCCGACACGCACGAGCCCGGACTTCCCGTCAGGAAATGCCTTCGTCGACGCGGACGAACGAAAACGCCGTTGTTTCGTCGACCGCCGCGACCGTGCTTCCTTCTCCCCCCGTGATTGTCACCCGGTGCGCCCCATTCGGCAGCACTACAGGACGAAAGTAAGTCTAGAATATGTTTGGATTGTCGGCCAGCGAACGCGTGTTGTGGCATCGTGGGCGTGTTGCGGGAACACCCGCCGATAATCCGGAGCTCTCGCGGCAGCGGGGTGACACGCCGCCGAGGTACGTTACTCGTTGACACCGGCCACTCGGCACGGCGATAATGCGGGCCGCACGCTGCTGTGCCGGTCAACTCGCATGGGAGCAAGCAGTTGTGGCCAACGACTATATCCCGCGTCCGGACGCCCGGTTCCACGCCCGGCGGAACAACTTCGCCACGTACGTCAACGGCCACCCGGGCGATTTGGGGCTCGCGGCCGGCGACCCACCCGCGACCGGGCCGAGCGAGCTGAGCTTACTGCCGGTCGACACACGCACGCCGTACAAGGTAGACTACCCCGGCGAAGACGGCGGCAAGACAGCCCACTACATGCTCCGCCGGGTCGCCACCACCGGGAAACATGGACCGTGGAACGAAACGGCCAGCGCGACCATTGGGGCGTGAGAAGAATGGCGAATTCAGAATGGCGAACACCGGGCACTGCTCAAGCGAGCCAACAAAAGTCCACCCTGGTGCCCAGGCATGGCACCCCGCCCACTCATGGAGGATAGGGCATGACGGCCTGGCAGGTCATCCTCGGTCTCTTGACCATAGTGACGAGCGGGGTTGTCGCGGCCGCAGTCACGTTCAAGCTCAATGCTCGTCGCGAGGATCGTCAGTTTCGTCGGGAACGACTCGAGCGCTTGTTTCAAGCCTTTGTGGGTTTCTGCAGACAGCTTGGAGTTGATTGGGTCCCGTACCTCAGTGTCATGACCGGCAAGATCGACTACAACCAGGCGTTGGATATCACCATCGCGTCGGGGAAGGATGACGAGCTAAACCTCGAAAACGTCGAGATGCTCGTCGCCATCTACTGGCCCGAATTGCAATCGCACGTCGACGCGCTGAAGAAGGTTCGAGATGACGGATCGTCTGTTCTTAGAGAACACAAAGCCCGGTACAAGGCTGGCCATACGCAGGACAGAGAGTCGTTCGATGCAATCGAGCAGGTTATCAGGTGTCTCGATGATGTCAGGTCTCGCTTCGGAAAGGCGGTCCGAGCGGAAGCGGCCAAGTTGCGGTGAGGACCGAGCGTGCGAGCTAGGCAACGGCTGCATCTAACCTGGACGCGGGTGCCATGCCCGCTGTGCTGCAGCTCTTTGCGCATGGGAGCATCTCGCGTAGACTAACGTCCATGGCCCGCAAACGTACCACTCCCAAACGGACCACCGCGAAACGCCCGACCGCTCCGGCAACGCGCGCCGGCAGACCCTCGGCGCTGCTCGATACGCGCATCGTCTACTGCAGCGACTGCCTGGATCAGCTCGCCAAGCCGCCCGACGGCTGCGTGGACCTGATCTACATCGACCCGCCGTTCAACAGCAACCGCAACTACGAGATCTTCTGGGGCGAGACGAAGGAGAAGCGGGCCTTCGAGGACCGGCACGCCTCGACGGGCGCGTACATCGACTACATGCGCCCGCGCTGCGTCGAGCTTTCTCGCGTCCTCAAGAAGACCGGCAACTTGTCCGGCCGCAGCGATTGGCACGGTGGTGCTTATCGCTGGGCGCGACGACCAGAGAGCGTGCGTGTCTTCGGAGGAGGGTTTGGAAAAAGAAGGCTGTGCGCCGCATCATGCGGCATACCGATCACCTTGCCATGCAAACTGCGCAGATCGACCACCGCGCCGAAGGGTAGGAAGACCTCCTCAAAGCGTTCGGTGTGCTCACTCCAGTAGATCATCGCACACGACATCGGAGCACCCTTGCCGCCGTCTTTGCCGTTCTCCAGGAATTTCAAGCGTGTGTCATAGAGGAAGGCGATGGCGTCGGCGACACCGAAGACGTAGTCCTTCCAGTGCTTGGTGTTCGTGGCGACGGGAACAAGGGCCAGTACTTCCGCCCCGTATTCGTCCCGAGCGCGGGCGCACTTGCGCAGCCAGTCCTTGATAGTCGTGCCGTGCTGCCGGTCTGCGCCATAGGGAGGATTGACGTAAATGGTGGGATAGTCCCAACTGCTGCGGAGACCGTCGCGGTCGGGTAGTTGGTATTCGACTTCCGCCTCGACGACTGAGTGAGGATTCGAGCATGGATCGAGGGCGATGGTCCCGCCAAAGACCTTGCGCACGGCGCGCACATACTTCGGCGGTGTACACCAGTTTTGGCTTATCGAGTTGATGCTTCGTCCAGCGGTCATGACTGACGGATGCTCCTCCAGTCTTTGTTCGCCAGCTTTACCAAATCATCTCGGAGTCGCTTGATCGTGGACCGACGGGGAGCAACCACGTCGAACCAGCTCTCGATTTCGGCTTCGCAGGCTGCAAAATACTGCTTGAGGGCCAGGTCGGCCTCGACGCGCATATTTACCTTGGTGAAGCAGTTGCCTTTCTTTTCAACGTTGTAGCTGTCCAGGAACGCATCGCGGGCGGGATGGAGTTCGGCAATGGGCTTCACCAGCAGCTTCTCAATGAACTGGCAGAGACCTGCGTCTGTCAAGAACAGGAGCCAATCGTAAGACTGGGCCAGAACGCGGAGTTCCTTATTATGGTCCTCTGCAGTGAACCAGTTGCCGTGGTTGCTGACTACGCCGACAGTGAGAATGAAGCTCCGGAGAGCGTCGGCATCGGTCCCGTCAACAATCTTCCGGAGAAGGACATCGTAGTCCCCAATACGCAGGCCGCCTTCGCCCGTGTCGAGCACGCCCTGCACTTTGCCGTTCGCAAGGCGGAACTTCTGGAGCGACGAGACAGTACGAGCTACATACGCGCCTTGCTTGGCCTTTTCGATGGTCTGCGGCCCTTTTTTATTGCCCTCTTCGACGCCGACACGCTTGCACTCGAAGATGGCAAACGGAGCATCGAGAAGATTGGCCAACCGGACCTTGCATCCCTTCGCGTCCATACTGGACAGGTTTGCGGTTGTGAATCCGGGAGCGCTCGTGGCAATCACCGCTGCGTTTCGCATGAGATGCTTCTTCGTGACCAATTGCTGCGACTTTGCGGTATGTCCTTCAGCGATTGGCCCCGCGGCCTTGATCAGTTTACGTGAAGTGACAGGGAGATCGAGGGGCTCGAGTGAGACGGAACGTGTTCCGACATTGGGGTGCAGCGAGAACTCGACGTTGTGGACGATGTCGGAGTTGGCGAATTCGGGGATGGGCTTCTCGATGGCGATGGCGTCACGAAGGTCCCAGGCACACAGGGTGTAGAAGGTTATGATCTCAACCAACGTCCCCAGCGCACGGCCGGATGCCTTCTTCTTGTCGGCGGCGTAACCGAAGACTTCGGTCGCCAACATCTTCTGCAGCTTGTCAACTGACGCGTACGACAACTCGCGGCTCCTTCAGGTGTACAGCATAGCGACTGAGCGAGCCCCCGTCATCCGCAATCTCGCCTGGACCGACAGGGCAATCGCATCTTATTTATATCTGGTGAGGCTCTGGGGCGGGTGCTATC
>CAZJTP010000197.1:0-8072 GCA_964548955.1 uncultured Phycisphaeraceae bacterium
CCACGCTCTCATCGCCATTGAAAAGCGGCCGGACGACATCGTAGGTGTCCTGGTCACCATTGAAGTAGTGCGCTGCCTCCCTTCCTAGTGCGTCATCACCGAAGAACTCAAAGCCCGCCTGGTTCATCCAGATGTAGACCTTGTTGGTGTCCACTTCCGCAATGATGTCTGGAACAGCGGCCAGGATAGCTTCGTTCTGTGACGAGATTGCGCGCAGCGCCTTTTCTACCCGCGTCCGTTCGGTGATTTCTCGCTGTAATCCCTTGTTCGTGTTCGCTAGTTCCTCCGTCCGCTCTTCAACCCGCTGTTCCAGCGTATTGTGGGACTCCTGCAAAGCGGTATCACGTTCTTGTATTCGAGACAGCATGTCGTTGAAGGCGTCGGTGAGCGTGCCGAGCTCGTCCCTGGTGTGTCTGACGGCCCGCACGGAGTAGTCTTTGTTCTCCGCAATGGTTCTCGCAGTACTCGCCAGGTCCGTGACCGGTCTCGTGAGCACGCGCTGCACCCTGGACGATACTGCGGCAGCGCCCGTTAGGGCCAGGAGCATGCCGGCAGCCACCACTCCGGCCAGCCTCTTCAGATCTCCGTAGAATCCCCGCAGATCGTACTGCACGTAAACCGAGCCGATGTTATCCCCATCCAAGACAATCGGGCGACGGAGGTGAAAACGATCCCCACAGAACCGGTGGCCGCCTGGCCCGACCCTCTCTTCCGTGACGTTCTCCGATCCGGCGCGCGCGTACCTGGCGAACTCGGTTCCGTCGCGGGAGCAGATGCGGGCAAGAATGACGTTATTGTCGGCCCTCAAGCCACCGAGAGTTTCCTCAGCGGACGCCCGATCGTTGAACGTAAGTGCCGCGGTGGCGTTCATGCCAAGGATGTCCGCGCGGATGCTCAGGTCGCGCGGGATTGCCTTCCGCCACTCGAACCACTGCGCCGTCATCACGGCAACGCAGCATAGCGTCAGCGCCGTGCCGGTTGCCGACGCGGCGTATAGCAGCATCTTCCGCCGAAACGACATGTTCCTGATCGAGAGCATCGCCAATGAGTCCTATGTCTGTACCATTATGGCCTGCGCGTCCCTACTTGGGATTCTCGCGCAGGACGCCTCCTCGGTTCTACAATCCTGGCAAGCTTCAGCAGTTTTGAACTTGCCTTCAGTTCGGCTCTTTTCAGGGCCTCCCGATTGACCTCAAATATGATTCGTCCTTGCTCCAGTATGAACCCGATCATGCCTCCGTCGCGGGCGAATTCGCGGATGTCCGAGACGACGAGCACAGTACGCTTTTCCAGGGCCGCGAAGATGTTATCGAGCCGATATCGCTCCAACTTACTGATGTACAGAATATGGCATCCTGTAAGTGCGGCTCGATCCTCCTGCTTACTCCAGCGGAGCCGCCGAAGCTCGATTGGACGCCCCGCAATCTTCTTAGCCTTGATGGTGTCGTCGAGGATACGGCCGAACGGGTCGTCACCCAGCACGCCGATGACAAACGGGGCCTTGTCATCCTCAAATGCAGTATCGGGCCATAAAATGAACTTGGTAAAGTTGTACAGGTAGGCCGCCTTGACTTTGATGGCCTTGGCTTCGTCGACTTCCTGTGCGCACGCCGAAGGTGTGAGCATCAGCCAGGCGGATGCGGCCAACGCCATCAGGAAAGAACAGGTTGTCGTCTTCCGAATCGGCACGTCCGTTTTCGCTCGTCTCTACCTTCAGTTTCGTTGTCCAGTTCTCGCCGCGCGCTACCCGCGCTTCCACACACCGTTACTTGATCCGTAGCCGCAACTCCGCGAAGATCATCCGCGGAACCTCCGCGTCGTTGAGGAATATCGTGCCGCCCTCATAGTGGTTGGAATCAAGAAGGTTTCGCACCCCGAGGGTAATCGAGGCTTGGTCGTTCGCGAACCCATACTCGGCATTCAGATCGAGCCGGAAGTACTGATCCACGCGGCGACGAACGAATGGGTTGGCGGGGTTTGGAGCTTCAACCGCGTCGACATAGTACAAGTGGCTCGATAGATGTAGGTCTTCCGTCGGACTGTAGCGCGCCCCGAGCATGAACTTGTGCTGCGGCAGTGACATGAGCTCCGTTTCGCGGAACGGCGCCGATCCTCTCCAGTCGAATTGTTGATACGTGTAGTGCCCCAGCAGTGTAAGCTTCTCTGTCACTTCATATTGACTGTACAGCTCAACTCCATACACTGAGGCTGATGCCCGGTTGTCGACATCCATACGCATTAACCCTGGGGGCCCCAGCCTTGGGCTGATCGTGGTCATGTCGCGGAACTCATGCCAGTACAGGCTGAGGCTCGTTTCCAAGCGATCGAAGAGTTTGCCCCTAAACCCGAGCTCGTAGGCATTCAGCGTCTCGGCGTCGATGTCCCGATGCCCCGTTGCCCGGGCTAATCCATTCAGCAGAGGGATATCGAGAAAGCGGAACCCGGCCGGCGCCATTTGAAACGCCCGCGAGACCGAACCGTAGATAATTGAATCATCCGTCAACTGATACGATAGGGCCGCACGCGCGCTTGGTTGAAATCCCCCGTAGAACTCGTAGTCAATCCGGCCACCCAGATCAAGGGTCCATCGTGGGGCGAAACGCCATTCGTCTTGCAGGTACAGTCCGATGATGGCGGTGCTGACGAAATCCTTTGACAGCATGAACGGGTCGGCATTGGTGGCATCGAGGAGATCGACTCGGCTGTCGATGCCCCAAGTAACGCGGTGCGTTTCTGTAGGCGCAAACGTATGCCTGAGCTGTAAAGCCAACTGTTGGTAGCGGTAGTCGATGGCGGGAACTCCCGGAGAAGCGTGGAAGTCATTGACGTAGGCTGTTACCTCGACCTGCTCCTCGGCGGCAATGTCGTGGGACCAGGTGCCCATAAGATAGGCAGCCTGAGATCCGGAATTCCGCCGCAGACCTATCCCAGCCAGCGGTATGGGAGGGAACGCCCCGTCGACGATGGCGCTGCCGGCCGCCAGGGTCAGTCGGTCATTCGGTCCGATGTCATACTCGGTCCGCAGAGTGACTCGTCCGGCTTTGTAGACATCATCGAGGGAACGCAGTAATGACCCGCCCTTGCGGAAGCCGTCACTGGCCTCGTATTCGCCGGAGATGCGCATGCGCAACTTGCCGTCCTGGAATCCGTAGCCGAAGTACTGTTTGAAGCTGCCCATCGACCCGCCGCCCAACCTCAATGTGACGCCAGTTTGATCAGCCGGATCTTTCGTGATGATGTTGATGACCCCATTGACGGCATTGGCACCCCATGTAACCCCGCCCGGGCCGCGAATTACCTCAATCCGTTCGATATCCTCAAGTTGGAAGGGCCAGCTCCCCCACAGGGTTCCACCGAAGAGGGAGTCGAAGATCTGCCGGCCGTCCACGAGAATAAGCACGCCTCGGGCAACAAACCCATGGAGACCACGAGGCGAGACGGCCGAATTACTGAACGACAGATCCGCCACGTCCACGCCGGGTACGAGCCGAAGTGCGTCAGGAACGGATCTGGCGCCAGACGCCCGGATGTCGTCCGCCGTGATCACGCTGATCGCATAAGGCACGGTAGTGATCTTCTGCTCGCGCCGCCCGGCGGTGACAACGACCTGCACCTCCATGAGTTCCTCGAGGCTCAGGTCAGCGAAACTGTCATCGTCATTCACGCTGGGGTCGATGCTCCGGTCTTCGCCGTCCGTCGTTACCTGCCCGGTATCGTGGGCGCGACCGTTCACGTGGACCGATTCTTCGGCGGTCTCCTGGGCCGCGACGGCCGAAGTAACAACGAAGACGACTGTCCCCACACAGGCTAGCATCCACATTGCGCCAAGCTGTGATTGCACCGTGCGCCGAGGAGTGTACGTAGTTATTCCCAGAATCTCGCACAGACACCACACACAGTGCCGAGGCTGCGTTCTACTCTTTTCCTCTTCAACTGTCAGATAGTACATCAGTCGATTCCTCTATGAATCGCGGCCCCAGGATTTCCCGGGCCTGGGGTCTGCTCGGCGGCGTCGCTCGGGCAAGGTTGTTCGGCTGACAGATTCACGTCTCCATTGGCGCCATCGCTGGACTCCCGACACTGTTCCGCGCGGTCAGTGTGTTCAGCAGCGGGTCCCCCGTCCACGTATTTCTGGACGGCCCCCTTCGGAAACCGCCAGATCCGGCCGATCTTGCGTCCGGGGAGTTCTCCGCGCGCAGCGAGACGATAGACCGTCTCCCGTGAGACCTGCATGAACGCCGCCACTTCGGCAACAGTCATAACGGCCGGTGTCGTTGCCATAAGCACTCTCTAACCATGCATGGACCAACGAAGCAGAAGTCAGTCGGACACAGTGGACATCGGTGGATCACCGCAGGCGGTTGACGACGGGCTACTTGGGTTTTCGGCTAACGCTCATCGCGCCCTTTCGGCTAGATTAGCGGACAAAGCTGCGGTTCGTTCACACCGCTGTGATGATCATCGTGCCAGGACCGAGCCATGGATTGGTTCGCCACCTGCCATACGTGGGAATCTGCTGTTACACAAAAGATCATAGTATCGGACGAACACACTGTGTCGGCAGAGAGTTGAAAACAAAGGGTACTGTTCACGCTACCGACTTATGTCTGTGGATATGCACAGCGAGGGCTGCGCGGAGGTGAGGCTATGCGCTGACGCGGGTCTGGTATCGGCTTGGTGTATTTGAGAGTCGGGCGCTGGACGTGAACAAATGGTGAACTGTCGAGGACGGCAGGCATGAGAATAGGACACAAGCTGATTCTCGGGACTCTGGTCCTCGTGTCGCTGATTTGGGTGGTGGGTTTCTACGCAGTCGAAACCAGTCGTGAGGCGCTGCAAACGGCGATCGAGGTGAGCTCTGCGAAACTGGCTGCCGAGGCGATGGACGAAGTGGACCGGTCGATCCACAACAGCATCCAGGAATGGCGCGCGCATCTTACCAGTGACCTCGTACATCGTACCATGAAGGCATCCAACGAGTGGTTCGCGAAGCTTCAGGACGCGCAGGGATATATCGATCAGCAGGACCGCGACTGGCGGGAGGCCGCGAACGACGAGACCACCCCCCTGATGGTGGAGCTGCTGGATAACGAACTGTCCGCCAGCCTGAGATGGAAGCTCGCGGTGTTGGAGGAGTACCTTGGCTACAAGGTGTACGGCGAAGTATTTGTGACGAACGCGTACGGTGCGAACGTTGCACAGACAGGGAGAACATCCGACTACCGGCAGGACGACGAGGTATGGTGGCAGCGTGCGCGGGAAGAGGAGCTGTACGTCGGCGATGTCAAGTTCGACGATAGTGCCGGTGTTTACTCGGTGGAGGCTTGCCTGCGGATTGATGACACGGACGGGGAATTCCTTGGCGTGGCCAAGGCCGTGCTCGACATCGAGGCAGTGGTTTCGACGCTACGAACTCGAACCCAGACGCCCACCTACAGGCAAAATCGGGCTGGGCATTACCGGTTGGCATTGCTGACGTCGGACAAGCGGATGATCTATAGTTCCGAAACGGATTTTGCCGGTCTGGAACCGAACTCAAAGGACTTTTCGGTTCTCCAACCTTCCAGCCAAGACCGCGTTCAGATCTATCGGCGGAGTTGCTCGGAGAATGGTGAGCTTTGGGGTGCCTGTGCGTTCTCAAAGGGGTGGGACGAATACAAGGGTCTGGGGTGGATGCTGGCGGTGGAGAGCGAGGCGGAACACGTTCTCGCACCTGTAACATCGCTGAGGAACGAGACTGTCACGATAGCGGTGGTGGTTGGTGTTGTGGGTCTGATATTCGGGATCGGTTTTTCGATTTCGCTGTCCAAACGAGTGTCGACACTCAGCAAGGCGGCTGCCGAAATCGGCAAGGGGAACCTCGGTCACAGAATCAAGGTAAAAACGCGGGACGAGTTGGGCATGTTGGCTGTCGCCTTCAATCGCATGGCGGAAGGCCGCGAACGGGCGGAGATGGTTGTACGGGACAGCGAAGAGAAATTCCGCACGCTCTATGAGACATCGAGCGATGCAGTGATGCTTCTGGACGAAACGGGGTTTTTCGACAGCAACAAGGCGACGCTGCGAATATTCGGCTGCACAAACCTGCAGGAGTTTTGCAGCAAGCATCCGGCAGACCTGTCGCCGACAACACAACCTGGCGGTGTTGATTCGATGACGCTGGCGAAAGAGCGAATCGCCACCGCATTGGAAAAAGGCAGCAACCGGTTCGATTGGATGCACAAACGAACCGATGGCACGGTTTTTCCGGCTGAAGTACTCCTGAACGCGATGGAGCTTGGTGGGAGAAAAGTGCTGCAAGCGGTCGTGCGTGACATCACCGAGCGCAAGCGGGCGGAGGAGCGGGTTCGGGAGCAGACGGTGCTTCTGAAGCGCAAGAATCAAGAACTGGAAGCCCAGCGACAACAGTTGTGTGCTCAGCAACACAACCTTCTGGCTGCCAACCGAGATCTGGACGAAGCCAGAATCGCAGCCGAAACAGCGAATGCAGCCAAGAGCGAGTTCCTCGCCAATATGAGCCACGAAATCCGCACGCCGATGACGGCCATCCTGGGTTTCACGGACATCCTGCTCGAGGAGGGTGATCTTGACAAGGCTCCCCCGGAGAGGCTCGAAGCAGCCGAGACGATCAAACGCAACGGCGATTACCTGATAAGAATCATCGACGACATACTCAGCCTGTCCAAGATTGAAGCGGGCAAGATGATGACCGAGCGGGCTGCATGTTCACCCAACCAGCTCGTCAACGATGTGGTCTCGCTCATGAAGGCACGCTCCGACGCAGAGGGATTGTCCCTCGATGTCGAGTATATTGGGCTTCTCCCGGAGATCATCCATACCGATCCCACGCGGCTGCGCCAGATTCTCGTCAACCTCATTGGCAACGCAGTAAAGTTCACCGAGATTGGTAGTGTGCGGCTAATCATCCGGTTTGTTCGTGACCACGACGAACCGCTCATGCAGTTCGACGTCGCGGATACGGGTATCGGCATGACCGAGGAACATGTGGCCAAGCTATTCCAGCCATTCACACAGGCCGACACATCGACGACACGGGAATATGGTGGTACTGGTCTCGGCTTGACGATCAGCAAGCGATTCGCGGAGCTGCTCGGCGGGGATGTTATTGTCGTCGAGACTCAGGAGGGCGTGGGAACCCGCTTCCGCGCTACCGTGGCCACAGGGCCGCTTGACGGCGTGAGAATGATTGAAGCCCCCACGTCCGTCGCCGATGTTCGCGCTGAGGCAGCCAAAGCGACGGGGAGCACCGACGAGCGGGACTTGCGTGACTGCCGAATCCTGGTTGCCGAAGACAATCCCACGAACCGAGTCCTGGTCGTGGGAATGCTCAAGAAGGCGGGTGTGCAGGTCACCGCGGTGGAGAACGGCAAGCTCGCTGCTGATGCAGCGCTGGCCGCGCGTGACGAAGGCAAGCCGTTCGATGTGATCCTGATGGACATCCAGATGCCTGTGATGGGCGGCTATGAGGCCACCGGTCTGCTGCGTCGGAATGGCTACAACGCCCCGATCATCGCCTTGACGGCCTACGCGATGGAAGGTGATCGAGAGAAATGCATAGTGGCGGGGTGCGACGAATACATCACGAAGCCCATCGACCGGAAGAAGCTGATTGAGACGATCCAGGCACACTTGCAGCCCACCGCCGTGTCTGATCCAACCTAGGCCGTGGAAACGCCCCCGGACCTGACCGTCCAGGAGATTGGCGAGGGCCCGGCTGGCGACGACGACTACTACGGTCTCGCCGGCAGCGTACACTGTTCGATTGAGGACCTGGCGCGCTTCGTGGCGTTCCATCTGTAGGGACTGCACGGCCGGGACGGTACGCTCAAAGCCGATACGCTCCGTTGCCTTCACACCCCGGCGAAAGGCGGACACTACAGGGGCGGTTGGGGGATACGAGAAAACGAGGAGGGCAAGCGTAGGCACGGACACGAGGGGACTGGACGGACATTCTTTGCAGAGATCACAGTGTACCCGGATACCGACGTAGTCGACCCTGAAAGATCCTGATTGTGCTGTAGGCGCAGCATTTCGCGGCTTGATCGTGGCGT
>CAZJTP010000198.1:0-2028 GCA_964548955.1 uncultured Phycisphaeraceae bacterium
TAACGGATGTTCAGGAGAAAACCGGCGAAGGCGTCGGTCACATTGCGGCCAACCTGCTTCATCCACTCTCCATGAGGATACTCCGTGATACCGGCAACATGCACACGCCTGTTCGACAGCTTGATGAAGAAGAGGACGTAGTACCGGGTGAGCCCTGCCCGCGACCAGACCTCCACGGTGAACAGATCCGTAGCGGCAATGCAGTCCCAATGCGACTTCAGGAATGTCGACCATGGCATGCGCTTAGATCGCTCCGGAACTGGCTCGATACCATGTTCTTTCAGGATGTTGCGGACCGTTTCACGTGCCACCACATGGCCGAGGTTGGCCAATGCGCCCATGATGGTCGTGTAGCCCCAGCCTGGATTCTCCTGCGCCATGCGGACCGTGAGCTTGGCAATCTCCTCCTGAACGCGCGGCCGACCCGGCCCACGCCTCCCGCTGTAATCCCACTTCTGGGCAATCAACCTCTTGTGCCAACGTAGGATCGTATCCGGTGTCACGATCGAACCGATCTCGCGGAGCACCTTCCGGCCCAGAACCTTTCCCTTCACTGCCAGTCGCCTGCGTTCATCGTCGGTGAAACGAATCCGCTTGCCCTTGAGTTTTGTCCTGAGGATCCGGTTCTCTTCTTGGATGTAGGCGATGACATCCTGCTGGTTTCGGTTGACCCAGCCCGCAAGCGTCACGAGAAGCAGCTGCCATGCCTGAAGTGCGTTCATGAGCACGATTCTACCTGCCGGATGGCCTTTTCGCAACGTCTGTCCTGCCAAGGACTTACACTCGGCCGAATAAATGGACACTACGCGTTAACGGTCTCATCCACCGCAAGTCTGACGGCAGGGGTGTGCCACAGGGCTCGCCTATCAGCGCTCTGCTGTCCAACGTCTACATGCTCCCGGTCGATAGAGCAATGGCGCAGCTCGCACGCAAACGCGGTGCGCTGTACTTCCGATACAGCGACGACATCTTGCTCGTGTGCAATCCAGAACATCGTGACGAGCTGACGCGGGCTCTTGAGAATGTCATGTCGGTTGTCAAACTGACACTACACGATGGCCTGGGCAAACGATCTGTGTGCAACTTCACTCGCCAGAACGGGGAGATGCTCGGCTGCGACAGTCCGCTGCAATACCTTGGATTCTCGTTCGATGGCGACAACGTGCGCATTCGTTCGCAGACCCTGGCCAAGTTCTACCGTCGAATGCGAAAAGCTGTCCGACGTGAAAAGTACTTGGCGTACCATCGCACTCACGATGGTCGAGATGCCCGCGTGCGACGCAAACAACTCTACAGCCGTTACACCCACCTTGGCCCCAAGAATTTCGTTACTGGCTATGCGGCCGATGCCAAGGCGCTCTTCCAAGACAATGCAATTGGCGTCCAGCTCAGATCGCACTGGCGGAAGTTGCACGATGCACTTCAAGCCGACGATTGACCGTCGGCACAAACGCCTAAATGCCTGAGCGTTCCCGTGTAAGGGGAGGACTCCCGGGAGCTGGCGAACGGGGGCCTGATCCCGTTGACCACTGTTCGAGGGTGCCTGCTGGCGACGTGCGTCCCGGGATTCTGCCATCCGCAGTCCCAGTGCGTCTGCGGTTTGCCACAGAGGCTGTTCCGAACAGGTTGGGCCTTCTGGCATCCAATACCGCACGGTGCCGGGCCGAGGGGACGCCGCGCCGGTTCCCCCGCCCCATTTGGCCCGTTTGTTAGCCATTCGTTAGGGTATTTCGGGGCGGATTTGCCAGGAAATAGCCAGGAAGTGTTTTGGGACGCTCGTAAGTTCTTATTCTACAATAGGTTACAATGGAGGCGGGGGGAATCGATTCTTCCGGAAAGCCCTCTTAAACGTCCATAACACCACATCTTGACCGCATCGCCATTCGATGCGGGACACATAGTGACACCAGGGTACACCAGAGGACACAGAAGGACAAGGAATTCGGGCGGAGTACCCGTAAAAGTACCCGTAGTTTTTCCATTTCGCTCGTGCCGAGGTCCGTCACTGTCCACAGGCGCTCTTCGTTT
>CAZJTP010000198.1:2038-8042 GCA_964548955.1 uncultured Phycisphaeraceae bacterium
CGCAAAACCACCCGCCATCCGCTTGAAGTCAGCTACTCAAACGACACGTTCGCTCTTACAATTGCCCGACGGGCACCGCCATGATCCTCTCGCTGAGCGGCAAAGGCTCCTTGCACAGGCAGAGAACTGCACGTTCGCCAAATTCCTCCTCGAGTGCGTCCAGCGCACTGAAGATTTTGCTCGACTCGCGGTTCGGCGCCGCCGACTTCTTGATCTCGACGGGGTACAAGATCTCGTCGGCCGAGAACAGCAGATCGATCTCCCTTCCGTCCTTATTCCTGTAGTAATAGACTTGAGGGAACTTGCCGCAATGCCACCAGCTCTTGAGAACTTCCCCGTACGCGTACGTTTCGAAGATCGGGCCGGACATGGCGCCCGCTTCGAGCGTTTCAGGCGACGACCATTCGGTCAGATACGCGCACAATCCCGTGTCCAGGAAGTAGAGCTTCGGCCTCTTCACGAGACGTTTAGTCACGTTGCTGTAATACGGCTGAAGCAGGTGTACTTGGAAGCTCGCCTGCAGAACCGACAACCAGCTCTTGGCCGTGTTGACGCTGACGTCGGCATCCCTTGCCAGGTCGGAGAGATTCAGCATCTGCGCCGTCCGGGCCGCACATGCCTTGAGGAATCGCAAGAACGTGGCCTCGCTGCCGACCTGAGCGAGATCACGAATGTCTCGCTGGTTCCGTTTCGGCCGTCAACCTTGCCGACATCGAGCCCGTGCTCTTTTCCGATGTCCTCGAAGATCGTCTCAGCATGACAACCATCTCCAATACGCGGGTCGTCGTGGGCACGACATCCCCGGCACAGGCTCGCTCCCTGCGGCCAGCAGCGAGGTATCCCGTGTCTTTCGGTCTCCGGGACCCAAGATTGGCCGGGGTCCGTCGCCGCCTCAATCCCCTGTGGGAAGAGGATGCGAATGAGCGGAAACGGTCAAGCTGGGGCGCATAACATCCGGGCATATCGAAGGGCTCGGCCTGCGTGCAGCGGGAACGTCGGAGCACAGGGCGGATCGTCGGGACCGCCATCGGGACATGGCCCTGTCCGGTGCGACTGCGGGAGGGTATTGTACCGGAGGGTTGCTGTGAAAATCGCTCTAGCACGACCTTGCACCTGGCGTGCGTCGGCATAGTATAGGTTCCGTTCCGACCCATCCGAGCCGTTGGTGGTCCCGTGTCGTCTGGGGTTCGACGGGAGAACAGGGGAATGACGACCCGACGAACATTCGATCGGCGAGTTTGCTTTGCCGTCGGTTCACCTCCAGGCCCTACAGCCCGATCGGTGCCCGCCAACCTGGACGACGACGCGAAGGCAAACCCGTGTGACGTTGTCGTGTCCGTGCTCAGTTTGAGGTTGCACAGATCGAATGTGCCCGTCTCCGTCCTTTCGGTTCCTGCCGAGGAGTTGAAGCCATGAAGTTATCCCTGTTCCAACTGATCGCCGTGTTCGTGATAGCGGTGACAGGTTCTAGCGCCGAGGGCGAGGACACCCGCCATACGCGAAACGGAGTGTCTGCAAGGGGGCGCGAAAAACAGTTACCCGCCAAGGTAGTCGAGATGGGTCCGTTTGCCGCTGACGCCAACGTGGTTGAAGGTGAACTTGCAACGACGAGCGGCTTCCCAAGGGAAGAGTTGTTGACCATGTACGGTCGATCGGCAGCGGCTTCGGGCCGGTTCGATGTCGCGGCTGCGGCCTATGCGACGTTCCTGAACGAGTTCGGCACGGATCATCCGAATGCGGAGAACGTCGCCGTGCGTCTCGCCGATTACCTGTTCCCATTCAAGTATGATGAAGTCAACATCGTCCACACGCCGTCCGGTCCCCGGCTCGATCCGGTGTGGCGGATGGGCTACACGCCTCGACCGGAGCATCTTCGACAAGCGGTTCCTGTGTTGGAACTTGCCGCATCGCTTGCTCAGGATCGGCACGCCAAAGGATCAGTGTTGTTCAAGATCGGCTGGGTACATCGGGTACTCGACGATTGGAACGCATCGACCACCGCTTGGGATCGCTGTGCCGAAGACTTGGCGTCCACGAAATCGGCTGCCGACGCGCTTTGGCTCGCAGCGGAAAACCTCGAATGGACCGACCGCCCTGCGGAGGCTACCCAGCGTCTCGAACGCTTGGCGAGGGAGTATCCAAACGATGCCCGGATTCCGGCGGCGATCGACCGAGTCGAGCAATTGGAAGCTGAGGCGGGACGGTCAGCGGAGTGGTTATCCGATCCGGTCGCTGCGTTGAAAACGGAGATCGAGGCTCGTGCGTTGGCCCGCACGCCATACGAGGTCTACCGATCGCTGGTTCAGTGGCTTCGGCGACGTGGGGAGCGTGAGGCGTTGATCGCCGTGGCTCGCTGGGCCTGTTCGCAGGAGGATTGGACCGCCAAGCATCGGATCGCCTGTCGGTACGACCTGGTCGATGCACTGTTGGCAATCGCCGACCGGAATGCTTTGCTCGAAGCGGTTGAAAGACTTCGAGAAATCGTGGCGTTGGCCTCAGACGAGGCGACCGCTGTCCAAGCGGCGATTCGGTGCGCTCGTGTGTTGAGCAATCTGGACCGGTACGATGAGGCCGAGCGGATGATGAAAGCGCTTGCCGATCGGGTTAGCGGGTCAACCCGTTGGGAACCGCTCGTCTTGTCGGAGTACGCCGACTTTCTCCTGAATCGCGGAGACACGGAGCGTGCGGCAGAAGTGCTCACCAAGCTCGCCGCGTCACATCCCGACCTTGACCTGTCCGAAACGCTTGATGCACTTTGCGGCGCGAATCAGGAGGAGGGCGACCGATGAAAACGGCAAGAATACACGGAACGGTGGCCGCATTGATCGGATGGGGTTTGATCGTCTCGGGTGGGGTGGCCTCTGCGCAAATTACGTCCAACGAAGGGGACGGTGTCCTGAACGCACCCTATCGGGGAACGATCGACTCGCTGCGTGAATGCTCGATGGATGTCGGCTACGGTGAAGTGAAGAGCCACGTTGAGCCGACCAGCAGCGGCGTGTTCATCACCAGCAGCACCATCGACGTGTGGGTCGATGAGGTGTGGGACCGGAGCGTGCTGCGAATGTACGAAGGCGTGGATGCGTCGGGAAGCGAGATCGACTTCACGTCTCCGGCATGTCCAGGTGGAGTGTGTACGGTGTTCACCGGCGGCGACGATATCAAGCGCTTTTCATTCAAGGCCATTGGCACGAAGACTCTGGCGCCACAAACGTTCACCATCCGTTTTGAGTACCTGCTCGAAGGGTTGCCCAGCACCCCGACGCGAACCATCACCGTTGCGCCGATCACGGGTTCCTTTTGCAGCCTTCCCGGAGAGAGCACAGCGTTCCTTCCGGGCACGCCGATCTTGGATGTCGCGGTGGGTGCTGCTCGACTTACGGTTCCCGTGGGCCGGACAGCGGAGATGATCGGGGCGGCGTTCAGCGACCGGGACCGAGGGATCGGTCCGTCGGCCATCGAGAACAGCGACGTGCTCCTTCCGGGGGCGGCGGAGACGCTGTTCATACAGAACATATCGCAGTTCCGACTGGCGACGAGCAGTCTGGGGCCGAACAAGACGGACTGGGGGACACCCTGGCCGGGGCACCTGGTAGGGTTCTACAACTCGTCCGATGTCTTCGGTCCCGATGGCACGCACTACGACACGCCGTCGCTGAGTACGGACGGGCTGTTCCGGTTCAACTACATCCGGCCTCTGCGACAAAGCGAGTCTTCTCCTGCGTCCGTCGAGTACGTCTACGACAACAGCGTTGACAATCGGGTCATCGAAATCCACGACCAAGCCACTCCACAGAATGTCATCACGCTGACCCGAACCGCCGGAGTTGTGACCCGGATCACGACATCTGATGGGCGTGGATGGAACATCGGACATGATGCCAACGGGTGGATCAACGAGGTCAATCCGGACAGCGGCAACGGACGGCGGTCGTTCACCTACAACTCGGCGGGGCGGGTCACACAGGTCAAGGACGCCAGTGACGACCTGATGTATGAGTTCGTCTACGTGAACGACTCCGATGGTATGCCGACCATCTTGACGGAAGAGCGCCGATTCGTGGACGGCGCGCTTCAGACCGTTGTTGAGCACGAAATCGTCAGCGAAAGTCTGCAACGCCGGAAAGAGTTCACCGGTCCGAGCGAATTCCGGCAGGTCGATTTCAACTACGACACGGCCAACGGATTGAACCATCGGCTGGCGAGCATCACGGCCTACGGAGAAGTGAATACCTCCGGCCTTCCGTTCACCGGAGGGACGGGCACGCCCTTCACGACGACATTCAACCACGATGTGAGCAACCCCGACGGCTCGGTGGTCATCACCGAGGTGGACCTTCCGGACGGGACCACGATCAACCACGAGTACGATTCCCACATAGGCGGCCAATCGGTGGACTTCGGATTCCGCACCAAGAGCACGCGGACGGGACCGAACGACGGGTCCCTGGTTACGTTCGATGTGGATTATGAGTTCTTCTATCAGCAGAGCGGAACGCGCCTGTACTTCCGACCCAGGATCGTCAAGCAACGCGACGGTCGCGGAGCCATCTCCGAGGTCACGTTCGATTATGACGACGGCGGGCAGTTTGTGGACAACTTCACCGACGTGCGGGGACAGGACCTCAATCGGCTGTTGTCCATCACCGGCCCCGTCATCAACACCGGACCGTCAGCGCCACGAACACCTCAAACCCGCATGATCTACGACGACGGTGGAGTGTTCCCGACTTACGTGCTGCTGCGTCAGGAAACGGACTATGCATCGGGACTGTTCCGCATGGTGGAGTTTTCCCACGACCCCTTGTTCCGCTTGAGCACGCAGACGGTCGATCCGGGCGGAGAGGACATCGTGACCCGCTACCTGTACTGCGATACAGCAGCCACGCAGGATCGGATCACGGTGGACCCCGATTCCTACTGGACCCGGACCCGGTTCGACAACGACGGGCGAGTCACTACGACCGAGCGATTCCTGAACGTCGATGCGGGGAACTTGGCCGATGCCTGTGCCGATCCTGCTGGACCGGTGTACAGGACAACGAACACCTACGACACCGATGGTCGTCTGTCCCAGCAAGTTGTCGAGAACAAGGATCAGGACGGCGTATCCCTCACGCCTGCGACGATCACGACCTCGTTCGGGTATGATCGCCTCGGTCGTCTCGAATTGCAGACCGTCGATCCGGGCGGGATCGGCCAGGAATCCAACTTCGACTACATCTGGCTTGGCGAAACGGAGCGTGAGTTCGATACGTCCGGTCGGGGGACCAGCCGCACATACGACGGGCGCGGCTTGGTCAACTCCGAAACGCCGCTCGCTCTGGACGAAGCGGCTGATGCCAACCTGACTGCGACCTTCACCTACGACGCGATGGGGAACTTGCGCTTCACCAACCGCCCCACGGGTGCCGTCGAGGAACGGGTCTACGACGACTTCGATCGGGTCAAGCAGATCAAGCGCATCCCCGGCCCGGACGGGGGGAACACGATCACGACCGCGTTCGAGTACGACGCGGCCAACAACGTTACCCGGACGGTGGTGGATGAAGCGGCGGCGGTACTCTCCGACACCACGGCCCAGTTCGATGAGGGCGAGTTCGACTACGAGACCCGCCAACGCCTCACCGCCGATGTGGATGGCCCCGACGATCCCCTCACGCAACGCAAGTTCGATTGGGCCGGGAACGTTATCGAGGAGAAGTCGTTCGGTGACGCCACAGTGGCCGATCAGGTCATCACCACCGAGTACGACGCTGCCGATCGCGTCCACCGAACCACGGACAACCTGGGCGGCGAGACGATCTTCACTCGGGACGACCGGGGCAACGTCACCGAACAAGCCGTCAAGATCGACGGAAGCAACTCCGCCGTCACCACGACGGCCTACGATGCCCTCAGCCGGGCGATTCAGATCACGTCACCGGAGGACGGTTCCGGCGGCAGGCCGGACCGGATTCGCCGGTACGACTCCCGCAACAGCCTGCTCCGCGAAACGGTTCGT
>CAZJTP010000199.1:0-8012 GCA_964548955.1 uncultured Phycisphaeraceae bacterium
GGTTGGCGATTATTCGCTTCCGGACAGTCGTACGCGACGCTCGGGACACGGCCTACGTTTTCCTCTGTCTGATCTGTGGCATGGCGGCGGGCTTCGGATTCTACGGCACGGCGGTCGTTGGTGCCCTTGTTGCCAATCTGGTCGCCGTCTATCTACACCTGACCGGCTTCGGTGCCTGGTATGCGCGCGACAATCTGCTGCGTTTTCAAAGCGATGTAGCGTCATTGAAAGGAGGTACCATCGAGCGGCTCTTGGCTGAGTTTTGCCGACGGTACGCCGTGATTTCGGTGGACGAGTCGCCGGCAGCGGTTCCGGGCGGCGAGCCGGTTTGCTAGTGCGCCTACAAGATTCGGCTGAACGATCCTGAAGAGGGTCCCGAGCTCATCGCCGCGCTGAAAGGTCGGCTTCGGATTCATGCAATCCACCTGCTCATTGACCAGGAACACGAGGAAGTAGCTTGAGTCGAGCGGTAGAGACATCTTCTGAATTGGACGGCAAGACGCTTAGGCGACGGAGAGCACGTCGAGCCCGCCGACGCATGATGGGCGCGGTGCCGGCCGTAGTCTGGATCACAGCGGTTGTGGCTGCTGTGCATCTGCACCAGCGAATCCGCACAAGTGCAGTCTTGAAGGGGTTTGCCGAGGATCAACCCGTAACAATCGCGCACCTCGAGCCAGGCGTCGTTCGCGACGTACACGTACAGCTGCACGAACAGGTCAGCCGCGGACAGGTTTTGATCTCCATCGACGACCGAGAAGAACGTATCCGGTTGGCGGCCATCGAGAAGGACATTGAGCGCTTGCGTGCTCAAGTCGTCGCAGAGCGGGCAAGCCTGTCCGCGGACAACGCCCGGGCAATAGCCGATGTTGAGGACCTCGCTCGACGCTTCGCTATAGACCGGGAGGCCGCCCACGTCGACTATCTATCTCAGCTTGCTGTCAATGCGCGAAACCTCATTCTCCTGCGTTGGGCGGACGTGGAGTTGGAGATCACGCGCGGTCTACGCGATCAGAATAGTGCCGCGTACCGCGAATTCAACGACATCGAAACCGAGGCCGAGTCGCTGCGCGCTGAACTTGACAAGAGCACAGAGGCCTTGGATCGCATGAAGACGGCCTTCGATGAGGAGGATCAGCGGTGGTTTCATTTTGTGGAACGGCAGGATGTGGCCACCGCGTTCGAGCCAGTGCTTACCCCACTGCGATTGGCGATCGACGTGCGACGACGGGATTTGGAGGAAGTTGTACGCCGAATCGACACCCATGTCTTGCGGGCTCCGATTGACGGGCAGGTGACGGGGCTTCTCGCGCACACCGGTGATAGCATCCAGGCGGGTGATCCTTTGGCGATGGTCTCACCGTTTGCCAGCAACCGCGTTGTGGCTTATCTGCCAGAGCACATGGTCCTTTACGCAAGCGTCGGAGCACCAGTTTCCATCGACTGCGCTGCAAGCGTTGAGGGCGGACGGAGGGAGTATCGGGGCATGATTGTCAGCTTGTCGGCGACAGTCGCTGAAGCTCCGCCACGGTATCGGCAAACGCCAACCTATCCTGTATGGGGCCGCACTCTGGTTGCCACCCTGACCGGCGACGTTTGCTTGATCCCCGGGGAAGCCGTCACGCTCGCTCTCTTGGATCGCCGCTGCTCGGCTCGCAAAGCCGCTGACGTGCTTGGTCACAAATCGCAAGACGCGGGGCAGTTGATCGTGGTAGAGAAACGACTCCGTCCGACATACGATACGCTTGGCAATATTGGGCCCCGCGAGTCGGAACGTACTTATGGCCGACGAGTACCAGATGGGTACCCGACAAAACCGGTTTCTGACGGGGGCGAATAGTCTCATCGGCGAATCAAGCGCGAGGCGACGCAGGCGTCCCGGGAGTTACGCCGCCAGGACGAGGAAGGGAGCGTGTCGCTTGCCGCCAACGTAAAGGCCAAGGTCATGGCAACGCTCGATGAGCGGCAGAAAGAGGAATTCGAACGGAATATCAAGCGTCTCGAGTCCCGCCATAAGCGAGATCGGCGGCAGCATGTACGACGCCGGATAGGAGCCTTGGAAGAGCCCGGGAGTCACAGCTGGGATTGAGCGTCGAAGGTGATCGTAGTCTCCCGGAGCAGCAAGGGGTGAACGGAGATTGAGGAGATGTGGCAAGCATGAAGCGACTGGCATCGCGGACCGTGATTCCCGCGTTTGGTGTGGCCTGGGCTCTCGTGTTTGTGGAAGCGGGCTGCCGGTCACCGGGCGAGTACCGTCGTGAGGCTGATCGTGCCGCCTACGACATCATCACCGACGCGCAGGCCCGGGCACTTGGACAGACGGAGCATTTCACGATTGAGACTCCGGCCGAGACGCTGCGGCGGCGCCTCCTGCTGGATCAGCACTTGCCGCGCGTCGGAAGCGGTTCGCTCGGCAGGCGAGGACTGGATCCCATAAGACAGTGGCCCGACGACGACTACCTCGAAAGGGGCGACGGCGAAAATAAGCTGGCGGACTTGTACCCGTCCGCGGAGTGCCTGCATCTCAAACTCTTCGACGCGCTCCAGATCGCCGCCCATGAGAGCCGGGAGTATCACGCCCGCAAGGAACAGGTGTTCGAGGCGGCTCTTCAACTGGATCTGCAACGTGATGCCTTCCGCGGCACTTGGTCGGGCGTGCTGGAGGGGTTGTTCGAATCGAACCTCGAACAGGACGTCGTCATTGACAACAAGGGTAACACTGACGGGCAGACCGTGTCGGATCTCGAGTACGGTGGCTCGCTCGGGCTTTCGCAGCGTTTCAAGAACGGCATCACGTTCACGGGGTTGATCGGTATCGATCTCGTGACTCTGTTGACGCAGAACCGGTTGTTCTCCAGAGGCGTCTTCGCCGACGCCAGCATCTCCATACCGTTGATGCGCGGCTCCGGTGAGTTCATCGTGACCGAACCGCTGACCCAGGCCGAACGCAACATCGTCTACGCTATCTACGAGTTTGAGCGCTTCAAACGCCAGTTCGTGGTGCAGGTCGCGGATGAGTACCTCGGTGTCTTGCGGCAGGGGGATCAGGTCCAGAACGAGCAGGAGAACTACCGCGGGTTGATTACTTCGACGCGGCGGGCCCGGAGACTGGCTGACGCCGGGCGACTTCCCGAGATACAGGTTGACCAATCCAGGCAGGACGAGCTTCGAGCGCGCAATCGCTGGGTGGCGGCCGTGGAGGCGTATCAGCGGCGGCTTGACGCCTTCAAACTGACACTCGGTTTGCCGGCGGACGCCGCCGTCGAGTTGGAACGAGCGGAACTGGAGGCGCTGGCGGCCAGGGCGGAGCGCATCGTGCCCACGGAAGAGGCGCGGGACCTTGAGGGACCGGCCGAAGCGGCCGACGCCCCGATCCAGCTGTCGCCTCCAGGCCAGGGAATCGCCGGGCCGTACGAGCTCAAGGAGGTCGAGGCGATACGCGTCGCGCTCGAGCACCGACTGGATCTGAGGGTTGTACTGGGCCGTGTTCACGACGCACAGCGAGGCGTCGCGATCGCCGCCGATCAGTTGCGGGCGGACATCACCCTGCTGGGGAGTGGATCCACTGGAGAAGGCCGCAGTCTTTCGACCGTCGACCGGGACGACGTAAACCTGCGCCCCGGCGATGGTCTGTACTCCACGCTGCTCACTTTGGATCTGCCGCTGGAACGAACCGTGGAGCGAAACGAGTACCGTGTGAGCCTGATCGGTCTCGAGCAGGCGATTCGCGACTTGCAGCAACTGGAAGACGAGGTCAAGCTCGCGGTTCAAAATCGCCTTAGTGAGCTGCTCGAGGCCCGCGAGTCGATCCAGATTCAGGCGCTGGCCGTTGCGGTTGCGGAACGTCGGGTGGACAGCACGAACCTGTTCCTTGAGGCCGGCCGGGCCGAGATCCGCGATGTCCTTGAGGCCCAGGAATCGCTGGTCTCGGCACAGAATGCATTGACCGCCGCCCTGGTGAACTACCGCGTTGGAGAGCTTTCCCTTCAGCGGGACCTGGGTGTTCTGGTTGTCGATGAGAAGGGGCTTTGGGAAGAATACAGTCCGTAAAGAAGGCGAATCATGAAGATAGACAGGAAGGGTCGAGCTACAAGTGGCTGGCCGATGTTCGCGCTGCTTGCAACGGTCGCCGTAGCGGCCGTGCTGGGCGTCGCAGTCATGGCACGCTCGGGGATTTCGGGTGATGCCAAGGGTGGGCAGCCGACGTTCACCGTGAGGCGCGGACCGCTTACCATAAGCGTCGTCGAGTCGGGAACGATCAAGTCTCTGGAGCAGGTCAGCCTCAAGAACGAGGTTGAGGGCCAGACGACGCTGATCTACCTGATTCCGGAGGGGACCACTGTCAAGAAAGGGAATCTGCTCGTCGAGCTCGACGCCAGCAATCTCCAGGACCAACTGATCCAGCAACAGATCGCGGTGGACAACGCTGAGGCTGCGTTCATTCGGGCTCGCGAGGACCTTGCGGTTGCCAGGAACCAGGCGGAGAGCGACATCTCCAAGGCCGAGCTCGACTACCAGTTCGCCCAGGAAGATGTCAAGCAGTATGTCGAAGGCGAGCATCCGCAAGAAGTCAGGGAGGCCGACTCCAACATCACGCTCGCCAAGGAGGAGCTGGAGCGCGCCGCCGAGAAGCTCAAGTGGTCCGAGCGCCTCTACGAGGAGAAGTACATATCGCAGACCGAGCTGGAGGCCGACCGGCTAACATACAACCGGGCGCAGCTGAACCACGAACTCGCCGTCGCCTCGCTGCAACTGCTGAAGGAGTACACGTCGAAGCGCAAGCTGGCCGAGCTGGAGAGCAACGTTGATCAGGCCAAGATGGCCCTGGAACGGGTCAAGCTGCAGGCCAACGCCAACATCGTCCAGGCCGAGGCTGATTTGAAAGCCAAGGAAACGGAGCTGCGCCAGCAGCGGTCCAAGTTCGAGAAGACCGAACGGCAAATAGCCAAGACGAAGATCATCGCCCCGCGCGATGGGCTGGTTGTCTACGCGACGTCAGTTCAGGGCGGCGGACCCCGCCGCCGGGAGCCGTTGGAGGAAGGGCAGGCCGTCCGCGAACGCCAGGAGCTGATCTACCTTCCGTCCGCCGAATCGATGATGGCGGAGGTTCAGGTACACGAATCCAGTCTGGCGAAGATACGACTTGGCTTGCCGGTGCGCGTATCGGTCGACGCGCTGCCCGGTCAAACCTTCATCGGCCAGGTGTCCAAGATCGCGCCGCTGCCCGACGCCGAGAGCGCGTGGCTCAACCCCGATCTAAAAGTCTATCCGACCCAGATTCGTTTGGATGGCAGTCACCCGGAGCTGCGCACTGGCATGAGCTGCCAGGCGGAGATCGTCGTCGAGCAACATATGGATGCGCTGTACGTTCCGGTGCAGACCGTAACGCGGATCGGCGTCACCCCGACGGTATATGTGCGTGCCGGCGACGACTTCGAGCCCCGGTCGATCGAGATCGGGCTCGACAACAACTCGATGGTGCACATGCTAGCCGGGCTCGAGCCTGGGCAGGAGGTGCTATTGACACCGCCGCTCGAGGCGTCCAGCTCCATTTACGAGGAGCGCCTTCCCGCCGGCCCCGAAATGGAACAGTTCAAGCAGCGAATCGAGGAATCGAAACACTCCGCTGAGGCCGAGTCTGAGAACGGACCGGAAAATCGGGCCGAACGCGGAGGCGAGCGGCACGATCCGGGCAGGCAAGGTGCCGCGATGGGTGAAGGTCGAGAGGGACAACTGGGTGGATTCGGAGACACATCTCCTGAACAGCGGGAGGCGATACGCCAACGGTTCCAGAATATGACTCCCGAACAGCGGGAGGCGATGCGCCAACGTTTCCAGAACATGACTCCTGAAGAGCGTGAGGCGGCGCGCCAGCGACTCCGTGAATCGCGGCAGCATGGTGGACAAGGGGGGGGTGGGTGATCCGGCCAACCGACATGTTGACTGACACAAGGGCGTCATCCCGCGCTTCGGCAGGGCAAACGGTTGCGACCCTTGAGGCCGTGGAGAAGGTCTACCAGATGGGCGAGGCGCAGGTCCGCGCCCTGGCGGGTGTTACGGTCGCTTTTGAGAGCGGGGGATTCTACGCCATCATGGGGCCGAGCGGTTCGGGCAAGAGCACCATGTTGAATCTGCTCGGCTGCCTCGACCGCCCGACCTCGGGCCGCTACATGTTAGAGGGGCAGGACGTCGCTGAGCTCGACGACAACGCCCTCAGCGAGTTCCGGCTGCGTCACCTGGGGTTTGTCTTTCAGAGCTTCAACCTGATACCGCAACTGACGGTGCGTGAGAACATCGAGCTTCCGCTCTATTACCTCGACTGGGATACGGATGAGGGTGCGGCCCGTGTTGAGGAAATGGCCGATCGCGTGGGGCTCGCGGGCAGGCTTGAACACCGGCCCGCTGAACTCTCCGGCGGAGAGCAGCAGCGCGTTGCGATTGCCCGGGCGTTGGCGGCGGAGCCGTCCATCCTGCTCGCTGACGAGCCGACCGGCAACCTCGACTCGGCCACCAGCAAGCAGATCATGGCGCTGCTCAGCGGGTTGAACGAGCTGGGCAAGACAGTCCTAATGGTAACGCACGAGCCGGAGCTTGCGGCGTATGCGCGTTATCGCCTGCACATGCGCGACGGTTTGATTGATCGTATTGATGAGGCGGCGGCATGAGGCAGGCCAAACTCCTGAGGAACATTCGCCTGGGCGTCAAAACGCTGCTGCTGCACAAGCTGCGGTCGTTTCTAACGATGATGGGCGTGGTCTTCGGTGTGGGCAGTGTCGTGGCCATGCTCGCCGTGGGCGAAGGGGCCAGCAAGGAAGCGCTGGAGCAGATCCGCAAGCTTGGCAGCACGAACATCATCATCACATCGGTCAAGCCGGCTGAAGACGAGTCCGGCGGGCAGCGCTCACCTTTTAGCGTGGTCATGTTCGGCCTGCTGTACGAGGACGAGCGAAGGTCCCGGGAGACTTTCGACGAGATCGAACGTACCGTTCCGGTCAAGATCGTGCGGGAGGAGGGACGTCTACGCGAACGTACCCTGGAACTCCGCGTTATGGGCACGACTGCGGATTGGTTCGAACTGGTGCGGCGTAAGTTGATTGCCGGGCGCACGCTCACGCCGCGCGACGGGCAGCGGCGCGCCGGAGCTGTGGTATTGACCGAGTACGGCGCCCGCCGGCTGCTCGCAACCGAGCGCACGATCGGACAGAGTCTGCGCATCGGTGGCGAGTACTACGAGGTAGTCGGAATTGTTCAGAGCGAGTCAGGGCAGGGTGGTTCCTTTCAAACCCCAGACCAGGATATCGACGCGTATATCCCCATCGATGTCGCCCGCGAACGATACGGTGATTTCGTGACGGAGATCAGCGCCGGTTCGTTGCTACGGGAGTCCGTCGAGCTGCATCAGATCATCGTCCAGCTCGACAAGATTGAGAACGTGGAACCGGTGGCGGCTGGGCTAGACCGCATGTTGGCGGGCTATCACCCCAAGGATGATTACCGCATCAGCGTGCCGCTGGCCCTGCTCCGTCAGGCGGAAGCGACCAAGCGCACGTTCAACATCGTGCTCGGCTCGATCGCGGGTATCAGCCTGCTCGTCGGGGGCATCGGCATCATGAATATCATGCTCGCGTCTGTGACGGAGCGCACGCGTGAGATTGGCATTCGCCGGGCGATCGGTGCCAAACGCCGGCAGATCATAGGCCAGTTCCTGATCGAGACGGTCGTGCTGTCCACGGCGGGCGGCCTCATCGGCGTGACCATAGGGCTGCTCATCCCCTGGTTGGTCACATGGCTCGCCGGCATGCCCACGGTGGTCACCGGATACAGCCTGGTGCTCGCTTTGGGCGTCAGCATGTCCGTGGGCATTGTGTTCGGGATCTACCCGGCGCGGCACGCAGCCAATCTTGATCCGATCGAGGCGCTGCGGCACGAGTAAGAGGTGGACCGGCTTCGGACACGCGCACAAGAACAGCTTCGGGTGCTCGACGGCAGTTTTGTTGGTCGGGCCGAGGCCGAAT
>CAZJTP010000200.1:0-7980 GCA_964548955.1 uncultured Phycisphaeraceae bacterium
ATTTTAACATCTCCCGGCCCTGTCTTGCATTGCAGACGGCTGATCTGTTACGATGTACGCAAGGCGTCGTATCCAGGCTCGTTTGACTTCGAGCTTCGAATAGCTTGACGCGCCAATGAAGGAGTACCGCGACAATGCCGACCGCACGCATTGCGCCCGATGCACACCTTTCTGTTGCTCAATGAGAAGTGACGTATCGACAAGCACGGTTTGGAAGCGTCGCCCACGTTGTCTCGGTAAATCCGGGCGATGTGATTGAGTCATGTTTCGTCTTCTGCTTCCTCCAACTGGCTGGCAAACCCCAGCGCCACAAATCCCTGTCGGATGAACTCATCTCGCAACGACTGGGCATGCTCCGCAACGAGCCGAGTCTGTTCCAGGTCGCTGAGTGCCTCGCGAAATGCTGTCAACTGGCCAGCAGTCACATGACCAGCGGTCGCTGACGAGCGTACGCCAGACTCGAGTATTGAGAGTATGTCCTTATGTATTTCGCTACTCTGAGCAGCAGATTCCCACATCTCGGCCACGGTGCCCTTCAGGGCGTCGAGGTTGAGCTGTGTTTCGAAATCCTCCAAAGGATCGATGCTTTCGATGATCTCCCTTGCCCTCTTCAACAGGTGGTCATCGATCCCTTTGGCCATGCGGCGCTGTACAGACCGGTGACCAACAGCAGCCGCTGTATGTGTGGGCTCTGCAGAAATGACCGACTGACCGGTTTCGTGCACGGCAGCGTAGGCAAGAGCGTTCCCGGTGCCGGTGTCGCGTCCTTTGGGTACAGGAACCGAAGTGCGGTCCAGTGTTGTCTGGACGTCGTCGGCACATGCGGTGCCATTCATCGTTGCTCCCTTCTTGTCAAGTATGCAGTCTCGAGTCGTTCAGACTCTCGTTTCGCCTCCTGCAAGAATCCCCTGACCGTTGCATCCTCTGACGGCCCAACCCAGTAGTAGTCAATGTCGATTAGCAATCCCGCTTCCGGGGCTTTCTCTCTCTGTTTGGCACGTCTGAGCTGATCCAACAGGACCTCGTGTTGCCCCTCGGGCAGTAGGTGTGGTGGTGACTTGAGTCTCGGGTCCAATTGCAGAGGTGCCGAGACTTGGTGGTACGGCCCAGTTCGGACTCGTGCACCTTTTTTTCGATCCGCGAGTTCGAATGTCGATGTGATTTGGTGGTCTCGGGGCTGCAGCGTTGCATCGCCTGATTCTGTGTTTTGCCAATCTGCGACCGGGGCAAATTTGACAGATAACTGCTCCGCTTCTTCGATTGAGTCCGTACCGATGACGTTTACTTGCCGACTGCCGAACCGCATCCATTTTCGGAGATCGAGACGTCCCTTAATAGTCGCGAGTGCTGTTGCAGCAAGCTCAGTGAAATCACACTCGACTTCGCCGATAGGATTCCTATCAACGATCAATCGCTCCGAATGAAATACGATCGTAATGTCCAGCTCAGGACAAACAAGTCTGGCTCCGGTGGGAACCATTTCCTGTGGGAACCATAGCTGGCCGGTGACGTCGCCCAGGGCTCCCTCAAGGATCAGGATCAGCTCTCCGCATCGATCCAGGTACCTGTAACCGTGCTCATACCGGGCCTCGAATATCCGCTGCCGCGGAACGGGTTTTGTGCGCGTAGCCATCTCGCCGAGACCTCACGTAAATCGGCCACCGGGGCCGCTCCGGACATGCCCGGACCGATCTTCTCTTCGACAATGAAGTATAACCACCTGAATCGTTCAACACCACAGGCGCTCGGATTCGAGCTTTATGGGACGTTGGTGCCACACTATAACAACCATGGCGCTGGCCGCTCCCGTTCTCCTGACCCAGCGATCGCCCTGAGCCAAATGCATGATACCCCGCAGTCTACCCCTTCATTACCCCGATCGGTCTGAGTTTGGCGACGCGGCGGCTGATGTCGGCGTTGTGGAGGACGTCGACGACCTGGAGGACGTCCTTGTAGGCCTCGGGCTGTTCTTCGTCGAGGCCGGTTCTACCGCGGCCTCCGGCAACAATCCCAACGAATCGGTCATGACGCGCTTAGATTTCGTCAGGCGGCCCGCCGTTTGCGCCAAACGCCTGTTACGACCCAAGCGAGGGCCGCGACGATGATCAGCCAGGGCGCCATCACAATCAGGCCATAGGCGATCAGGCCCAAGGAGGCGTACAGACCGGCAAGTCCGTCGCGCAGGCGATTGCGGATTGAATCGCGCGAACGCTCCGGTCCGGGGCTGATGGCCGATTTCTCACCGAGCGTCAGGCTTACAACGCCAATCGTGTTGGGATCAATGCGCGATAGATCGCCCAACCCGGTCCCACTGATCTGCCGTGAGGCTACCCGCCCCAATGACTCCAGACAAGAGATGACCACTTCGATCTCACTGCTTTTGATTCCGAGGCGGAACGTCCCGGCCCAGCTACCATCCGTTCGCTGGTTGCTCGCCGATGCAAGAACCTGAACACCCTTGTCGGCCACCAATTCGCTGAGCTGTTTCCGTGCCGGCTCGAACTCGGCGACTTCGACGACGATACTCCCGCTGGGCACTTCGCGGCGCTGCTCGGCCAATGTCAAGGACAAGTCGCAGAGGCTGTCGGCCGCCCCACCGATGATCCGGCCGGCCTCGCCAGACAGAGTCTTCTCCGTTGTGCGGCCCAGTGTCGTGATTGAGTCCACCAGAGCTGCGAACCGTCCGGCCGGCACTCGAATATCGACCTCGGCCATGCTGGAACCGTCATTCTTACGTGTCGTGTGATTGGAGATGATTGATGCGGCATGTTCCTCGACAATCGACTCAAGCTGGTCGAGAGCCGGGGCAAGCGTGTCTATCTCCACACCAATCGAGCCCGTCGGCAGTTGGCGCGAACGCTCGAAAAGGACCAGGGCCACGTTGCACTTCACCTTGTCGGCCCAATCGGCCGTTGCATCACTGAACCGATGATCATTCACCTGGCGCTGCTCGACGCGCCCAAGGCTCTCGATCACAGTGACCAACTCCGCGAATCGGGCAAGACTGATACGAAGCTGATAGTTGCCTATCAAGGTGCCGTCATCGCGCTTGGATGTGTTGCCGGAGGCGAGACGCTCGCCAAACTCTGCCAGGGCGTCGCTCAGTGCGTTGGCAGCCTGGTCGAGGACCGGCACCTCGACCGAGAGCGAAGCCGAGGGTACGACGCGGTCCGGTTCGTGAATGGTCAGGGTAATCGTCGACAAGGCCACTCGATCCGCCATGACCCGGAGTTGGCCGGTAAGCTGCTCGATCTGGGAGCGGACGCGCGTCATCTCCCGCTCGACCTCCAGAAGCGCCGACATCTTGTCTACGAAGGACTTATTGGCGATCAGGTCGGTAAGCCGCTTCTCGGTTATCTCGAGACTGGCAATCCGGGCTTCGAGGTCGACGTATTCAGCGGTGACGTCGGCGGCCTTGACGTTCTCCGCCTCTACCCGGCCAAGGGCCTTAAGCGCCGCAAACAGCGCCTCGAACTGCTCGGGCACAACCCGGATGACCATAAGGCCGGCCAGCGCCCCACCCGGCCTCTCCCGCGCCGATACGTCGGCCACAAAGGCGCCGTGCTCTTTGGCAATGCTTTTGGCCCGCTCCACCGCCGAGGAATGTGAGTCCACTTCAAGCGTGAGATCCCCGGTCTTGATGATCTTGGCATTCGCCTGCGCCGGTTGCTGCTGTGCCGGAGAAGCACCGGCCGTGCGGACCTGCTGCCGCATGATGGTTTCTGGAGGCTCCCAAGCGTAGACGTATGGGGCAGCGTAGTCAGCATCCGGGCTCGTATCCGGCGTGCCGTCGCCGTCGGAATCACCAGTGGGATCTATCACTACCGTGCCGGTCGGAGTGTCGTGGTACACGATTAACTTCTTGGCTGCGGGAGGTCTGACGACCTCGAGCCCAAATGCATTATCGGGATCCTCATGTGCAGCCGGGGTCGCATTGGCGTATTCCTCTCTAGCGCTCCCTCCCCTCATCCTCCTGGCTCGGTGCCGTGGGCGCCGCTCGTCTTCTCCGAAGGGCTTCAATGGCCTTCTCTTTGCTCGCGTTTTGTGCTCGAGCACATCCCCGCGGACAGCTGTGTTGGCAGCGCGTTCGTACTCAAGCGGATGCACCGGAATGCCCCAGCCCGAGTCGGCGTCGGGGGTAATCTCCCCAGACGCCGTTTCAAAAGCCGGACCAAGAACAGGGAGAGTGCGAAAGACTCCGGCGACTCCATTGCCGAAGCGCAAGTGTCCAATCTGAAAGGCGAGGAACAAAACGGCGGCAGTGGCTACGCTGGCGGCCACAAACTGCCAGACTCTCCCGCGCCTGCTCGGCGATGCATGAGCGGCGGCTCCACCTGGAGCGGCAGACGAAATCGCGTTCCACATGCTCTTGATCTCCTCGTCAGTTGGCCCGCCGGCAGTAGCTTCTGCCAGCAGGGCCGTTGTCCGGCACAGTTCGTTCCACTCGGCCGCGCAGCTCGGGCAGGCCTTCAAGTGCGCCTCCAGATCCGACCAGTCGCGCTGGGGCGTTGACCCTTCAAGCCGGGTCTCATGTACTCGCTGATCAATCAGTTCTCTTGCTTTGTGACAGTCCATGGCACTGACCTAATCATATTCGCACGGGCCCTTATGACTCCTTGTCTCGGAGGCTTCTCGCGGGTTTGCCGGCGACGTACTCCTTAAGTCGGTCGCGCAGGTCCCGACGCGCTCTAAAGAGTGTTACCTTCACGCGTGACTCGCTCCATTGAAGGACACCAGCCGCCTCCTTCACGCTCAGACCCGAGAGCTCGCACAGTACGACCACATCGCGCTTGGCCCCCGGAAGCTGGCTCAGGGCCCGCCGGACTGCTTCGCGAGTCTCCTGGTCCGGTATAGAACCCTCGCCCTTCCGTATCCGTGGTACGAGCCGGAGGACGGCCGATCTATCGATCAGGGCACGATTTCTGCCCTCGCGGCGTGCCAGCTCGATGGCTACCGATCGCGCCACAGCGAAGAGCCACGTCGTGAATGTGCTTTGCCCTTTGAACTGGGCGATCGAGCGCGTAACCCGAAGGAACGTTTCCTGCACGATCTCAGCGGCGTCGTCACGCGAGTGCGTGCGAAGCCGTGCATACCGCCAGACCCTGTTCACGTGTCGGCGATACAGGACCTCCAACGCGGCCGAGTCGCCCCGAGCGGCTCGCGCGGCTAGCTGCAACTCTGCGTCGGGCATCGCGATCTCCTGTCCTGTTAGACGACGCCGGACGCCGCCGGTTACGCCGATAACCAGAAAATCTACCACGACGATCCTTCGGATGTGGTCCCGTGGACCGATGGATTCAGCCGTGGTAACCGGCGGTCGAACTGCAATCTGGAGAATCGTCGTGCGACACTGCTGATTACCCCTTCATCACCCCGATCGGGCGGAGTCTGGCGACGCGGCGGCTGATGTCGGCGTTGTGCAGGACGTCGACGACCTGGAGGACGTCCTTGTAGGCCTCGGGCTGTTCTTCGTCGAGGCCGGTTCTACCGCGGGCTCTGGCGATGACGCCGCGGTCGAGCAGCTCCCGTTTGATCGAGCGGCCCTTGGCGGCGCGGATGGCTGCACCGCGCGACATCAGTCTGCCGGCACCGTGGCAGCAGCTTCCAAAGGTATTCTCCATTGCGCTTGGCCGACCGACCAGTACGTAGCTCGACCGGCCCATATCACCCGGTACGAGGACGGGTTGGCCGATGGACTTATACCGATCGGGCAACTCGGGGTGGCCGGCGGGGAAGGCCCGCGTCGCACCCTTGCGGTGGACGCACAGCTCGGTCATTCTGCCGTCGACCTCATACGATTCCATCTTCGCGATGTTGTGGGCTACGTCGTAGATGAGTGACAATCCCATGCGCTCCGCCGACATATCAAAGAACTCCGAAAACGCCTGGCGGACCAGATGCGTCATGATCTGCCGGTTGGCCCAGGCGAAGTTGGCCGCCGCTCCCATCGCACCCAGGTACCGCTGACCCTCGGGCGACTCGACCGGGGCGCATACGAGCTGCTTGTCCGGCAGCTCAATTCCGTACTTGCGCGGCGCGTTGTGCAGCTCCTTGATCGCATCGTCGCAGACCTGATACCCCAATCCTCGCGAGCCCGAGTGGATCGCAACGGTGATGTTCCCTTCGACTAGATCCATCGCACTGGCTGCCTGCGGATCGTCGATACGCTCGACGACCTGGATTTCGAGGAAGTGGTTCCCGCTACCGAGCGTGCCACACTGGTCATGGCCTCTTTCGATCGCCCGTTGGGAGAGGAAATCGGGCCTGGCGTTGTCGATCCGCCCACTGGCCTCGGTCATCTCGATGTCACTCTTCCACCCGAAGCCTCTGTCGACGACGTAGTGTGATCCGTCGACCATGATGCGGTGCAGCTCTTTCTTACTGAACTTGATGATCCCACCGCGACCGACGCCGCAGGGGACTGTCTTGAAGAGCTTCTCTATGAGTTGTTCCATGCGAGGCTGCACGTCTTTGAGCGTGAGGTTGGTGCTCAAGAGCCGGACGCCGCAGTTGATGTCGTACCCGACGCCGCCGGGGCTGATTACACCGCCCTGTTTCGGGTTGGTCGCCGCGACGCCGCCGATGCAAAAGCCGTAGCCCCAATGGATGTCGGGCATGGCCAGGGAATGCTTCACGATGCCCGGCAGCATTGCGACGTTGGCGACCTGCTCGGGTGACTGGTCCTGTTTGACAGACTCGATCAGAACGTCGTCAGCGTAGATGATGCCGTCCACGCGCATGCCCGGTTTATAGGATTTCGGGATGCGCCAACTGGTGTCGTCGATTCGCTCGAGCGGTCCTTTGTAAGGTCCGGGCATGGCTCTAGATATCCACAATGAGGCTGGCTTCAAAACCACCGGGTATCGAACGGACGTCAAGTTCGTGATAGGTTATCGCCTTGACCTCGCGGTGTAAGGCGCTGCGACGATCGTCCAGAATCGCGGTTTGCAGCGTAGCGGTGAGGTGGTCGTTGGTAAAGGTTGCAACGTCGACCGATGTGACCACGCGAGCGTCTCGATCGAAGATGGTGAGTACCTCGGCCAGGTAATCGCGCAGCAGCTCGGCCGGTTCTTCGCCGATCAGGTTGATCGAAACGGGTTCCGAGTCGCCGCCGGCTTTGACATCGCCGATGACGTCGTACAGAGCCTCGCCGGCCGGCGCGAGCAGATCGGGCAGCGTGGCGGCGCGCACGCGGATGCCCATGTCGGCCGTGTGATCGAAAAGCTCGTACGACGGCTCCATAACGTGTATTTAACGCTGGTGCCAATCCGGGAGCAACATGTGATCGCCGCCGCGTGGATGAAGGCATGAAAGGCGGGAAAGAGTATGCGGAAACCGGTTATCGGCGTGATGGGCGGATCGGAGGCGACAACGAAGGTCGCCGCGATGGCTGAGCAGCTCGGAAAGCTCATTGCCGAGCGCGGTTGGATTCTGCTCAACGGCGGGCGGAATCGCGGCGTGATGGCTGCCTCAGCTCGCGGGGCGAAAGAGGCTGACGGGACCGTGATTGGCATATTACCCGACACCACGACGGCAAGAGCCTCGCCCGATCTGGATATCGCGGTGGTGACCGGGCTGCACGACGCCCGGAACCTGATCAATGTGCTGTCGAGCGATGTCGTGATCGCCTGTCCCGGATCACTGGGGACGTTGTCCGAGATCGTGCTCTCTTTGAAACACAAGAAGCGCGTTATCCTGCTCGGGTTCGATGATGAGGGTCCGGAGCTCAAGAAATACCACAAGCGTGGACAGCTCACCCGCGCCGCCACGCCGGAAGAGGCAATCGAACAAGCCGACGCCGTGTTGGCAGAAGCGGACGGCTAACAGCAGCTTGAATGGGTAAAGCCAATTATCAGGCGGCCCACATCGCGGCTTCTACGTCTGTTTCTTCAGCGACTTCGATCAATTTCTGGTACGTTAGCGTCGCCATGTCTGTAGGGTCCGTACCGGTAGACCACAGTCGGGCACGAAAGATGTGTA
>CAZJTP010000201.1:0-7978 GCA_964548955.1 uncultured Phycisphaeraceae bacterium
GGGTGGACGAATCGCAAACCGCGGCTCGCGTGTCATCGGAGCGCGGCGGTTGTACGGGCAGACTTCCTGGCAGACGTCGCAGCCGAAGATCCAATCGCCCATATGCGGCTTTAGTGCCTCATCTATGACACCACGGCTCTCGATCGTCAGGTAGCTGATGCAACGCGAAGCATCCATCTCATATGGCACCGGGAAAGCGGCGGTCGGGCAGGCGTCCAGGCACGCCCGGCACGTCCCGCAACGGTCCGGTACCGGCGTATCCGCGACCAGCTCGAGCGTCGTGACCAACGCCCCAAGAAAAAAGAAGCTACCAAGCTGCTCGTTGACGACCATCGTATTCTTGCCGATCCACCCGATCCCAGCGGCCGCAGCCAGTTCACGTTCCAACAGCGGGGCGGTGTCGACACACGCTCTGGCTTCGAACGGCTCCGCCAGTTCCACCCTCATTCGATCAGCCATTCCAAAGAGCTTGGCTTTGATGATCTTGTGGTAATCATTTCCCCACGCGTACATGGCGACCCGGCCACGGAGGTCGCTATCGTCCACCGGTGGCGTCATCCTGCGCTGGTGATATAGCAGCGCAACAACGATGACGCTCTTAGCCCGATCCAGGATTCGGCTCGGATCAGCACGGATGTTAAAGTGGCGATGCAAATAGCCCATTGATGCGGAACGACCGTTGTCCAACCAAGCGCGCAGATAGACTGCTCGTCGGACGGGTTCAGCACGGGCGATTCCGCATCGGTCGAAGCCGAAGTCGGCGGCTACGTCCTTTACGTATTGACTCAGTTCTCGGGCATGCATGTACCAATGGTACCGCACCTATCCGCCGACATAAACGGTACGAGGAACGATTGACGGTCCCGGCGGCAGCGGCTAGCGTGCCGGTTCCTGATGGACAGGAGTAGGCGCGGGCCTCTCCTAACTGGGTCGATTCCGGCTCCGACCGGAAGACGGAACGGATATGTTCAATTACGACTGGTTTCACGGCACGGCCTTCGAGCAGCAACAGGAAGAAGCAAAATGGCGCTGCGCGTTGAGGCGTTACCCCAACCTCGACCCGGAGCACGCTTCGGAGAATGAGGAATTCACGACGTTTCTATCCCAACTGGAGGAGCGTACGCTCGTCTACCTGCGCGACGGATTCAGCTACGAGATTAGGCATATCTCCAAGGTGGAGAGCAAGTCGCATCTGGTCTTCGAGTGTGTGCCGGTTGACGAGCACTACAAAGTAGGGGCGTTTGTCGTGACGATTCCGTTCGAGGAGGTCGTCCGCGTGGAGGTCTTCGCAGTCCATCCCAGCGAAAAACCGGAGGATTTGCCGCAAATCACCGGATTCAGGTCCTTCGGGGAACCGGGCGACTACAAACACCCGGAGGCCACCAAACCCCACAAACCCGTCCGCTGAGGATTGATCGTCCCATCATGCACCCCTTTCCGGTGTGTCGAGGCTATCCGCGGGAAACACCTTCCAACCGCTAAGAACAAGACACCAATCTCGCGTCGCTTGTTGCGTCGCCGCCCCGGACGCAACGCCGGTTTGCCTTCCTCATGGCGAATCCGTGCCCGAGTGAGCATAATCCTCCTGCTGTTGGCGATCGGTGCGGATGCTCCGCGTGATCCGCGGCCTTTGCCTGCAACCGTGGATAGGACCAACGGGCGTGCATGATGGGACGATCCGGCGCTTACGATACAACAGGTTACCTTTGGGTGGAGGAGGGTGAGAGGCGGGAGGGTGTAATTGCCGAAGTTGCACCGCTGATCCCCACCAGCCGAACATACACCTTCACCGTACCGGAAGGGATCGAGCAATCGCTCACTGTAGGGCAACGGGTGAGAGTTCCGCTCGGGCGGCGAGGCCGATTGGTCGAGGGATTCGTAGTGTGCCTGGACCGCAAGGTCTGGGACAGCACGCTGCGGCCGATAGACTCGGTGATTGACGCCGCCAGCTTCCTGACACTCGATTTGCTGGAACTCGGACGTGAGATCGCCGTACACTACGCTTGTCCGCTGGGCCGAACGCTCAAAGCGATCACGCCCGAGGCTGTTCGCCGCGAGCGCGGTCTAAAAACTGTCCGTTATGCTCGATTGATTCAGACACCGGACGAGATTAGAGACAGTGGCAAACGCATAGGCAAAAAGCGACAGGCTGTCATCGACGTGCTGGCGAACGCAGTCGAGACTTTCCCCGTCGAGCGGCTGTTCGAACAGACTAAAGCATCGTCGGTGGTTCTTCGCGCGATGGTACGCGAGGGATGGGTCGAGATTGTCGCACGCAAGCAGATCGTGGACGCGAAGCTACCTGGGCAGCCGCTTGTCGAACCGGGATTTGCACTTAACGAGGAACAACGCAACGCACTGGAGAGGATCAACGCCGAGATCGACTCGAATCGATTCTCCGTCACCCTGCTGTTCGGCGTCAGCGGCTCAGGCAAGACCGAGGTTTACATTCGTGCGATCCGCCGTGTGGTGTCAGCAGGCCGGCAGGCGATACTGCTGGTCCCGGAGATCGTCCTGACCACCCAGCTCGTCGGACGCCTGGCGTCGAGGTTTTCCGACGTGGCGGTCAGTCATAGCGGACTGACCGACGCCCAACGCTCACTTCTCTGGCATCAAGTGGCAGCCGGTGACAAGAAGGTCATCATCGGCACGCGCAGCGCGGTGTTCGCCCCATGCCCCGCCCTAGGGCTCATCTGCGTCGATGAGGAACAGGAAACAAGTTACAAGAATCTTCAAGCCCCGCGGTTCAACGTGCGCGACGTGGCCATCATGCGAGGCAAGCAACACGGCATCCCCGTCGTGTTGGGTTCAGCCACGCCGTCTGTGGAAACCTGGTACAACAGCGAACATCGGTCTCATTATCGCCGCATAGTTATCCACCGACGGGTGAAGGATCTCCCCATGCCGGACGTGTACATCGTCGATATGCGCGACGAGTTCATCGAGCAGAAAAGGGTCGTCGTCCTGTCGCGGTTGATGGAGCGGCTGCTTGCTGAAACGCTTCATCGCGGCGAACAGGCCCTTCTTCTGATGAACCGCCGTGGCTTTGCCAACCGCATCTACTGTCCCGCGTGCAGGACGAGGATCATCTGCCCGAACTGCAACGTCAACCTCGTGGTTCACACCGCCGGCGGCCAATCAATCTGTCACTACTGCCGCTCGCGCATAGAAACCCCCACAGTCTGCCCCAATGTCACCTGCGGCGAGAAGCTCATTCAGACGGGATTGGGTACGCAACGCGTCGAAGACGTCCTAACGAAGTTGTTTCCAAGGGTACGCATCGAGCGCGTCGACAGTGACACGATGAGGCATCGAGAGCAGTACCAGCGAATCGTGGATGACTTCGAAGCTCGGAAGATCGACGTCCTTGTGGGCACGCAGATGATCGCGAAGGGTCTCGATTTCCCGTTCGTCTCGTTTGTCGGTGTGATCCATGCCGACACCTGCGCACTGGCGAGTGATTTTCGCGCACAAGAGCGTCTGTTTCAGTTGGTCACCCAGGTTGCGGGCCGCGCGGGTCGTGCCGACACCTCGGGAAAGGTCGTCGTCCAGACGACCACACCCGCGCTACCCGTCTTGAAGCACGCCCTTGGACACGACTACGAGTCCTTTGCCACGGAGGAATTACGCTCGCGGCAACGTGTCGGCCTGCCGCCGTTCCGCCGGCTGGCTCGAATTGTCCTGGCCCATCCACGAGAGGAAACCGTTCGGCGCGAAGCTGAAGCGCTTTACGGCCGGGTCCGTGAAGCCATCGATTCGCTTTCACTCGCCCACACCGACGTGCTCGGTCCGACACCATGCGTGTTGTCGAGGCTGCGCGGAAAGTATCGTTACGACCTGCTGTTACGCACGCTCAACGCTTCCGCATTGCGGGGACTCCTATGTAACCTGGAAGAATCCGGCACGCTGCGGACCAAGACCGAATCGATCATCGTCGATGTCGACCCGGTAACGCTTACATAGCGAAAGACGTCGAATGGGTGTCGCGACTGCAGGTCGGTTCTTGGCAGGGAGGCTAGCTCATAGATGTGAGGCGAGACCGTGGCACCTTGCCCCGTCGCTTGCGCTCCGGGCTCTGATGAACGGCGCACGCGCTTGCCGACGGCTCAGTCGACCTCGGTGGGAAGCACGATGTTGTTGTACTGGAGGAGGGTTCCTTTTGCCCGCTCGAGATCGACGATGGCGAAGTTGTATTCCACCATGGCGTTGAGCATGGCGCGACGGATGCTGGCGAGGCGCTGCCGTGAATTCAACTCATTGATCAATGTGTTGTGATCTTTGCGTTCCGCCCTGGCAACAAGTGAGTCCACCTCGCGCTCGCGTGCTTCCGCCGATTCGAAGCTCGGACTGATCTGGTCATACGAGGTCTCCAGTTGGCGTACGGCCAGGTTCACGTCAAGGATCACCTCTTCGAGCCTCTGTTGCAACTGGGCAACCATCTGGGCATGTTGAAGCTCGGCCCGGCGACGTGCGGCGCGTGGCCCGCGGTTGCCGATCGGTATCTCGAACTCGACACCGACGTAGTACTCGATGAACTTTCGCCGGCTCACCTCATCAAACGATTTGTCGGCCGTCCCCGCGAGCCCGTCGAATGTGGTACGGAACGTCAGGTCGAAACGCGGAAGCTCGGCATTCTTTGCCCTGGCAACCCCGATCTTCGCGCTGGCAACCCGGATCTGTTGCTCCTTGATCTCGGTCCGGTTGTCCAACGCAGCCTGCACCTCAGCCAGCCGATCCACCACGATCTCCTGCAATTGGGGAAAATCGTCCGGTATGATCTCGACGTCATCGGCCAGATTAATGTCGGGGTCATTCATCAGCGCGATGAGCTGGTCTTCTACGTTGAACACGTTGGCCCTGACACGCACGAAATCCACCCGGGCCTGATCCAGGTCGGCCTTTGTCGCGTCGATCTGAACCGGTGTGATGTCGAATGCCTGCCTGGCGACGAGGTATTCGTACACCTCCTCGAACTGCGCAAGGAGACGCGCGGTGATGACGATGTTCCGCCTCGCCTGGACCAGCTGCCAGTACAATCCCTCGACCTGCCGGAGGGTGTCACGGACCTGTCGTTGAAACGCAAGATCGCTGATCGACCGTTCGTTTTTCGCAAGGAGGATCAAGGACCGGTTGAAGTCGATACCGAAGTTGCGAAGGATCGGCTGTCGCATTTCCGCGATAAAGCGGCTCACATACTCCGGATTAATCTCCTGAAACACAAACGCCTGCTTGGTACGGTCCAGACTGTACGCCCCACTGACTTGCATGCCCGAAGGCAGGAGCTTACGCACACCCGTGCTGAGTGAAAACATGTCAAGATCAGTCGCCATGAGTTGTGAGCCCGTCGGGCGATCGATGTTGCTCTTGGTGATACTCGTGAAGAACAGCGCATCAAATGCCGCTTGGGCCTCCACAACCCGCGTCGTTTCAATGGCTGGGTTGTAGCTGAGTGTCTGGATCACGTAGTTGTTGGCCAGCGTGCGGCGAATGGCGTCCTCCAAGGTAAGACGCAGTTTCTCCGGCCGGCGAATCGTATCAGCCCACTCGAGCACACGCGTATACCTGTGGATCGTGGTCTTCTCGCCGGCCTCCTGAGCGCGTCGAAGCAGCTCAAGGGAATCGGCCCGAGCATGTTCCGGGTCCGGAATATGCCACACCAGCCGCTCGGACGGAATGATGGACTCGCCCCGCGAGTCACCTTCAGCAGCCGTGTCCTCGTCACCCTGCTGTTGCAACACTGCTACGCCGGCGGCCAGCGCGCCGGATAATCCATGTTCTTCGGGGGGGGCTGCCAACCCAACAGCGGCCGGAGCGTACGTGTAGATGCCCAGAAAAAGCAAGAGCGTACGAGTCGGATTGCATCGAGTCATAATCTGACCAGTCCCTGGTCGCGGCTGTGTTGAACGCCGATTCACTGCTGGACGAACCGATTGCGATGCCGAAAGATGGAGTCCGCGCCGCGCCGCGAGAAACCCTGCCGATCGGCGGATTCATGCTATCCGCACCTTCGCCCGCCCGTCAAACACGCAGTCGCCTCCCTCCGACAAATTCCGACGGGACTGGCGATCCGCAGGCAGCAGGCTGTCCGCCGGTTTGCTACCACCGCAATAGTGGATTTGCCGGCAGGTAAATGCCCACACGGGTGCGTGACAGGTTCACCCGCCGTGTCGTGTCCTTTTGTCCTGCCTTGTGCCAATCGCAGTCCTGTGTTAGGTTGAATTAGTAAGTGTCTCGGGAGTGAAACGGGCCGCGGCGGCGGGTCGGTCGCGATTAGATCGGGACGCTCGAATCCGTATCAGGTGGTCAGGCCGGGATCCGCTTCGGAGTCTTGAGCCACGTCGGACATCGCAATAAGGAGAGGCACAGGATGTTGAGCAAGTACCCTAAAACAGCCAAGCTCAAAGACGGCACAGAGGTAGTCATTCGTCCGCTTGCCCGCGATGATTTCGATCAGTTGCTTGCTTTCTTCGAGTCGCTGCCGGAGGAGGACCGCCTCTTCCTTCGCCACGACGTCAGCGACCCTGAAATCGTACGCAAGTGGACCGAGGAACTCGATTTGGAACGGGTCATCCCCCTTGTCGCCTTTGATGGCGAGGAACTCGTGGCCGACGGGAGCCTCCACTTCATGCCCCATGAATGGATGAAGCATGTGGGTCATATCCGTTTGGCCACAGCCAGATCGCTCCGCAATAAGGGCCTGGGCGGGCTGATCGTACGAGAACTGGTCGCCCTGGCCACGAACCGAAACCTCGAAAAGCTCCAAGTCTATGTCATCGAGGACAATGTCGGCGCGATCAAGATGTGTGAGGCCGTCGGGTTTGAGAAAGCGGCCGTCCTTAAAGGAATGTTCAAAGATCGAAGCTGGAAGAGCCGGGATCTGGCGATCATGGTCAACGATGTTGCCGATCTCGATCGTATTCTGGAAGAGTGGATACAGTTCTCGACGCTCCCCGGCTACCGAGCCCCCGGCGCCGGGGCGTAACCTAAGCACCTTCTCGGGCCAAACGGCGAGAGTTGGCGCGGACGTTTCAAGTCCGTATAGCCATATTGCGGTGTCAACGTAGAGTCTATTCGCAAGCGGGAAGCCTACGAATCCAAGCTCTTATCTCAGGGAGCAATCTCGGCATCGACGCGGACTCGAGACAGAGTAAAGAGTAAGTAGCTGGCCATAATCCCAGCCGTCGCACAAGGTGCATCCCACTTCGTGTGGTACCCTTGAAGAATTACAGTTATCCTTCTTGTGCGCTGCGGTGACCTGGTGCTGACGTCTTAGGTTTGCACAAGGTGGCCGTCATGCGGCAGGTCAAGGTCGCGGTGAAGGTCAACGGGCAGGTGTTCAAGCAGCAAGTCGAGCAGGTGGACGGAAACCTGAAAGACATGGAGGAGAAGATCGTCGCGCGACCCGGCGGCGGCGGCTCTACAGGCCAGTGTCGAATCGGTGACACCTTCGCGATTCGGAAGCATAACTCCGTCAGCTTGAAGCCATTTTGCTCAAACTGACTTTGCCGCTATAGAAAAATCAATCCTTGCTGCGTTCGGATTCACTCTGTAAGAGCAGTCAATGCTGTCGTGTACGGGCTGTAGCGCCGTCCCAACTTGGGCGGCGCCGTACCAAGTTGTTCGTCACCCACAACGTTACCACATATCTCTTGTTCATCTCAGGTCTCCTTACCCGGAGGTCAGCTACCCTCGTCGGCAAGAAGACCACGTTCAATCCATCATTTCAGGTGTCAAGGAGCAGTAGGGGCGTTGCTGGGCTGGGAGGGAATGCAGTAGTTGCGGTCCCGTCTCACCCCAGCCGATATTGACTTGCCGGTTGGTCACGCTACAGTGCGTCCAGTTCCTGACCGGTATGGTCTTGATCCCCGATAGCTCAATTGGTAGAGCGAGTCCCGATGGACATCGGGATTAACCGCTGGCGGGAACGGGGACGACAAGCGGGAGAATTTTTCCCCGATAGCTCAATTGGTAGAGCGAG
>CAZJTP010000202.1:0-7903 GCA_964548955.1 uncultured Phycisphaeraceae bacterium
GTCGGGATAAGGACCGCAACCAACGGTATCCAGACTGCTGTCATAGGATAGAGGGCGGGGACGTCGAACCACCAGATGACGCTCCAACGAGATCGTCCAACGCCAATCCAGCCAGTTGCCGGCATCTGCCCATGAGTGGCAAAGACCGTATAGGCTCCTGATTCAAAGTAAACGCCTGCGAATGAGCCAATGTAGCCAAAGGTATATCGCATACTCGTGAGCCACAGGAATAGCAAAACGAGGGTCAGACCGAGCCCAATCAATCTTGCTTTCCTACGCTTCTTTTGCTGACGCGAGGTTGCAAGGAAGGCTATGATTCCCACGAAAAGAAGGGGAATGCTGATGAGTCGCAGCCATGCGGCTGTACTGGCGAGAAACGCAAGAAGGATAATCACAGCTTTGCGGGTCACGACTTCCCAATCTTCGTGCCACATTCCGGACAAACGCCCGACACGTTGCCCGTCAAGTCGTATCCGCACTTCAGGCAATGTCCGGTTCTTGCACGCCGCCGTCGAAGCTGCCCACGGATCAGGGCGATCGTGGGATAGGCTCCCAAGAGTAAGGTCAGTAGCCAACACGGGGCGAAGTAATGCCGGCACCGAGCACCTGGTTTGCCCAGAAGAACACCCTCGTTCTGGCTGTACCAAGTGAATCCGAACCGGTGGATTCTCCACACTGACGTGGGCGATGCCGCCGGGCGAATGATGCACAGATGAATAACCCCATCACAACTGACGAAAACAGTGACATGTGAACGGGCACCGCTCCAGACATCAAACGAAATCGATTTCCAGGAGCTTCGGAAGTTCCACATTGATACCACGGCAACCACGGTCGCCCCAAGCGTAAGCAACACGATGACGGCTTTGCGGATCATGGCGACGAGATTGTAGCGCGCGCGTCACCGGTTGTCACCGGCGCGATGGGACGTTGCCACAATTCCACATGGCCACGCAGGCGTGGACCATGCCGCCCAGCGCAGTCGCGGAGCGACGGAAGAGGTAGCACAAGGCGTGAGCCCTGTGGATGAATCGGCGTGTTAATCACAAAGCCCCCAAGGGGCGAAGCAAGGTGTATTTCTGTCGCCCCTCCGGGGCTCGGTCTTCTTTGATGCTCACGGGTCCCCGGGTTTCACCCGGGGCTATTATCTTCCACCCCTCCGGGGCTCACGGTGCTGGATAACCGGATTTTGTTCGCACGGCGTGCCATACTCCGTACCCTCCAACACGGCCCAGTACATCCGGCGATACTGCCCCACACAGGAGGCTGCTATCGCCCGATGCCTCGTCGGACGTGCTTCCCGCGGTGTTGCCGCGTACACTATTCACCGGCGCGGGATTGCTGGCGGAGGACACGCTAACGTGTGGTTGCTGGTCAAGTGATGTGTGTGCCACTGCTCTTGAGCAGTGCTTGCTCTCGTAAGTCAACCGGTCTTTGGCACTGCTCGAGAGCAGTGACACACAAGCCTCTGCTTGGTGCTCCTTCTGACTTGCAGATATTGCGGACACGGGATCGTAGCTGATGAGCGATAGTAAAGTGATTCTACGAGCATCGCGGCGATCGGGACTGCTCAAGACCATAGGGCCGGGGATCATGTACGCCGGTGCGGCCATCGGCGTGTCGCACCTGGTGCAGTCCACGCGGGCCGGTGCCGGATATGGCTTCGCCCTTGTCTGGGCGGTGATCATCGTGCACCTGCTCAAATACCCGTTCTTTGAATTCAGCCACCGCTACACCGCCGCCACCGGCGAAAGCCTCTTGGTCGGCTACCGGCGCGTCGGCCGCTGGGCGCTCGTCAGTTATCTGCTTGTTGCCCTTGCCTTGAGCATGCCGACGACGGCCGTCTTGACGATTGTGACGGCCGGTATGGCCTCACAGATGATCGGAGTGAACCTCGCGCCGATGACCTGGGCGGTGACCTTGCTCGTGTGCTGCATCATCGTGCTCGCCTCCGGCGGATACCCACTACTCGACAGGCTGATGAAGGTCTTGATGGTATTCCTGGCTGTTTGCACTGTGGTCGCTGTGGTGGCAGCCGCGCGTCACGGTCGCGTCGCCGCACCGGAGTTTGAAGCTCCCAAGGTGTGGGACGTTGCGGGTATCGCCTTCCTTGTGGCGCTTATGGGTTGGATGCCCACGCCGGTGGACGCTTCCGCCTGGCCCTCCCTGTGGATGCAGGAGCGTACGAAGCAGACCGGGCATAAGCCCACGCTCCATGAGGCGTTGTTTGATTTCAATCTCGGCTATGGGGCCTCACTGATTATGGCGTTGATGTTCTTGAGCCTGGGTGCGTTGGTCATGTTCGGCACGGGTGAGACGTTCGCCGGTAGGGCAGACGACTTCGCAGCCCGGTTTGTCGGTATGTACACGAATGCTCTGGGTGAATGGAGCCGGCCCGTCGTCGTAACAGCCGCCTTCATCACCATGCTCAGCACGACGCTGACCGTGCTTGACGGATATCCAAGGGTGTTGACCGCCGGTTGCCGGGTGGCCTGGCCGGACGCTGAAAGACTCGGCAAAACGCCCTATTGGGTATTCATGATCATCATGATGGCCGGTGCCTTGGCTGTCTATCAATACCTGACCAGCCACATGCGGATTCTCGTGGACGCGACCACGACACTGGCATTCCTGTCGGCGCCGCTGTTTGCCTACCTCAACTTCCGCGCCATCGCAGTTGGCGATTTGCCAAAGGACACGATCCCTCCCAAGTGGCTGTTGGTCCTCAGTTGGGTGGGAGTGGTCTTCTTGACGTGTTTTTCGATCCTTTTTTTGGTGGTGCACTTCGGATATGGGAAATAAACTCGTCCGCCCACCGGTGCTCCGGGCGCCCAAGTGTGTCTGACAAAACCCATGTGGGACAGGATTTCCATCCTGTCTCTTGACCGACCGGAAAATCGGTCCCACAGGCTCTTATAGACGTTCTATAACCCGTGACCGGCTGCGAAGTATTCGTGGGTGCTACAACGACGTCACCCAATCCACGACGGCATCAATGCCCTCGTCGCGGACGCTGCTGACCCTCCAGAGCGGGCGGTTGTCACCAACCGCGACGCGAAGCTGGGCCTCCGTCGCATCCGCCCCCGCAAGGTCGCATTTGTTGAGTACGAAACCTCCGGCGATCTCCATGATACCGGCCTTGGAAAACTGGATTGCGTCACCGCTTTCCGGCATGAGCAGAAGCAGAATGTGATCGGACAGGTCGCGTATAGCTACATCGGCCTGACCCGCGCCAACAGTCTCGACCAAGATGTAGTCAAATCCGAATCCCGTTAGAAGACTGACAACGTCGCGGCAGTGCGGCGCCAAGCCGCCTTGCACGTCGCCCGACGAGAGGCTGCGGATGAAAAAATCCGCGTCCGGATCACCGGTCATCATCCGCAGACGATCGCCCAGAAGCGCCCCGCCGGTCACCGGGCTGCTCGGATCAATCGCCACGACGGCAATCTTCTTCCCACGGTTTCTCAGCCGCCTGCCGAGCCGGCCGATGAATGAACTCTTCCCCACCCCCGGTGCGCCGGTGATTCCGATGACGGTGGCTTTGCCCGTCGGAGGTCTCCAACTACCCGCGTCTTCGCCCTGCTGCACCGACGTAATCAGCTTCGCCAGCGCCCGGGCATCTCCCCCTGCGTATCCGGCGCGGATGTCCTCGATGTCCCTCGCCTCTTGGGACGAGGTCAACCCGCGCATCGTCTCGATGATCGTATCGAGCGGGGAACCGGGATTGAAGACCGCCGCGATCCCCATCCCCTTTAGCGCAGGGTAGTCGGCTACGGGGACGATGCCGCCGAGCACAACCGGGATGTTCTCTATGCCGAGCTCCTTGCGAATGCGCAGGATTTCAGGCATCACCGTCATGTGCGCAGCCGAAAGCAGGCTCACACCGACGACGTCGACGTCCTCCTGCAGGGCTGCGTACATCGTCGACTCACAGGTCTGCCAGAGACCGGTGTAAATCACCTCGATCCCGGCGTCGCGGAACGATCGTGCCAGCACCTTGACGCCGCGATCGTGCCCATCCAGGCCGATTTTTGCCAACAACACACGTGGGCGATGAACACGTTCATCAAGCATTGTTGTTTCCCAATCCCAGTCCCCTGTCGGACTACGCAAACCGTACAACGAGGGACAATGTCATTCGTCAGCAAAGCACTTGCGTACTAGGTGAACAACATCACCAAGAACATCGGTAGGCGCCACTCCGATAACATCCATGATCTTCCGTTTGTCGATGGTCCACAACCGCCCGCACCGAACCGTTGTCGATGCTGTCAGGCCCGTACCCGCAAAATCGGAACGGCGCTCGGAGATCTCAACATCATAGTCATGCGGGTGTCGAATATTGGAGGTCTTTGTCGTGAAGGCCACAACAATCTCGGGATGGTTTTCGTTGAATCTTCGCGATGAGACCACAAGTGGAAAACGTGACTTGGTCTGTTCAGAGTCGGAGTATTGAACGGCGGCGTGCACGATGTGCCCGGGTAGCGGCGTCCACGATCCTTGTCCCATCAATCGGCTCCGACATCCCCCGTTGGTTCCGCCCAGTCCTCGTCCTCCATTGATTCAAGTCCTGCGTCAATCTCCTCGCGTCGCGTAGGCCCGACGTCAAAGAGGAGCCACGCTGCATCATCGCGCAATCGAACGGTCTCAAGGAACTTGCACCAAGTCTCTCTGAATGTGTCTGCTTCGACGAAGACTGCCAGCTCGGGTGCGCTGATGCGATATATCGCTCCTAGCTGTGCGACCACGACCCGTATAACATGCAGCGTGAAACTGTCCCCGACATATGACGAGCTCTCCTGGTCGGGCTCACGACTCCGCGCCCGACGATGTATGTCTGATCCAAGACAACTTCGACTATCTAATAATGGCAGAATCATACTCCCCAACTCCTTAGCTAATCGTGCTCCTTTCTGTCGTAATCCGACAGTAGTGGAATGACCTCAGACTCCAGGAATGTCCTACAGCGTCCGAACACAGCCTCTGCTCTATCGTGCCTTGCCGCATTCAAGGGCTCGGACATTGGAACTCCACCGTGCACTTCAATCCAGATCGAGCGACCATCTCGCCACGAGCTCACCTTTGCTTCAAGTGTCATCGGAACAGACTCATACTGGCGCTGTGAGACGAAGTTAAAACCCACCGACAAGGGAGCCTCGTTCAATCTCGTGGCGAAACCCTCACGCAATCCAAGAACTGTCTCCGACAAAAAGGCTCGAGAATCGTCTGAGTGAAGTGGTGTTACGAGCCCACGGATCCAGCAGTTCTGCACGACCAGAACCGTCTCCGAGAAGCACTCGAACCACGCATCGAGAACGACCTTGATCTGTCGGGCAAACTCGTCTATGGAGTACGCCGTGAACTCCTCAACAAGTTTCAGCGCGTCATCTTTATAGATCACCTTGCTAAACGCTTGCCCACCTTGATGGCTCATCCCGCGAACCTTGCCTAACTCACAATGATCAAGCCGGTACGAGAAATCATCATAATCTCCGAATTCAACGTTCGAGTTGAGATTCTCAAAAAAACTCTGAAATCTCTGCCGCTCAAACCGCTGTCCTGGTGATTGCGGACCGATAATCTGCCACTCGCAACGAAAATGGATGCACCTTAGTGACGACTTCACGTGCCACCTCCCTACTGTCCACTCTATTCTACCACTCCGGGCCGCCGTCGTAGGCGCCGAAGATCGATTTCATCGAGGCCATCATCTCGCCGATGGTGGCATCGGCCTTGGCACAGTCGATCAGAGCGGGCATGAGGTTTACATTGTTCTTCGCGTCCTCACGCAAGCGTTCCAAAGCGGCGGTGTGACGGGCCTGATCGCGCGACGCCTTTAACTCCTTCAGTCGCTGAACCTGGGCGTCCTCAGTTGCCTGATCGACCTGGAGGATGTCGACACCCGGCGGCCCCTCTTCCACAAAGTCCGTCACCCCGACCATCTTCAATGTGCCTTCATCCATCGCACGTTGATACGCGTGGGCCGACTCGGCGATGGCACGACGGAAGTATCCACGATCGATCGCCTTTAATACACCGCCCATCCCGTCGATCTGATCGATCATGGCATAAGCCTTGGCTTCGACCTCATTGGTCAACTTCTCGACGAAGTAGCTGCCGCCCAGCGGGTCGACCGTCTGCGTGACGTTGCTCTCGTACGCCACAATCTGCTGAGTACGCAGCGCGAGCTTCGCAGCTTGCTCGCTCGGCAATGCAAGAGTCTCATCCATGCTGTTGGTGTGCAGCGACTGCGTACCGCCCAGCACGCCTGCCAGCGCCTGGTACGCGACGCGCGTCAGATTGTTATAAGGCTGCTGCTCGGTGAGCGAGACGCCGGCCGTCTGACAGTGCATCCGCAGAAGCCAGCTCCGCTCGTTCTTGGCCCCGATCCGGTCGCGCATGACATGCGCCCAGATCCGCCGCGCCGCCCGCAGCTTGGCGATCTCCTCGAAAAAGTCATTGTGAACATCAAAGAAGAAGCTCAGCCGCGGCGCAAAGGCATCGACGTCCAAACCGCGATCGATCGACCCTTGCACATACGCGATCCCATCGGCCAGCGTAAACGCCAGCTCCTCGGCCGCGGTCGACCCGGCCTCGCGGATGTGATACCCGCTGATGCTGACCGTGTTCCACTGCGGCATGTGCCCGGTGCAATACTCGATCGTATCGATGACCAGCTTGACACTGGGCCCGGGCGGAAAGACGTACTCGTTTTGCGCGTGGAACTCTTTGAGGATGTCGTTTTGCAGCGTACCGCGAAGCTTGTCCAGGGGCACGCCCTGCTCCTGCCCAACCGCGATATAGAATGCCAGGAGGATCGCCGCCGGCGCGTTGATCGTCATGCTCGTGCTAACGTTCCCCAGATCGATTCCGTCAAACAGCCTCCGCATGTCCGCCAGCGACGCAATCGCCACGCCGCAACGACCCACCTCACCAAGTGACAGTGTGTCGTCACTATCCCGACCCATCAGCGTCGGTAGATCAAAGGCCGTCGACAGACCGGTCTGCCCGTGTTCGAGCAGGTATTTGAACCGCCGATTGGTGTCATCAGCCGATCCGAATCCGGCGAACTGCCGCATTGTCCAAAGCCGCTCCCGGTACATCGTGCGATGCGGACCGCGGGTATAGGGGAACCGGCCGGGCTCGCCTAACGCCTTGGCGGGATCGAACGCACCCATATCCTCCGGCCCGACCCATGGCTTTTCGTCGGATCCACCCACTGGCGTGCGGGACGAATCAACGGATGGTTGTACGCTCATGGCACGGATCACTCCATCCACGAAGCCGGCCGCTTCTCCAAAAACGCAACGACACCCTCGCGACAGTCCTGTGTCCGAAAGCAGTCGGTAAACGCCCTCAGATCATCCATATCGCGCGACGCCCGCTTGGCAAGGGCCACGGCCGCGGGAGATGCCCGGCGGAACAACCTGCAAAACGCCGCCACCCGTGGCCCCAAATCCTCCGCTGAATTGACTACCTCATCCACCAGCCCGAATGCGGCGCCGTCCTCCGCCGACACCGTCATGGCACTTAAGTACAGCTTCTTCGCCCGTGATGGACCCACAAGCTTCGTCAAACGCGGAATTCCGCCCCAAGCGGGAATCAAACCGAGTGAGGCCTCCGGCAGGCCGAGCTTCGCCGATTTCACCGCGATTCGAAAGTCGCACGCCACCGCCAGCTCCAGCCCGCCGCCCATCGCAGCCCCGTGGATTGCAGCTACCGTGATCGACGGCAGTGCCGCAAGATCATTCAGTACACCCTGCCCGAGCGAGCCGTATTCCCGCGCATCGTTCGGACCGTAGTTTGCGATCTCCTCGACGTCCGAACCGGCAAGAAACACCCTCCCCTCCGCCCGCACCACCGCGGTGCGGACGCCAGCTTGCTTCTTGACCTTCGCGATCGC
>CAZJTP010000203.1:0-7866 GCA_964548955.1 uncultured Phycisphaeraceae bacterium
TCCAGCACCTCGCGATGCTCGGGGAACCGGCCGGTACTGTGCTTGCTCCAGATTCGGGTGCCATCCATGTGGACGTCGAACACGCCGCCGTAACCCTCGATCAGCTTCGTGTCGACGTTGTACTTTTTCTTGATCGCTTCCGCCAGACCGGCGGCTTTGGGATAGTAGTTTCACTCCCCGCAATACTCGATCCTGACCTCCATCTTAGCGTCTCCCTCGATGGGAGGCACCGTTGCGCCTCGCTGATGTTAGAGCCTATCTCAGTAGTCCGCCTCGGGCAGCTTGCCTGCCGGTGCACTGGCGGACAAGCCGCCAGTGGCACCCAAAAACCAGGCCTACTGGCGCATAGGCTCTTAGGAAAGGTTCATGGTCATCAGAAACTCCGCGTTCGTGCGAACCTTCTGGAGTTGAGCCCGCAGCAGCTCGATCGCCTCCACGACGTTCATATCCGACAGCACGCGTCGCAGACGGTAAACCAGCTCCAGCTCCTTCGGGTCAAGCAGCAGTTCCTCCTTGCGGGTTCCGGACCCAGCCACGTCTATGGCGGGCCAGACGCGCCGATCCACCAGCCGGCGATCCAGATGCAGTTCGCTGTTGCCCGTGCCCTTGAACTCCTCGAAGATCACCTCGTCCATCTTCGAGCCGGTGTCTACAAGGGCAGTGCCGATGATCGTCAGCGACCCACCCTCCTCCATATTACGGGCGGCACCGAAGAATCGTTTCGGCGGCTGCAGCGCGTTGGCGTCGATACCACCTGAGAGGATCTTGCCGGAATGGGGCGCCTCGGTGTTGTATGCCCTGGCCAGACGCGTAATGGAGTCAAGCAGAATCACCACGTCGCGCCCGTATTCCACAAGCCGCTTTGCCTTCTCGATCACCATCTCAGCCACTTGCACGTGCCGCGATGCGGGCTCGTCGAAGGTGGAGCTGATGACCTCGGCCGTGGTCTGCCGCTGCATCTCGGTAACTTCTTCCGGGCGTTCATCAATCAACAGAACGAACACGTATACGTCGGGGCTGTTGGCGGCGACGGCATTGGCAATCTTGCGAAGCAATACGGTCTTGCCGGTCCGCGGCGGAGCGACGATAAGCATGCGCTGCCCCATGCCGATGGGGGTCACAATATCGATGATGCGCATGTTCACCTCTTCCGGAGTGGTTTCAAGGATAAACCGCCGGTCCGGATGCAGAACGGTCAAGTCCTCGAAGTTCGTCTTCTCCGTGACCATGTTCGGGTCATCGAAGTTGATCGCCTCGACCCGCAGCAGGGCGAAGTATCGCTCGGATTCCTTGGGGGGTCTGATCTGACCCGCGACAATGTGCCCGTTTCTCAGGCCGAACCGACGGATTTGCGACGGGCTGATGTAGATGTCATCCGGGCACGGCAGGTAGTTGTACTCCGGGCTCCGCAGGAACCCGAATCCGTCCGGAAGAATCTCCAGCACACCCTCCCCGTACATCAATCCGTTGCGGTTGATACGCTCCTTGAGGATCTTGAAAATCAGATCCTGTTTCTTGAGACCCGTGTAGTCTTCAAGTTCCTCCTTCTTGGCGACGTCATGCAGCTCCTGGACGGTCATACGCTGCAGTTCGGTGATGTGGATCTCCCCCTTCTTGATCTTCTCATACCGGGCGTGAGTCTCGGCGTCGATCGGACCGGGAGGAGCCTCCTCCTCCGCATCCACGATCCCCGCGGCGAAGGTTTCGGCAACCGGGGCGGGATCGGATGCGGCAGGCTTGACCTTGGCGTTTTCCGCCTCGCTCACCGTCGACGTTCTTTTCCTGGAATTTCGTGTTTTGCCAGTAGTGGCTTTCGCCATGAAATCATCCTCCTGAATAGGACATGGGCCTGGTCACACAAGACCGGCTAAATGGTCTGAACTCGTAGTTCTACAACAAAGGTTATCGAAAGCGGTTCGGAGAGTCGCCTCGAACGCACTTATGCGTAGGAAGCCAGCATCGAAGAAAAAACCCGCTTAACCTGCGACCGTAATGCGTCGATGCCGGAATGGTTTATCACTACATGATCGGCACTTGCCTTCTTCATGTCCAGAGGATTTTGAAGATTTTCCCGACGCCCCAACTCTTCCTCCGTCCAGCCGCGGGACCTTTTCACTCGTTGGACACGGACCGACCAAGCAGCCTCCACAAAAACCAGTTCATCACACAGCTCATCCAGTCCAGCCTCGAGAAGCTTCGGCGCGTCCAGCACAACCGCCCTGATTGCCGGATCGGCGATGTATGCCGCGACGAGTTTCTTGCACCGTAGGACAAGCCTCGGGTAAAGCAGGTTCTCCAACCGGGTAAGCTCGCCCGGATTCTCAAATACGATCGCCGCGATCGCCTGACGATCCTCCCGCCCGTCTGGTGAAAAGACGTTCCCGCCCCACCACCGCCGCAAAGTCACGATGACCTCAGGCGCGCCCAGTTCCTCATGAGCGAGCCGGTCAAGGTCAATAACGGCGGCACCGAGCGACGCAAGGATCCTTGCGACCGAGGTTTTCCCAGCCCCGATCCCACCGGTAAGACCGATGATCGGCGTTTTGGATTTCGGGTGGGCTCGCGACAATTCGTTTGCGCCGTGGTGTCCTACAACAGCCGACCCCGCGACCAGTCCACCACGCCCATCGGGTGCTAAACACCACAAGCAACCACTCGAAACCGACGAACACCGCCGTCATGCCGCGATTTCGTCGCAATAATCCCCGAGAGCGCAGCCCGCGTTACACTCGATCTGCTTGAAAAAACCCAGCGTGATGATGCCTGCCGGGTACAGTAGCAAACGGAGTCTACACGATGGTAGGACAGACCGCAACAGGACGTTCATTCCTGCAGGACCCAGGTATGATACACGCCTTCTACGACGTTGTCACCCCCCTCTCTGGGATTTTTCGCACCGGCAGGTACCGGGTCCCAGACACCGTCAGAATGGACCCTCGCGCGAAAGCTGCTTGAGCTCAACTCGGTTCCCGGCCGGATCGTGGGTTTGTAAGCGGCGATCCGAGAGCATAATACCCGTCAAACGCGTAAAGGGCACCCGCCGCTCCTCCAGCCGCTCGATGGCCTCGCTCAGCGAGGGGACGGCGATCGTTACCCGTAATGGCAAAGGGTCAATGTGGGGGGTGGACACGAAGTGAATCCGCAGCTCGATCTGTCCCGATTTGAAACACACCTGAGATGGGCCGGCCTCCTCGCACGCAACCTCCTCTAGCTGCGCGACTTCCCTGTAAAACCACTGATAATCCTCCTTGGGCCCTATTGGGGCTTCAAGATTCACGTGGTCCACTGCTTGGATACGGCTCTGTTCCATGGTCACGTTCCCAAAGTGTGAGAAGACGTCCGCCACTACGCCATCTGTGATTCGGAGAACACCTCCGCCTCAAACAGCAGCACTTCCGTGCCGGCTTCCTTCCACGCGTCAGCCGCTAGACCCGCCTTCATCGTGCAACAGTTGGACAGGAAGGTTTCGGCTGACCAGTCCCGTTCGGCGGCGACTTTCGGCAGGAAGCATCCCGACCGCGCACCCCTCTGAACGATGATCCCGTGTTCACCGGGCACCAGCGATTTTGGATCGTCGGTGGGCACAGGATCTGAGAGAATCGAAATCTCGATCTCGAGTTCCCCCAACTCAGCCGCGGTGATGGGGTTGGCGGCGAACCGCGAGTCATTGAGAGACGACCGCGTGACTTCCCGAATCGTTCGGGCGATGTCGTGCGTGGCCGTGAATGTCCCAACGCAACCGCGCAGAGTCTCGCCCTTCCAGAAGGTGACGAACGCCCCACCGAATCGGCCTTCAATCGCAGGTTTCTGCGGGGCGGTCTCCTCCACCGTTCCCAGCAACCGTTCCGCGGTCTCACGCGCCAGTTGAAGCAACTGCCGCCGATGCTCCGGCAACTCGATCATGCGAAAAGTGGACATGACGCATCAGCTCCAATACTCAGGACTCAGGCGTCGATCTCCTTCAACCGGGCAGTGAAATGACGTAGCTGCTGCTGCGCCTCTGCGATCACCAACGGTTTTAGTGTAACACGTTACGTATGGACTTCCAACACCGCCTCGACGATGTAGTCGATGTGGCTCTGCGTGTATACCCTTCTCGGAATCGCGAGCCGAACAAGTTCTATTTCCGGCGTGCGCCCGTCACCGCCGAACATGAGGCTTCCAATTTCCGACGTACGAATTCCGGCGTGGCGGTACAAGACGCACACCACGGCTTGGCCAGGGAAGTGTTTCCATGGAGCTGCCGGGCACGAGGCTGCGGCCTCGATGGTGATCGTGTGCCTGCCTGGAGGCTCAATGATCTGCACTTTGCCTGCAAGCTGCTTACGACACAGCCCGCACGGATTACTGCAAACGCCGTGCAGGTGCGCGCACCAGCCGATGGTTCACGGATTAGGACCAGCCACAGACGCCCATGCGCACGAAAGCGGCCACTGCTCGTCGATGCCGCACCAACTGCGTTTTTCCTGTTTTGACTTTCTGACGTTCCGACTTTTCAACGTTTTTTCGGATTTTCGGGGCTCTGAGGCAGCTTCCAGAGGGATTGACATCCGTTGAGAGCTAAAGTCAGATCTACTCGACAGCCGATCTTTTTGGCAATTTGAGACCTGAGACTCCATGCGGATTCTCGCCCCAGGGGATATGCTTAGCAACTCCGCGAGCCCGATCCGATCGGATCGCGACGAAACGGCAGGGACGACCGATCGGGTTCATGTGGGAGCTTTGCGAGACTTGGCTGTGACCGCTAGAACAATGGAAACAAGACGGACAGTCGCGAAATCCAAAATCCTGGCCAAGACGGCCTCCGCCCTCATGCCCGGCGGTTTGTTGCCGGCGTTTTCCGGCTGGCATGGACAGCATTACACTCCGATGCTGACGAGCCCACCGCCGGTTTTCATCAAGGGAAAGGATGCCACGCTCACCGACGTCGACGGGAATAAGTACATAGACTACGCAGGCGCGCACGGTACGCTCATTCTTGGCCACGCGGACGAACGCGTCGTCGCCGCGATTGGCAAAGCCGCCTCCAAGGGATGCGGATTCGGGGCGCCATCGGAAACCGAAGTACGCCTTGTCGAACTCATCGTGGGACGCTTCCCATCTATTGACATGTTGCGCCTTGTCGACACGCCCGCCGATGCGTTGCGGAGTGCCATCGCGCTGGCGCACCAAACAACGGGGCGTGATTGGATCGTGACGTTCGATGGATACGCTCTCCATTCCACCGTTTACGGACCGCCGTTCCAGGACAGCGGTGAATCCCTCTCACCGCTCACCCCACCCTATAACAACATCGAAGCCGTCGAGCGGCTCTTTCGCGAGCAGGGCGCAACCATCGCCGCTGTTGTAGTTGAACCGCCCGGCGTCAGTACGGGACTCATACAACCGGCGCGAGGATTATTGAAAGCCTTGCGCGCTTTATGCGATACACACGGCGCGCTGCTTGTCTTTGACGAGACGCTCACCGGCGTCCGGATCGCATCCGGCGGAGCAACAACGCTCTACGGCGTGTCACCGGACCTTATTCTGCTCGGACCGATCATCGGCGGCGGGCTGCCGATTGCGGCCTTCGGTGGGTGCAAAGAGGTAATGAAACTCGCCGACATGAACAACAGCGTTGAAGTGTCAAGCCCCATGCGGCGGCTCATCAGCCCTGCCTCTGGAAACCTGCTAGCCATGGCCGCCGGAATCGTTACGCTGCAGGCGCTTGGCGAGCCGGGTTTCTACGAAGCGTTGGAGGAAAAGGCCGCCCGGCTTGACGAAGGCCTGCGTGCGGCGGCGGCGGCGGCAGGCATCCCCATGCAACTCACACGCGTCGCCAGCATCTTAGGAATGGTCTTCTCCAACGAACGCATCGTACACGGGGCGTCAACCCGGCGATGTGATACCGCACGGTTCGCCGGTTACCACCAAGTCATGCTCGACCACGGCGTTCTCCTGCCACCTTCCCCACTTTCCTGTATATTCGTCTCCGCCGCCCATACGGACGAGGAGATCGACCGGACAATCGAAGCCGCCCACGAGGCACTGCGAATCGTCGGCGAAGAGGAAGTGTTGAATGGCAAATAGCAAATAGCGAAGATGTTTGCGGAGTTATCGTTCTTTGTTATTCGCTATTCATCATTCGCCATTCATTGAAACCTACCGTGATATCACGAAGGTACCTACTGCAATCTACCTTGCTGTTGCATGAGATCCATCGTTCCGGGGATTGTTTCGGTTGAAAGCCCCGAAGATTTGCAGAGTTTTCCGGTCGGTCGTGTCCACATCGTCGTTGTCGTCGTAGCCGATCTCGAGGTTGTCATACCTCGATTCCTCACCTTGCAAAGCCACCCCACCTTCCGCATGGGTGCTGTCGGTGATCGATTTACACAGCGACCCGTTGATCGCACCCTTGACACGACGCTGCGGGCGTAAGCCCGCGATCGCTCCGCGATCCTTCCCTTGAGATGACTTCAATATGTCATCTCAAGGAGAGGCGGTGAGTCAAGGGCAGGCACCTTCAGGCTCGACCCATTGACCTTGATCTTGACGGCCATGGGCTCGCCGGTCGTGTAGTAGCAGCCGGACCACGTGTCCAGGACGCCGTCGTCCACCTTGTAGAACCCGGCGATGGCAACCGGAGTGTGGTTGATTTGCAGGCCGTAGTGATTGTTGGTGTCCGTGTAGCGAAACAGGATGTCCGCGCGGTACCCGGTGTTAAACTCCACGTCCGCCTGGACCATGCAGTCTTCGTCGGAGAAGCCCTCGATGATGGCTTCAGAGGTCTGCTTGGGAGTATCCACCTTCCGTCATCTGCTTGACACCACGCGTGTATTGACCTCGACGCCAGTCACCTCGAATGAAGTGATGCGCCCTCACCTCCGCGCCTTGCCGATGAGGCCGGGCACCCGGCAGACCAAATGAGTATGGTGTCCCCCAATTCCGCGGATTCCGCGCGATTCCGGCCAACAGCATGCGCCAAACGCTGCACCGGCTCTTCGCGTACGCCACGAAGCACCACGGCTTCTGCTCGCGCGACCGGCGCCACTCCGCGAAGAGTTACGGCCGCCGGGCACTGATCAGTAATGAGCCGGCGATCTCACGTACGAGAGGCACGCGCTCAAGGATCGCGCCTACGCGTTGAACAAATGGGACCAACGGCCCAGGCACGGCAGGATGCAGGAAATCATGGGGCTTGACGCAGACATCGCTAAAGCCCGCGTCGCAGAGTAAGCTGGACAACTTCCAACGGAAGAAGGCCGTCTCTTTCGGACTGACGCCCATCCGCCGCCGTATGGCGGGTGTGCTCCTCTCGACCACGATCTGGGGGTTCATCATGTTCGGCTCGCCAAACGCCATTCGCCCCCCCGCCCGGAGCACCCGGTAGATTTCCCCAATCGCCTGCTCCACGTCCAGATGATGGAGAATGCTCGAACCGACAACGACATCGAACGACGCATCCTCGAACGTCATTCGCTCCGCGTCCTCGATCCGGAATGTAACCCGCCACTCAATCGGTTTGACAATCGGCTTGGCAACCGCCTGATCCAGGAGCACGGGTGATATGTCCACCGCCACGATGTCGCTCCCAGTTTGGGCCAACAGACTTGTGAAGATGCCCGTGCCGCAGCCAAGCTCCAATACGCGACTTTGCGAGCCGATCCCCGCCGCCTCTATGAGCATCTTCGCGCGACGTTGGGCCCGCTGCCGGCCCGCATTCGTCCCCCAGTGCCAAACGTCCTCGCCTCGATCAAAGATGACCTTGGCATGCTCAATTTCACCCGGGCGAACCATGGTGGCAGTGTAACCTATTGTCAGCGTTTTTGTTTGAATCGGCCCACGACGCGTCTTCAGCTGTCCAATCTCCAATCGGTCCAATCGGGG
>CAZJTP010000204.1:0-7830 GCA_964548955.1 uncultured Phycisphaeraceae bacterium
CTCATCGACGAGTAAGCCGAGCAGAAACGTGGTAAACGCCTTGGTGGACGAACCGATCGCAAAGAGTGTCTTCGGCGTGACCGGCAGCTTGTTCTCGATGTCGCGCAGACCAAAGCCCTTGGCATAAACCACTTCGTCATCCACAACGATCCCAATCGCAAGTCCGGGTGTGTTCCAGGACTTGATCGCCTGTTCAAGGAAATCATCGAATCCCTCCAACGACTCAATTGCCGTGGGGCCGCGTCGCTCCGCCTGCTCGATTGCAAACGGAAACGTCTGGCCTGACTGCGTGAAGTCGCCGGTGATTCTCTGTCCGTCCTCGGAGAATTTGCCGTTGAACTTGGGATCACCAGGGACGCCAGGCATGTTGAAGGCAACCTTTGCGTCTTCGACCACGATATTCGCAAGGGCCAAATCATTCGCGTTCTGCAACGGGATCGTGATCTTGCCTTGCCAGGCGTCGTCTTTTTGTTCGAAATCGACGATGATGTCGAGTTCCATATTCGGCAGTTTGATCGCGCCCTTCCAGTAGCCGGTCAGGTCTTTGCCCTCCCCACCCAGCACCAAGACCGGCGACAACAGCAAGCCCAGACAGCAAACCGCCGAAAACGAAACGCGTCTTGTCCTTCCACCTGAAAACACCATGTCTTTACTCCGGTTCTATCGAGGTAATGCGCGCTCTGCACGCCGTACGGGAATCAGGAAGCTGTCTCGGGTCAAATCGGTCCATCTCGTGGTTAACAGCTCCAGAACGCGCTGTCTTTCATAGCGATTTTCGCGCTGCGCTCAAGGATATTTGGACAAATCGGACAGGTTTTGACACGGTAACCGGATAGAAGTGACCTGGATGGAAACGGCTCACAACACAAAAACAGAAACTAATCTAGCGTTGGTGCTGTTTCAGGAGCTGCAATCAAGGCTGACTGAGCGTGGCTGCCCTTGGAATGAGCCCGCCTGAAGGACGATTTGGATGTTTTGGAGGATGTGATAGTCGAATGTTCCGGTCAACCGTTCATCATTCGCTGTCAGACACGCGGTGACGCGGACAAAGCGTTGCAAGCTGCGGGCGTCGCGTTGGGACCTACAGTGCACACGGAGTAGGACAAGAGCGCCCGGGCGTAGCTGGCAATCCCCCAACGAGATACCCCTGTAGTGCCAAGGCGTCTGCGCGCTGATGTAAGCTTCGATTCTGGAAGAACTTGCAAAACCCAACTGTCGAACAATAGTCTCAGCATCCATCCTTGACAGGTATGATGTCGTTCCGACACCACCGGAAACTGAGCACGTTCCGCGCCACCAAGCGAAAACGAGAGGGGATTTTACGAGAGAATCGAGATTCAGTCCTCGCCAAGACCGAACACGTCTGCTAATCCCTGGGATGAAGCCATCGAGTGCATGAAACCGTCAAACTGCTCCATGGCTGTGCTCAGCCCATCGGGATCGTGAGCAAACGAGGCCGATAGGAATGAAGCCGTCTGCCGCATGACTTCCTCCTGCTGCTCATCCGACAACGCTTCAATGATATCGTTTTCGGGATCAATGTCGGGTGGAGTGCCCTGGATGATGGCCTCCAAAGACGCGCTGATCACCTCGGAGAGCAACGGGTGTGGCACCTGGCCGTTGGCGAAGCACCACTGCCTGGCACGATCGAGCATTTTTTGCACCAGCTCCGTCACCATGTCATTGAATTCGTCATCGTCATCGTCGACAAGCGTGAAATCATCATCACCCATGATGAATTCCACGTCAGGCCGGTTGAGGAACTTCTCAGGTGTCGTACCGATGATCCTCGCCTTAAGGTCCTGATAGCTGCAGATCAGACGGATCTTTCCGCCACAGAGGAATATGCTCATATCGGGTGATTCACCCTCGGGCAGTGTGCCGAGAAGTGCGGTCCAACGTTCATACCGCCGCGGGAGGCGAAATCCCAGATCGCGCGCGAGCTGGATGCCTCCATAGACCAGATGTCTGGCAGTCCCGAGATTTAAGGAGCATTTCTCCAGTTGTTCGTCGAGACGTGCCACGCTCTCGTCGAATTTGCTGGCGGGGATATCCGTACGCCCCCAAGCATCCTTCAGACCCATGGCCCAGATGTCGACAAGAAACGCCGCCATGCTGACATGACCCGCGGCAACTTCTCTGGCCATCAGGATCGTAGCTTCTCCGGCCTCGCGCCAATTCCGATTGACCACGCAGGCGTGAATCGGGTGTGCATCGCTTGCAAGGCGCTGCTTGTGACGTAGTGTAAACACTTGTCTGTCGCGCTGCTTCTTATGGCGCTTCGCACGATGTCGTTCGACCTTCCGTTGTCGCGTTGCCATGTGGACTCCTTTCACGCAGTTAATACAGACAGCAAGTATGCTAGCAGTGATCCCAGCGTTTTGCAATGAAAGTAGCCACCCCGTTTGGTCTCGGTGTCAGCAATGTGTGAGTTGATGAAATGTCACAGCAACGACCGCCGTCGGTAACTGCACCTAACCTGTTCTGGTTAGCCGCATCGGACGGCGTTGACATGAACCGGGCAGAGGCGATCGAGCGCCTACGCAAGCCCGTGACACACCCGCATCTCACTTGATTGACCGGCCGATGGCCATGTGATACCACAAGTTCATCATGGCGGTTCGCTTCATCATAGGCCGGGCGGGCAGCGGCAAAACGCGCCACTGCCTTGAAGCCATTAGAGAACACTTGCGGGAAGATCCGATTGACGACCCGCGGCTCCTTCTCCTCGTACCCGAGCAAGCGAGCTTGCAGATGGAGCGGGCGATCCTCTCCATCGACGGTGGATCGCGCTCTCCCGCCTCGACCGGTGATGTACTCGCCGCGCACCGGGCCGAGGTCGTTTCCTTCCAGCGATTGGCCTACCGTGTGCTCGAGTCGGCGGGTGGTCCCGTCCGTCGCGCGCTGACCGAGCCCGCTCGTGCGATGATTCTGCGACATCTTATGGCCGGGCGGTCCGAGCAGTTGCGGTACTACCGGCGTGCGGCCGGGCAAGGCGCATCACCCGGACGGATGGGCGGGTTTATCGAGAAGATCAGCGCGACCGTCGCGGAGTTGATACAGGAAGCCGTTGAGCCGGAGGCACTGGTAAGTGTGGCTGATCGGGAATGTGCGGACGCCGCGCCGTCGGGTGATGATCCGGCTCAGGCTGCCAAGCTCCACGATCTGCAACTCATCTACGAAGCCTATCTTGATTACCTGGGGGCCGACCGCCTCGATCCGTCCCAGCACCTGCAGGTCGCCCGCGAGTTGTTGCCTCGATGCAATTGGCTTGACGGGGCGATGCTTTGGGTGGACGGGTTTGCCTCACTCAGCGGGCAGGAGGCGCTGACGCTGCTCGCGCTGGCGAAACTGTGTCAACACATTGACATCACAGTGATGATGGATCCCTCCCTTTGTGATGCGCCGCCTGGGAGCATATCAGCCCGTAAGGCCGCGCGGCTCTTCGCCAGGACATCCGCAACGTATCTGGATCTCCGTGACCGATTCATCCGTGCCGGTTTGGACGTGGAAGATCCACTGGTGCTCGATCGTCAGACACCGCGATTTCGTGTTGAAAGTGCACTTGCCGTGTTGGAGCGTTCGTTGTTCAGTCCTCCGGAGTCTTCGACACCCGGTTGCGAAGTGCCGCCGTTCGGTGTCGAACTCGTCGAGCTGCCGTCACGCCGGATCGAGGTGGACTATGCGGTGTCGCGCGTCTATCGCTGGGTGCAGGACCCCAGCGCGCACTACCGCTATCGTGATATCGCCATCATCGTGCGCGACCTGGAGCCTTATCACGACCTGCTCAGCGAAGCGCTGAGAGCGCGCGGAGTGCCGTTTTTTATCGATCGCCGCAGGCCCGTCGCCCATCATCCGCTGGTGGAGCTGCTTCGGGCGGGTACCGCCGTAGCTGCCGATGCGATGTCGCTCGAATCCGTGCGCCTGGTGATCAAAACAGGTCTGCTACCCATTACCATCGAGGCGGGCGATGAGCTTGAGAACTATCTGTTCGCTCATGGTATCGCGGGTTTTGAAGCGTGGCGTGGTGAGGACTGGCTGTTTCAAACCCACCCGTCCTTCTCCACGCCCGATGACCGGCTGGAGCCTTGCGAGGCGGAAGCACTGGTGCGAATCAACGCCACCCGACGAACATTTCGAGAGTGCCTGGACGTCTGGTTGGCGTTTGCGTCGCCGCCGCGGTCTCACGATGGGGCCGCCTGGGTGTCCGCGATCATCGACTGGTTCGATCGGCTTAACGTAGGTCAGACCCTCCGGCACTGGGCCAAGGAGGCCGAAGCCAACGGCGAACTCGACCAGGCTGAGGAACATCGACAGGTGTGGCGCGACACGATGTCATTTCTGGATGACCTCACCTTCGCCTTTGCCGGCGTCGGATTGACGATTCGGGAACTGGGCGACGTCCTGGAGGCGGGGCTATCCGATCTGACGCTCGGGCTCGTTCCGCCGATGGTCGACCAGGTACTTGTCGGTTCGATCGAACGGAGTCGCCATCCCGACATCAAGGCCGCAGTCGTTCTCGGCTTCAACGACGGGGTCTTCCCCAAGCAGCTCACCGAGGACTCGATTCTCAACGATGACGACCGCGCGGCGTTGCAGGATGCCGGTGTGCGCGTCAGGGCAGCGTCTCGCGAACGCATGCTGGACGAGTCCCTACTCGTCTATGTAGCCCTGACCCGTCCGAGTGAAGTGCTGGTGGTGACCTATGCGGCGGCGGACAATGACGGCAAGGCGTTGCGGGCATCGCCCTATGTCGAAACACTGTGTGCCGCCTGCCCCGATCTTACACCCACGCCCATCGGCGATCCGACGCGGTCGCGCGAGACGTGGGACATCCTGTCAACGCGCGATCTGACGCGGCGGTTGGCTATGGAGTTTCGATCACGCCCAACGCGGGACCGGGACGATCCGACAACCCGCGGGCGATGGAACGAGCTGTACGACTCGACCCGAACAAGCCTGGCACAAGACGGTGCCTCGCGTAGAGCACTGATATCGCTCGATGAGCATCGTGATGCTCGCATTTCACCGACGTCGATCGAGCGGCTGTACCACGGGCCGCTGCGGACTAGCGTCTCGGAACTGGAAATCCACGCCGCCTGCCCGTTTCAGCGTTTTGCCCGGTACGTGCTTCGCCTGCATGAGCGGGCGGAGGCGACGCTGGAACCCGTCGATGTGGGGCAGGTGCATCACGCGATCCTCGAAGACTTTGTCGGCACGCTCTCGAAGCGCGGGGAGGGATTTGACCGGCTCAGCGACAGCGAGCTCCTTGACGGTCTGCATGAAAGCTGCACTCGAGTGGCGACAAGATTGCCGGCAAGCGGCGTTTTGTCCGATGCGCGCAGCGCATATCGGCTGCGTCGCTCGGCGTCCGACCTGGCGCGGGTGATTCGATCACAGCGGAACCTATCCAGGTCCGGTAAGGCTAGGCCGCGGGCGACGGAACTCCCGTTCGGATTTGATCGGCCGCGTAGCTTGCCCGCCATGGAACTCTCGACGCCGGGAGGGCGGCGCGTCCTGCTTCGCGGCTACATCGACCGCGTGGACCTCGTGGAGCTCGGCGACGAACTCTTGGGCATCGTCATCGACTACAAGCGCACACACGAGAAGCGTCTGAGCTTGGGTGAGGTTTACCACGGCCTGTCGTTGCAACTGCTGGCGTATCTGCTTGTACTGGCTGAGGAGGGGCAAACGCTGGCCGGTCGAAGAGTGCGACCGATCGGCGCGCTTTATGTCAGCTTGTCGTCACAATATCATACCGTCGATCATCCCGATCTTTTCATTGCTCGTGACGAGGCCCTGGGCGGGACGTATCGGCCTCGGGGGCTGCTGCTGGCGGACAAGTTCACCGCGCTCGACGCCTCGACGGATACAGGTTGGTCGGAGGAGTACAGTCTGTTTCGCAAGAAGGACGGCAGCGTCGGTCATATCAACGAAAGCGATGCGGCCGATGCCGATTCGTTTCGGGCCTTGCTCGACCACACGCGCGCCAAGTTGGGAGAGCTCGCCGATGGCATTTTGGATGGGAACGTCGCGGTGAATCCGTATCGGCTGGGCACGTTTTCGCCCTGCACCTGGTGCCCGATGCCTGCCGTCTGCCGGTTCGAGATGGGCATTTCAGAGGTACGCTTCTTGGAGTCGCTCCGGCGATCGGAAGTGTTTCAAAGGCTCACCCAAAAGTCATCGTAGGCGTTTTCCTTGATGGGTGTTTTCGTTGAACGTATCAGACTGGTCACGGCCTATGCGGATGAGCGTGCGCGCTTCGGTTTGCCGGAAGTCACCGGAGCGGTTGACCGGGAGGCGTTGTTCTTGCTGGACGGCGTCGGCGGGCTTCAGGTCGCACCCCTGATAGTCCGGCGGGCGTTGCGCAAGGAGGGTGATGAGCTCGGCACGGTGCTGTTTACGTGGCAGTACGGTCTGGTGGGCGAGATTTGGACCGATCTGATGTGGCTGCGTCGCAACCGGGTGATGAGTGCCAGACTAGCCCGCAAGCTGCTCACATTTCGACGGGCCCATCCTCGGTCGGTCATGCACCTTATGGCATTCAGCGGTGGAGCGGGGATCGCCACCTTCGCGTGTGAGCAACTGCGCGGGCGCCGGATCATCGACACGCTCATTCTGGCCTGTCCCGCCCTGTCACCCACGTATAACCTGGGTCCGGCGCTTCGAGCAGTCCAGCGCTGCTATGCGCTTATCAGCCGACGCGACATCTGGATTCTAGGGTTGGGTACGCGAATCTTCGGCACGATCGACCGCCGTTACCTCGCGGCGGCCGGGAAGGTTGGCTTTCGTATCCCTACAGGAATCCCTCCCGAAGACGTTCGTGCGTACGAGCGAGTCTCGGAGATTCCCTGGTCACCGACACTTAGGCGGGACGGGCACTACGGCGGCCACACGAGTTGGGCCGGTGAGGCGTTTCTGCGCCGGCATCTGCCGGACATGTTGCGGGGTGAGCCGAATCTCCCCGTCCGCAAGGTACGACCGGTGTAACAGCCGTTGCGGCAGACGACCGCCCTGCGTCATTATCTTGATTCGGTGTTGATACCGCCTCTATGATCGTGCATACGAGGAATGCCCCGGTTCCGGTGATATCGCAAGGGAACACGGCCAATGGGCCGATAGATATTCACCGTGATGTCATCAACGAAGGTCAGGTTGGGAGGATTCGAGATGAATGCAAGGCGAGGGTTTGACCGTGGTGTCATGCGACTGACGTTACTGGTGGCGGGCATCTTTGTGGCAGGTGCGGTGTCGGTTCGAGGGCAGGAGCAGAAGCCGATGGGAGAATCGCCCAGGCCAAAACCAGCCGCGACATCACCAAAATCCGAACCCGCCCAGAAATCACCCGAGCCCAAGCAGACGGCGAAAGAGCCGAAACCCGAGCCGGCTGCGAAAGAGCGGAAACGCGAGCCCGCCCTTCGGGGGTACTGCCCGGCTGCGTACCTGCTTCTGGGAAGTGCCGTCAAGGGTAATCCCGCGTACGAGTCGACCTATGGCGGGGAGACCTATTATCTCTCCAGTACCGAGGCCAGGGAGAAGTTCGACGCCGATCCCGAAAAATTCCTTCCGCGGTTCGGCGCCGTATGCACAACCGCTCTTGGTGGTCCGTATGGCAACTGGCTTCCGTCGGACCCTGAGGTGTTCGACATCCGTGACGGCAAGGTCTACCTGTTTAGCTCGGAGCGCGCCAAACGGGCCTACAACACGAAACCCCAATGGGTTATTGATAGGGCGGAGCGGCTGTTCGCCGAGCCCCTCTTTGAAGGCTACTGCCTCGTCTCCCTCCAGCAACGGAACAAGGCGCTCAAGGGTCATCAAAGTGCCGCGTAT
>CAZJTP010000205.1:0-7828 GCA_964548955.1 uncultured Phycisphaeraceae bacterium
ATCCGAAGGTCTGAACGGAGCGTGGTGGAGGAGAAGCTGACACGGGCCGAGCACCTGGCCGAAATCGGTCAGCTCGCAGCGTCATTGGCCCACGAGATCAAGAATCCGCTGGCCGGCATCAGTGGGGCCATTCAGATCATTCGGGATGCCATGGCGTCCGACGATCCACATCAACCGATCGTGACCGAGATCCTTGGGCAGATCAACCGGCTGGATGCAACCGTCAAAGACTTGTTGCAGTATGCCCGGCCCACGCCGCCGCGAGTGACGCGGGTCGCGCTGGACGAGGTCGTCACGCGTGTCTTGACGATCCTGCGAGAAGAGCCGGCGTTGCAGGGTGTGCAGATCGAGTACGGCAATGTTCGGACAAGTACGATTGTCAGCGCCGATGACGCGCAGATCGAGCAACTGCTTATTAACCTGATTCTGAACGCGGCTCACGCGTCGGATGAGGGCGGGGTGATTCACCTGGGGATTGCAGGCAACACAAGCCGTGTCAGACTGATTGTCAAAGACGAGGGAAGGGGGATGCCCCAGGAAATTCGTGACAGGGCATTTGAACCGTTCTTTACGACCAAGGCGAAGGGTACGGGCTTGGGTCTGTCCATCTGCCGCAGGATCGTCGAAGTCCACGGTGGTGACATCGATCTGGAGAGCGCGGTCGGGAAGGGCACCACGTGCACCGTAACCCTGCCTCGATGCAACGGGGGCGATGACCGGGTGGTGACGTCATGACCGTGCGGGTTCTGGTCATCGAGGATGAAAAGCTGATCCGCTGGTCGTTGCGGCAGAAGTTCGAGGCACGGGGGTATCACGTCACGGAGGTCGAGAATGGCGATGACGCGCTAAAGGCACTGGACACCGGCGTCTACGACCTGATTATGCTCGATTACAAGCTGCCGGACACGACGGGGCTTGATATCCTCCGCACCGTGCGCGAGACGGACGGCGATGTGGTTGTAATCATGATGACGGCGTTTTCCAGCATCGAAAGTGCCGTCGATGCGATCAAGCTCGGTGCGTATGACTACATCACCAAACCGTTCGACATGGACAATGTCCTCCGCACGGCTGACAAGGCGTTGGAAACCACGAAGCTGCGCCGGGAGGTCCGGGAGCTGCGAAGGCATGTCCACCATGAATACGGGGTAGATCGGATTATCGGGCAGGCCGACTGCATGTTGGAGCTGTTCGAGGTAATCGACCGCGTGGCCAAGAGCAGCGCGTCAACGGTGTTCCTCCGCGGCGACTCGGGGACGGGCAAGGACCTGGTCGCCCGGGTGATCCACTACAACTCGGACCGGGCGCCGTGGCCGTTTATGAACATCACCTGTACCGCGTTGTCGGAGACGCTGCTGGAAAGCGAGCTGTTCGGTCACGAGAAGGGTGCGTTCACCGATGCCAAGACCGCGAAGAAAGGGCTTTTCGAGCTGGCCGACGGCGGGACGATCTTCCTTGACGAGGTCGGCGACATGCCGCAGGGTCTTCAGGCGAAACTTCTGCGGTTCTTGGAAGAACGCACGTTCCGGCGGGTGGGCGGGACTAAGGAGATCTCGGTTGACGTCCGTATCATCGCCGCGACCAACCGCGACATCGAACAGGCCATCGTTTGGGGCACGTTTCGGAGCGATCTGATGTTTCGCCTGAACGTAATCCCGATCTACCTGCCACCGCTAAGAGACCGTGGCGACGACCTGAAGCTGCTCACGCAGCATTTTGTGACCGGGTTTTCCAAGGAGTTTCGCAAACCCATCACGGAGATTGATGACGAGGCGTACAAGAAGCTGTACGGGTATACCTGGCCGGGGAACGTGCGAGAGTTGCGTAACGTCCTCGAGCGCGCCGTCCTGTTGTGCAAGGGTGAGACGTTGGGAGCCGACGACATCATCCTTGGGAGAGTGGACCAGACGGTTGCGGGCTCGGACGCCAGCGGGATCGTGCTCCCGCCCGGCGGTATTGAGCTTCGTGAACTCGAAAACAAGCTGATTCGACAGGCGCTCGCGCGGACCAGCAACAATCAGACTCAGGCTGCCAAACTGCTGCACTTAAGCCGTGACGCCTTTCGGTACCGGCTCGAGAAGCTCGGGCTGCTGTAGTCTTCGAGATCCCAATCATCGGTGGTTGCCGGAATCGCTCTCCGGTCGGTGGTGGGGCAGATCGCGCAGAGTGGGTGTTAACGTCCACAGCCGCTTCGGAGGTGGAGTCCATATAATGTCGATAATCGATGCAAACAGCCTTTTCGGACCACCGCACCGATGATCCGTATCAGTTTTTGGAACACCTTTTGCTATACAGCCTTCCGGGCCGGGACGATGGATGGCATCGGTGTATCCACACCCATGCCGCAATGCCGGGGTCGTCATCCCGGTCGGGATGATCGAGCAGCCACGCAGGATAACGAACGAAACGATTGACCGAGGAACCCAACCGAGGATCACAAACCATGGTCAGGCCAAAAGTTACTATCGACGGCAATCAAGCTGCGGCTTACGTCGCGCATCGGATGAGCGAGGTCATCGCGATCTACCCGATCACACCCAGCTCCTCGATGGGCGAGTGGGCGGACGAATGGTCCGCCGGCGGGCAGCCCAACATCTGGGGCACGGTGCCTAGCGTCACGGAGATGCAAAGCGAGGGGGGTGCGTCGGCAGCCGTGCACGGCGCATTGCAGACCGGGGCACTGTGCACGACGTTCACCGCTTCGCAGGGTTTGCTGCTGATGATCCCCAACATGTTCAAAATCGCCGGTGAGCTAACGCCGACCGTTTTTCACGTGTCCGCCCGCACGGTGGCCACCCACGCACTGTCGATCTTTGGGGATCATAGTGACATTACCGCCGTACGGTCCACGGGCTTCGCCCTGCTGGCGTCCGGCAGCATCCAGGAGATCATGGATTTAGCAACGATCGCGCACGCGGCTACACTGGAGGCCCGCATTCCGTTCGTCCATTTCTTCGACGGATTCCGCAGCTCCCACGAGGTGAACAAGATCGAGCAGCTCACCGACGACGATTTCCGCGCGATGATCGATGACAAGCTGGTCTTCGACCACCGTGCCCGGGCGATGAATCCCGAGAAGCCTGTTCTGCGCGGGACTGCACAGAACCCAGACGTCTTCTTCCAGGCGCGCGAGGCCATCAACCCTTACTATGCCGCCTGCCCGGACATCGTTCAGAAGACCATGGACCGGTTTGCGAAGGTCGTCGGGCGCTCGTACCACCTGTTCGACTACATCGGCGACCCCAGCGCCGAGCGCGTGATCGTCATGATGGCCTCCGGCGCCGAGGCCGCCCACGAGGCCGTTGAGTACTTAAACGAGGCGGGCGAGAAGGTCGGTCTTGTGAAGGTGCGTCTGTTCCGCCCGTTTGACGGCAAACGTTTTATCGAGACTCTACCCGCGACGACCAAGTACATCGTCACCCTCGATCGTACCAAGGAGCCCGGTGCCGTCGGGGAGCCTCTCTACCAAGATATCATTGCCGTGCTGGCGGAGCATGCCGCGCAATCAGGCAATCGTTTCGCCGCGCCGCCGTGCGTGATCGGCGGGCGCTACGGCCTCTCGTCGAAGGAGTTCACTCCGGCGATGGTCAAGGGAGTCTTCGACGAGATGCTCAAAGACAATCCGAAGAACCACTTCGCCGTCGGTGTCCTCGACGACGTCACCGGCAACTCGATCGACTACGACCCGAAATTCACGACGGAGGATCAAGAGGCCGTCCGGGCTATCTTCTTCGGCCTTGGTGCCGACGGGACGGTCGGCGCGAACAAGAACACGATCAAAATCATCGGCGAAGAGACGGACGACTTCACCCAGGGTTATTTCGTGTACGACTCAAGAAAAGCCGGATCGATCACGGTGTCACACCTCCGCTTCGGCAAGCATCCGATTCGATCGACCTACCTGGTCCAAGAGGCCAATTTCATCGCGTGTCACCAGCAACAATTCATCGACAAGTATGAGATGCTCTCCCGGGCGGTACCGGGTGCAACGTTTCTGCTGAACACGCAGAAGCCCGCGGACAAGGTGTGGGATACGTTGCCGCGCGAGGTGCAACAGGCGATCGTCGACCGACGGATGAAGTTCTACGTGATCGACGCGTACAAGGTGGCGCGCGACACCGGCATGGGCACGCGGATCAACACGATCATGCAGACGTGCTTCTTCGCCATCTCCGGCGTTTTGCCCCGCGACGAGGCGATTGAGAAGATCAAAGGCGCCATCCGCAAGACTTACGGCCCCAAGGGCGAGGCGGTGGTCAAGCAGAACTTCGCCGCCGTGGACCAAACGCTTGCCAATTTGTTCGAGGTCGACGTGCCGGATAAAGTGACAAGCCAACGCCACCGGCCGCCGGTGGTGGCCGAGGAGGCCCCGGAGTTCGTGAAGAACGTTACGGCCCGGATTATTGCAGGCGAAGGAGATGATCTGCCGGTAAGCGCGATGCCGGTTGATGGGACTTTTCCGACGTATACGACTCGTTGGGAGAAGCGGAATATCGCCCTGGAGATACCGGTTTGGGATCCCGAGACGTGTGTGCAATGCTGCAAGTGTTCGCTGGTCTGCCCGCACGCGGCTATTCGGCCCGCCGCCTATCCTCCGTCATGTTTGGACAGTGCACCGTCGACATTCAAGTCGGTGGAGGCCAAAGGATCCGAGTTTAAGGGGATGCGGTTTACGATTCAGATCGCCCCGGAAGACTGCACGGGTTGCGGCGCATGTGTAGAGGCATGCCCGGCGAAGAACAAACGCGAGGCGGATCGCAAGGCGATCAACATGGCCCCACAGCCCCCGATCCGGGAGACCGAGCGTGAGAATTACGAATTCTTCCTCGAGCTTCCGGAGTTTGATCGGACGAAACTAAAAACCGCGACGGTCAAAGGTTCCCAATTGCTCAGGCCGCTGTTTGAGTACTCCGGCGCGTGCGCCGGCTGCGGTGAAACGCCGTACGTGAAACTGATAAGCCAGTTGTTCGGCGACCGCGCGATCATCGCGAACGCGACCGGCTGCTCGTCGATCTACGGTGGGAACCTCCCCACAACGCCCTGGGCCCAAAATCGAGATGGTCACGGGCCGACATGGTCCAACTCCCTGTTCGAGGACAGCGCGGAGTTCGGTCTAGGCTTCCGCTTGACCATCGACAAGCATCGCGCCTTCGCGTGTGAGCTGCTCGAAAAGCTCGCCGATCAGATCGGGCGCGATCTGGCGGAAGCGATCGTGAACGCGGACGAGTCGGATGAGGCTGGGATCGCGGCGCAACGGGAGCGTGTCGCACAACTGAAGATGAAGCTCCAAAACGTCAAAACACCCGAGAGTGCCAATCTCCTGAGCATCGCCGACAACCTGATCAAACGGAGCGTGTGGTCCTTCGGCGGTGACGGCTGGGCGTATGACATCGGCTATGGCGGGCTTGATCACGTGCTCGCCTCCGGCCGCAACGTCAACATCCTCGTGCTCGACACCGAGGTCTATTCGAACACCGGCGGGCAGATGTCCAAAGCCACACCGCGCGGGGCGGTCGCCAAGTTCGCCGCAGCGGGCAAGGAATCGGAGAAAAAGGACCTGGGCCTGATGGCCACGGGCTACGGAAACGCCTACGTCGCCCAGGTGGCGATGGGCGCGAACGACGCCCACACGGTCAAGGCGTTCGTGGAGGCGGAGAGTTTCGACGGTCCCTCGCTGCTCATCTGTTACTGTCACTGCATCGCGCACGGGATCAACATGCGGTCGGGCATGGATAATCAAAAGGCGGCGGTGCAATCGGGTCATTGGCCTTTGTATCGCTTCGATCCTCGCCGGGCGGCAAAGGGTCTCAATCCGTTCCAGCTCGATTCGCGGGCTCCGAAGATTCCGCTTAAGACCTACGTTGAAATGGAGAATCGCTTCAGGATGCTGATGAATAGTCAGCCGGAGCGGGCGTCGGCACTGTTGGATCAGGCGCAAAAGGCCGCCACGCAGCGCTATCAGGACTATTCGCGTCGGGCCCAGGCCTACGACGAACCGAAATCCGAGACGAAGCCGGAGCCAAAACTCTCACCCGCGCCGTCAGTAACGCCGACATAATGGACAGGGCAGAGCAATGTTGAGTATCCGTCCTACGTAGGGTAGCATGAATCTACGTGTTTGCGCGGTTGTCGGCATATTTGAGCGCGTCGACCATATGCATGTCCTGGATACATGCGCACGATCCGCCCGACGTTGGGCGTCGGGCTACGCCGCAACATCTGATAAAAGACGACTATCCATCAGGGAAGACGGGTTATAGGAACGACCCCACGGAGGTGTCACATGCACGCCGGAAGATCGTCACGCGATCCCGCCACCGCCAAACTGGTGGAACGGCAGATGCGGAACTGGGAACTCGCCCGGGCGCAGCGCCTTGGTGTGCAGGCGCCGCAACGCAAGGACGTCGAGGATTTTATCTCCTTGTCGCGCCGCACCGGCGCCTGGGGGCAGGAAGTGGCTGCCATGCTCGGCGAGAAGCTTGGGTGGCCCGTCTTCGACAAGGAGATCCTGGACGTCATGGCCGGCGACGACGACCTGCGCCGCCAGGTCTACGCCTCGATGGATGAGCGGGACCTCAGTTGGTACGAGGAAAACCTCCGCGCCCTGATGCAGCCGGAGTTCGTGAAGAACGACTACTTCAATCGTCTCACTGAAACCATCCTGTCATTGGCGCGTCAGGGACACGGGATCTTCCTTGGCCGGGGCGCCGATCTGATACTGCCGAAGACCGTTGGCTTTAGAGTCAGACTCGTGGCTCCGTTTGAGGTGTGCGTTGAGACCTTCGCCAAGCGGCATGGCATGGCGCAAGACCAGTCGCGCGCGGAGGTCAAACGCCTTGAGCAAGAGCAAGCCGAGTTCATCCGCCATCACTTCGGCGTCGATGTCGCCGACCCCACGCGATACGACCTGCTCATCAACCTGGAGCGGTTCACCGCGGCGCAAGCCGTGGAGATGATTTTATCCGCGCGGAACATCGCCGGCACCGGTCGGTAAGTCACTACCGAGCACCCGGAACCCGCGAGTGGTAGCACGCCGTCATACACTCGCTACGAGGCCTCCCGACTCGTCTGTCTTGGAGTCGCGCTGCGCGGGAATGTCGACGAATGTTTTGGGACTCTGGTAGGCAAATCCTTATCCGTAGGCCGCCGATGAAACCTTCATTGAGCAGCCACATCACCCGAGAATAGACGAGGAGCCTGTGTCGGGCGGACCCTATACCATCCGATAACCTCAGGCGGATCAGATCAGCCGGTGACAACTGTTGGCATCTGCACGGTCTGCTTGCCAACCGGGAGGTCGTAGGTTTTGCTACCGCTCCGTTGGACTTCGAGGCAAGACGGCTGTGGCAGGACGAAAGATAAGAACGCTGATCGTTGATGACAGCACGCTCGTCAGGACGATTCTCCGTAGCGCGCTGCAGCAACATCCGCAAATCGAAGTTGTGGGATTTGCAAAGGACGGGGTCGAGGCGCTTCAAAAGATCGCCTCTCTGAAGCCCGATGTCGTCACCCTTGACGTGGAAATGCCCAGGCTCAACGGCATCGGTGTGCTCGAGCGGGTCGTCGGCAAAGCCCCCGTCGCCTTTGTGATGGTCTCCACGCTCACGCAGGCCGGCGCGAGGATCACCTTTGAAGCTCCTCAAAAGGGCGCCTTCGACTACGTGGACAAATCCCAAAGCGGCGGCTTCGCCGGTCTGCCGGGCTTCCGCGAACGACTCTACGAGAAGGTGCTGTGGGCGGCGCGAACCAAGGGTCGTCGTCCTCGACTAACGGCAGCGTAACAGATCAGCCGTCTGCAATGCAAGACAGGGCCGGGAGATGTTAAAAT